>JAOTVL010000108.1 GCA_029863525.1 Gemmatimonadota bacterium
TCGGTGGTTCAGGCGCGCCCCCAGGGCCCGTGCCAGACGGCTCGATCCCCGAAGGAGCTGAGGAGCAAGGCGTCGAGGGGGCGCCATCCCTCGACGTCGTCTTCGATAGCCTGGTCGCCGCCGAGTCGACCGACCCGGCAACGTCCGAAGTGGTCGAAGAACCCGCTCCGGTCGTGGAGGAGCCTGAGCCGGATATGCGGTCATGGGCGCAGCGTCGACTCGACGAGATGACGCTCGAGGAAAAAGCCGGGCAACTCATGATGCCGTGGGTACTCGGGGACTTCGCGCCCGAGGGCTCAGACAGCCATGAGCGTGTCTTCCGGTTCATCGAGGATCAGAAGGTCGGCGGCGTAATCATGTCGGTGGGCACGCCCTTCGAGGTCGCCGCCAAGCTCAACGATCTGCAGGCACACGCGGACGTTCCGCTTCTCGTGGCGGCGGATCTCGAGACCGGCGCGGGATTCCGGATGCGGGGCGCGATTCATATGCCCGGCAACATCGATCTGGGTGGGGCGACCGATTTCCCGTCTCTCATGGCGGTCGGTGCCACGGGTCGCGAAGAGCTCGCGTACGAGATGGGTCGGGTGACCGCGCTCGAGGCGCGAGCCGTCGGGATTCACGTTCCGTTCGCTCCGGTCCTGGACGTCAACAACAACCCGGACAATCCGATCATCAACGTGCGCTCCTTCGGGGAGGACCCATCGAGCGTGGCAAAGATGGGGATCGCGTTCATCCGCGGGGTTCAGGAGAACGGAGCGATCGCCACCGGAAAGCATTTCCCGGGTCACGGAGACACCGAGGTCGACTCGCACGTCGCGCTTCCGGTGATCCGCCATGATCGTGCCCGAATGGATTCCGTCGAGCTCCGGCCATTCCAAGAGGCGATCGACGCGGGGATGGGTGCCATCATGACGGCCCACATCTCGGTGCCCTCATTGAACGGCGGCGTGCGAGAGCCAGCCACGCTTTCCCCGCTCGTCCTGACCAATGTCCTCCGCGACGAGATGGGCTTCGGCGGGATCGTGTTCACGGACGCGATGGACATGAGTGCGATCTCGCGGCGCCACGATTCGGGCGCGGCCGCGGTGCGCGCGCTCGAGGCGGGCGCGGACGTGATCCTCATGCCCGCGTCGGTCGAGGGCGCGGTAAAGGGCATCGTCGAAGCGGTTCGCTCCGGACGGCTGAGTGAAGCGAGGCTCGACGCCTCGGTCATGAGAGTCCTCCAGATGAAGGAGGGACTCGGCTTGAACGAGAACCGATTCGTCAGAATCGAATCGATTCCCGAGACGGTCGGAATCCCGGATCACGTGGCGGTGGCGAACGACATCGCGCGCAGCTCGATCACGCTGCTCAAGAACGACCGGGACCTCCTCCCCCTCGCCGGAACGCGATCGGCTCGGGTCATGTCGGTCTCGTATCGGCGCACCTCGGATGTGCTGGCCGGTCGGTACTTCAATCGGGTGCTCCGCGAGACGTACCCGCGGCTCACGACGGTCGAGCTCGATCGCGACTCGAACGGGGACATCTACCAGGGGCTACTGAGGCGCGCCCGCCAGCAGCAGCTCGTGGTGGTCAGCACGTATGTCACCGCGGTCTCGTACTCCGGGACGGTCGCGATACCGGAGGAGCTGCGAGACTTCATTTCCGAGCTCCGGTCGATCGGCGTGCCGCACGTGGTGGTGTCGTTCGGAAACCCTTACCTGGTGGGCGACTTTCCCGGAGTGCAGGCGTACATGCTGGCGTGGAACGGCTCGGAGGCGAGTCAGCGGGCGGCGGCCGATGCCATGCTCGGCCGCATCGAGATCACCGGTCGGGTGCCCACGCGGATTCCGCCGCTCTTCGAGATCGGAGACGGCCTGTTGATCGGTCGCAAGGGCGCGCTCGCCGGTGGCCGCTGATTCGCGGCCACGATCCATCGCGGGGCGGGCCGGCCTCCTCGCGACCGTCGTCCTCGGCTACGCTGTCTCCGCCTGCGGGGGCGTAGGGCCGACGCCGCAGGGCACCGTGCCGGGCGCCGTGTCGTCTGGTGGTTCGGTCCGGGACGATCTCCTGCCGCGCCCGAACATCGGAGGCCCGCTCGGGGCGGCTGAGCGCGCCTGGGTCGATCGCACGCTCGAGGGGCTCTCGCTCCGCCAGCTGATCGGGCAGCTCGTCATCGAGTGGATTCCTGGTGGGTACGTCACCCCGAGCAGCTCGTCATTCGAGCCGCTACGCGCTTGGGTCGTAGAGGACCAAATCGGGGGGGTGTCGCCGTCGATCGGGACACCGCACGCCTATGTCTCGAAGCTCAACGCGCTGCAGCGGCTCGCGCCCATTCCGCTCCTGGTGACCGCTGACTTCGAGAACGGCGGCCCGGGCATGCGGATCAACGGATCGTTCGCGCTTCCCTCGATGCTACCGCAGGGCGGGGGCACCGACTTCCCCCCGACGATGGCGTTCGGCGCGATCGGCGACGAGCGTTTCGCCTACGAGTACGGCAGGATCACGGCGCTGGAGGCGCGAGCGACGGGCGTGCACGTGCTCTTTTCGCCGGTGCTCGACGTCAACTCCAATCCGGACAACCCCGTCATCGCGACTCGTTCGTTCGGTGGCGATCCGGATCTCGTCGCGCGCATGGGAGCCGCCTTCGTGCGGGGGGCGCACGAGGGGGGAGCCTTCACGACCGGAAAACACTTCCCGGGTCACGGGGACACGTCGACCGATTCCCACATCGGCATCCCCGTGGTGGAGGCCGATCGCGACCGGCTGTCGACGCTCGAACTGGTTCCCTTCGCTCGGGCGATCGATGCAGGCGTCGACGCGATCATGACCGCGCATGTTCAACTCCCGGACGTCCTCGGCCCCGGGGCACCCCCCGCTACGCTCGCGCCGGAGGTCATGACCGGAATTCTCCGCGATGAGCTCGGGTTCGACGGCATCATCTTCACGGATGCCATGACGATGCGCGGAATCACCGACATGTACGGCCTCGGTGAAGCGTCGGTGCGAGCGATCGAGGCCGGCTCCGACGTGGTTCTCTCGCCCACGGCGGTGTCCGAGGCGATCGAGGCCATTGTCGAGGCGGTCGAAACCGGCCGGGTTCCGCGTAGACGGCTCGAGGAATCAGCCCGCCGCTTGCTGGAGCTCAAGGCACGCATGGGGCTCCATGAGCAGCGACTCGTATCGCTCGATCGGGTCACCGAGGTCGTGGGCTCCGGATCGCACCTGGCGTTCGCCGACACGGCGGCCACGCGCTCGATCACCCTGCCCAGGGACGACGACCGGCTCGTTCCCATGGACCCACTGTCGGTCGCACCGACGCTCCACGTCTCCTTCGCGCCCTCCACGCGTCTGTGGGCGAATCGTGACTTCGGACCCGGGCTGGGCGGACGGGTCTTCGAGCTCGCGGAGGTCTCGCTCGACGAGCGGAGCGATTCTGCCGCGTACGCCCAAGCGGCCGAGGCGGTGGAGGCTGCCGATCGCGTCATCGTGACCGCATACGTCTCCGCCTCTGCGGGCTCCGATGAAGAGGCGCTCCCCGAGCGGCTTCGCGACCTGGTCGGGCACAGCGCCAGAACTCGTCCGACGGTTCTGATTTCGTTCGGCAACCCGTATCTCCTCTCGGCGGTACCCGAGGTGGGTACGTACCTGCTCGCGTGGGGCGACCGCGCGGTCTCGCAGCGTGCGGTCGTGGCGGCCCTGTTTGGAGAGGAAGCGATCACCGGCCGACTCCCGATCGGCTTGCCACCCTTTCACGCGCTCGGCTCCGGGCTGGACAGATCGAAGGTGGCCGACCGCCTCGTGACGCTCGAGCTCGAGGATCCCATCGTCGCGGCTGGAATCATCGCGCGACGCGGTGGCGGACCCCGCGGCGCAAACCAGAGCGTGACCGCGCCGGAGAGCGTCGGCATGTCCTCCGGTGCGCTCATGGGCATCGACTCGATCATCGAGGCCGCGATCGCCGACTCGGCGTTTTCGGGCGCGGCCGTCGCGGTCGGACGACGCGGTCGGCTGGTCAAGCTCGAGGGCTTCGGCGAGCTCCAGTACGGCACCCGCCGACCGGTCGTCCCGACCTCGATCTTCGATCTCGCGTCGGTATCGAAGGTGGTCGGCACGACTACCGCCGCGATGATCCTCGTCGGCGAGGGTCGGCTCGACCTCGACGCTCCGGTCGTTCAGTACCTGCCCTGGTGGTCCCGCGGGGACGAGCGCAAGGACGAAGTGACGGTCCGTCAGCTCCTCGTCCACCGGACGGGGTTGATTCCCTTCCGAACGTGGTACCTCGAGATCGAGGGGATGGACGCGTACAAGGAAGCCGCTGCGGACGAGCCGCTGCAAAACCCCCCAGGCCAGGAGACCGCCTACTCCGATATCGGGATCATGACCCTCGCCTGGGTCATCGAGGAGGTGAGCGGACAGTCGCTGGACGACTTTCTCCAGGAGCGCTTGTGGGACGAGCTCGGCATGCTCGAGACGAGGTACAACCCGTCGTCGACGCTGCGCCCTCGAATCGCCGCCACCGAGATCGACACCATCTACCGAAACGAGATGGTTTGGGGGACGGTCCACGACGAGAACGCCGACGCGATGGGCGGGGTCGCCGGGCACGCCGGGCTCTTCAGCACGGCCGTCGACCTCTCCGTGTTCGCGCGCATGATGCTCAACGGTGGCGTGGCGCCTCCCTGCAGCCCTGGAGACACACCGGGTGAGCCGTGTCCGGTCCGGCGAACGGAAGCGCGACGAGTCGTCGATCCCCGCGTACTCGACGAGTTCACGACTCGCTACGACGCGAGCTCGAGTCGTGCGCTCGGTTGGGACACCCCGACCGCGAGCTCCTCTGGCGGGGACTACCTCTCGGGCGAGGCGTTCGGGCATACCGGCTACACGGGCACCTCGATCTGGATGGATCCGGAGCTGGATCTGTGGGTGGTGCTCCTGACGAATCGGGTGCACCCGACGCGAGAGAACCAGAAGCACGTTCCCGTCCGGCGCGCGGTTCACGACGCGGCGGCGCGCGCGATCACCGACGTCTCGATCCAACCCCGATCCAGATGACGGTTCGCCGAGCAGGGAGCACCGGCGCGTGACCGCGTTCACCCCGCTCGATCTCGTCGTCCTGGTCGTGTACCTCCTCGGTGTCACGGTGTGGGGAGCCTGGCTCGGTCGAGGGCAGACGGGAGGGACGGACTATTTCCTCGGGAGTCGCTCGCTCCCCTGGGTCGCGGTCATGCTCTCGGTCGTCGCGACCGAGACCAGCACGCTCACGTTCTTGAGCGTTCCCGGGGTGTCGTATACGGGGAGCCTCGTCTTTTTGCAGCTCACCCTGGGATACCTGGCCGGACGGATCCTCGTAGCGACCCTCTTGTTGCCTTCGTACTACGCGGGGGCGCTGACGACGGCGTACCAACTCCTGGAGACACGCTTCGGGCTCGGGGCTCGGCGGTTCACGTCGGCCATCTTCATGGTGACTCGCCTCCTGGCGGACTCGGTGCGGCTGTTCGCCACGGCGATTCCCCTCGCCCTCATCACCGGATGGCCGTATCCGGTGTCGATCGCGGTCATAGGGGTTCTGACCGTCATCTACACCTACTTCGGCGGCATCAAGGCGGTGGTCTGGGTCGATGCGGTCCAGATGGGCCTATATCTGTTCGGGGCTCTCGTCACGATCGTGGCGATTCAGATCTTGCTTCCCGGTGGCTGGTCCGACGTCCTGTCGAGCAGTGCCCAGGCCGGCAAGACACAGCTCCTCGACCTCTCGCTCGATACCACGGTGCCCTACACCATCTTCGCGGGTCTCTTCGGTGGCGCGGTCTTCACCATGGCATCCCACGGCACGGACCAGCTCATCGTACAGCGGCTGTTGACGTGCACGGACAAGAAGTCGGCCCAAAAGGCGCTGGTCGGTAGCGGGGTCGTGGTCATCTTCCAGTTCCTTCTCTTCCTTCTCGTGGGCCTCGGCCTTTGGGCGTTCTACCAGGGTCGCCCCTTCGATTCCTCGGACGAGATCTTCGCGACCTTCATCGTCGAGCAGCTCCCACCCGGTTTGACGGGATTGCTGATCGCAGGCGTGTTTGCTGCGGCCATGTCGTCGCTTTCGTCGTCGATCAACTCGCTCGCGTCCGCGACCGCATACGACTATTGGGCTCCGCTCGTCGGCGCACGGGACGACGAAGGTCGGATCCTCAGGGCCGGCAAGATCTTCACGCTCGTGTGGGCCGCCCTGCTCGTCGGTGGAGCGATCCTGTTCATCCCGCTCTCGCAGGGAACGTCGGCGGTCGAGGTCGCCCTTGGCATCGCCTCGCTGGTGTACGGTGGATTGCTCGGAGCCTTCGCGCTCGGCGTGTTCACCACCCGACCGGGGCAACGTGCCGCGATCATTGGGGTGGCCGTCGGGATCGGGACCGTTACGCTCTTCCGGGATGCGATGGCGTGGCCGTGGTACGTATTGGTGGGCTCCACCGTAACGTTCGTGACCGGCTCGCTCGCGGGCTACTTCGACCGCCAGGCGGCGTGAGGCCATGGACGTCTTCGTCGGCGTGGACGGCGGCGGGACCACCACCCGTGCGGTCGTCGTCGACGAAGACCTGGGGGAGCTCGGGCGCGCCGAGGTAGCGGGCTCCGTGGTCACGGTTCGGGATCCCGGTCCGGCGGCCGAGGCGGTCGCGGCCGCCGTCCGAGAGGCCGCCGCGACCGCGGGGGTCGGACTCCCCGTGGCGGGCCTCTGGGCCGGGCTCGCGGGTGCGGGCGCGGAGGTGCCGAACACGGCCGTCACCGCGCGACTCGAGGCGGAGGCGCTCGCGAGGCACCTTCGAGTCGGCACCGATGTGGAGGCGGCGTTCCACGACGCCTTTCCGTCGGGCCCGGGGGTCATGCTCGTGGCCGGCACGGGATCGATCGTGTGGTCCCGGAACCCGTCCGGAGAGACGCATCGCGTCGGCGGCTGGGGCCAGCAACTGGGCGATGAGGGGAGCGGGTACTGGATCGGCCTGGAGGGACTTCGTCTGGTGGTGCGCGCCGAAGACGGGCGCCTTCCGGAGACCACGCTTCGGGCCGGGATCCTGCGTCATTGCGGCGCTTCGAGCGTGAGCGATCTCGTGGCGTGGGTGAACGGGGCCCACAAGTCGGAAGTCGCTGCGTTGGTACCGGTCGTCGTCGGGCACGCGAAGGAGGGCGACGTCGGGGCGGGGCACATTATCGACCGTGCGGTCTCTGCGCTCACTGAACAGGTGCGTGCGGCAGTCGACGAAATGGACGGGTCACGGGCCAATGCCACCGTGGTGCTTTGGGGCGGACTCGTCGCGTCGGGTGGACCGCTGGAGGACCGAGTGCGGGCGGCACTCGTCGAGATGGGCGTCGCTTGCGATCCCCGGTCGGTCGATCCGCCGATGGGCGCTGCGCGACTCGCACGGGAACTGGTCCGCTCGCACCGAGGCGCTCGGCCCATCGCGTGAACGCCGCCCGCCGAGGCGCACTCATCACCGCGAGAAGGGCCTCCGTCGGCGCCACGCCGACCCTCGGTGTCGAAACGACAGACCCGCGCGTCAGCGGACGCCGAAATGACAGTTGCTGTGATGCCGCAACCCCTTGGGGCCGTGCATTGTGGCAGCTCCACACCCGCCCGGAATTGGCACGCGGGTTGCACTCCCCTCGGGGCACAATCGGCCATCAACGTTTCACCCCTATCGACAAGGAGGCAGTCATGGCCATCACGAAGTACTCACTTCGGCGTCCGACGTACTCGAACTGGAGTGATCTCGACGATAGCATGAGCCGTCTCTCCCGCTTCTTCGACGACTCGTTCCTGAGCACGCGTGAGGGGCGGTGGATGCCGCCCGTGAGCGTGTCCGAGACCAAGGACGAGCTCGTGCTCAACGCAGAGCTGCCGGGCATGTCTGAGAAAGACATCTCGATCGACCTCGAGAACAACGTGCTGACCATCAGCGGAGAGAAGAACGAGGTCCGCGAGGAAGGCGACGAGGAGCGCCGGTATCATGTGTACGAGCGTAGCTTCGGAGCGTTCAATCGCTCGTTCACGCTACCGCGAACGGTGAATCCAAGCGATATCCGGGCGACATTCGAGAACGGCATCCTCAACGTCAGGATGCCGAAGGTCGCCGAGGCCAAGGGCCGCAAGATCGAGATCGGGAAGTAGCCCCGACAACGGGCGGCCGGTGGGTCGCACCGAATCAAACGTGGGGCGGGGGCCGGTGTGCACCGGTCCCCGCCCTCGTCGTTTTGGCGGTGGAGGTGGCCGATCGACGCCCTAGGAGCCGGGGTCGCCGAGGACCCCGCGCAGCTCTCTCAGGAGATCGTCGCTGTTCGCGCCTCGCACCGGTCCCGGCACGATCTCGAGCTCGGTCCCATCGGGTCGTGCCAACACGCCGCCGGCTTCACGCACCATGATCATGCCCGCGGCGAAGTCCCACGGCATCAGGATCTCCTCCCAAAACGCGTCGAGCGATCCTTGGGCGAGGTAGCACAGGTCGAGGGCCGCCGAGCCGGCTCGACGGACCCCGGACGCGGAGCGAAGGGTGCGGTCGAGCTGACCCAAGTACGTGGGTAGCGCCTCGAGGAGCTTGAAGGGAAACCCGGTGCCGACCATCGCCTCGGCCAGCGGACGCTCGGACGAGACCCTCATGCGCCGGCCGCCCTTGAACGCTCCGCGGCCCTCCGCGGCCCACCATCGTTCGCCGGTCGAGCCCGAGACCACGGCGCCGGCCACCGGACGACCCTCAACCGCGACCGCGACCGACGCGCAGTACTGAGGGTGTTCGTGGAGGAAGTTCGCCGTGCCGTCGAGCGGGTCCACGATCCATAGGGGACGTCCGTCCCACCGGGCGAGCTGGTCCTCGACGCCGTCGTCGCTCTCCTCGGCGAGGACGAGATGATCCGGGTGATTCTTCCTGATGATCGCGAGTGCCGCCTCCTGGGCATCGAGGTCGGTCTTCGAGACGTAATCGGCCCGAGCCTTCACGGTGGCACCCGCGAGGAGGACCGTGCCGGCATCCCGTCGGTGAATGCGTGCCGCCGCTTCGGCGGCCTGTCTGGCGGTTCGTAGGAGGGTATCCACGCGCTAAGTTAACGCGCCTCGATGTCGTGCCACCTCGCGAGCCGTTCCCTGTCCGAAAGCGCTTGCCGAACCCAATGCGGTCGATGACCCCCTCCGAATCTTCCGGAACGAAGAAGCGAATCTTCAGCGGTATGCAACCGACGGGAGAGGCCCACCTCGGCAACTACCTCGGTGCGCTTCGCCGTTGGGTGAAAATGCAGGACGACTACGACTGTATCTGGTGTATCGTCGACCAACACGCCATCACCGGGGGCGGGGACCCAGCGGAGCTGCCGGGACACGTCGTGGACCTGGCGGTGTCGTATCTCGCGGTCGGCCTCGATCCCGAGCGTTCGATCATCTTCGTGCAGTCGGACGTGCATGAGCACACGGAGCTGGCCTGGCTTTTCAACGCCGTGACCCCCGTGGGGGACCTCGAGCGGATGACGCAGTTCAAGGACAAATCACAGCGTGTCGAATCGATCCCCGCGGGCCTCCTCAACTATCCCGTGCTGCAAGCCGCGGACATCCTGCTGTACAAGGCGGACGGCGTGCCGGTGGGCGAGGACCAGAAGCAGCATCTGGAACTGACGCGCGACATCGCCCGAAAATTCAACGCGACGTACGGAGAGACGTTCCCGGAGACGGAGCCCCTCATCGAGAGGGGCGTCGGGAGGATCGTCGGCTTGGACGGTGACGCGAAGATGAGCAAGTCGCTGGGCAATACGGTGCCGATTCTCGCCGAGCCCGGGGAGGTGTGGGACCGGGTTCGAACGGCCGTCACCGACCCCCAACGCATTCGTCGGAGCGATCCTGGCCGGCCGGAAGTGTGCAACGTGTTCACGCTGCACGGCTTCTTCACCGACGAGGAGACGCGAGCCGACCTCGCGGATGGTTGCCGCAGCGCGACCATCGGATGCATCGACTGCAAGCGGGTCCTGTCGGACAACATCGTCGACGCTTTCGGGCCCTTCAGGGAGCGAGCCGAGCACTATCGCGCGCATCCGGACGAGGTGCGCCAGATCCTCGATGACGGGGCCGAGCGCGCTCGAATCATCGCGAAACAGACGATGGAGGAAGTGCGCGAGCGGATGGGCATCGCATGGAGGAACGCCGTCGGCACCTGAAAATTCGATTTCATTCGGGGGGGTGTCGCCCTATTTTCGGCTGAGGGCGTGACGTAAAGGACGATCTCATTCGCGAAGGTACGCGAGCCAGCAGCCATCGGTCCGGAGAAACCATGCAGGAACTGTTCAAGGCCGCCGTCGAACGGGGTGCCAGCGACATCCACATCAAGGCCGGCGACTACATGCGGGCCCGGATCCATGGCGAGCTCCAGCCGCTCACGCAGCAGAAGCTGACCGTCGATCAGGTCCGCGGGATCGCGATGCAGCTCATCCCGCACGAAGACGAGCGCGAGAACTTCGACCGGATCCTCGACTACGACTGCTCCTGGGGCATCCCCGGTGTCGGTCGTTTTCGCGTCAACATCATGAAGCAGCGCGGCTCACCGATGATCGTCATGCGCGCGATCCCGATCGAGATTCCTTCCGTGGAAGACCTGGGACTTCCGGCGATCGTGAATCGAATCGCTGCCTTCGAGCGTGGACTCATTCTCGTCACCGGTGTCACGGGCTCGGGAAAGAGCTCGACGCAGGCGGCGATGATCAACTGGATGAACCATCACAAGCAGCAACACATCGTCACGCTCGAGAATCCGATCGAGTTCCTGCATCGGGACAACCAGTGCTCGATCACCCAGCGTGACATCGGGACCGACACGGACTCGTTCCAGACGGGCTTGCGGAGCGTGCTTCGTCAGGACCCGGACGTGATCCTGATCGGTGAGATGCGCGACAAGACGACGATCGAGACGGCGCTCAAGGCGGCCGAGACCGGTCACCTCGTCATTTCGACGCTGCACACGCGCAACGCCGTCCAAACGATTTCCCGAATCATCGCGGTGTTCGAGCCGAGTGAGCAGGAGATGATTCGCGTCCGGCTCTCGGAGTCCCTGCAGGCCGTCATCTCGCAGCGACTCGTCCAGAAGAGAGAGGGCGGTCGCACCGCGGCGATGGAGGTGATGCTGATGACCGGGACCATCCGCGACTGCGTACGTGACCAGGATCGGATGGAAGAGATCTCGGACCTGATCGCGGAGGGGCGCTCGGTCTATGGATCCCAGACCTTCGATCAGCATCTCATGGAGCTCGTGAAGTCTGGGCAGGTGGACTTCGACGTGGCGAAGGCCGCGGCGAACAACCCGTCGGACTTCGACCTCCAAATGAACATGCTGGGCGGAGGGGCGCCCAGAGGAGCTGGGCCTCAAGGAACCCAGGGGCTGGCGGACGAAATGAGCAACATGATGGGAGGCTGACCCGGCGATGGCCGACAACACCGTAGATCTCGGCGGCACCTTCCTCCCAGTCACCACACCGTTCGATCCGGTGACGGGAGACGTGGACATCGTGGCGTTCCGGTCCAACCTGCGGAGCTGGATGGAGCACCCCGTCCGGGGGATTCTCATCGCGGGTTCGACCGGTGAGTCCGTCTTCCTGGACGAGGCCGAGCGCGTCGCGTTGGTCGAGGCGGCCGCCGACGTCGTCCAACACGAGCGGGTGGTCATCGTCGGGACCGGCTCGGAGTCCACGCGTCACACCATCCACCTCACGCAGCAGGCCGCCGACGCCGGGGCCGACGCCGTTCTGGTGAGTCCGCCAGCGTACTTCAAGGGCGCCATGACCCCCCGGGTCTTGGCACGGCACTACCGTGCGGTGGCGGACGCATCGCCCGTGCCGTTGCTCGTGTATCAGGTGCCGTTGAGGCTGAGCACGCTCGAGCTGCCCACAGGGCTCATCGGGGAGCTGTCGCAGCACCCGAACATCGTCGGGATCAAGGATTCCCGCGGGAAGCTCGATCTCGTGGGTGAGTTGGTGCAGGCGACGGGCGACGACTTCCAGGTCATGGTCGGGAGTGGGGCGCTGCTCTACGGAGCGCTCGAGATCGGGGCGAAGGGGGGCATCGTCGCCGTGGGCCTCATGGCCGCCCGGGAGGCCGCCGAGATCTCGGTGGCGTTCGCCGAGGGCCGTACGGCCGATGCCGGTCGCACTCAGGAGCGGATCGCCCCG
>JAOTVL010000192.1 GCA_029863525.1 Gemmatimonadota bacterium
TTGTTGACCAGAATGTCCACCGTGCCGAAGCGGTCGAGCGTGCCGTCGACCACACGCCGCACGTCGTCGGGAGACACCACGTCGCCTTCGATGGCGAGTGCCCGACCCCCCGCCTCTTCGATCTCCTCGACCAGGGATTCGAGTCGTTCGCGACGTCGTGCCGTGACGGCGACCGAGGCCCCGGCCGACGCGAGTCGTAGGGCCGTCGCGCGCCCGATGCCGGACGATGCGCCGGTTACGAGAGCGACGCGGTCGCTCAGCGATTGGGTATCGGTCATGCTCTCTCGGGGGAAGGAGTCGAGTGGCCCTACGAGCCCGCCCACGGTAGCCCGTCGTTCGACGTCGTTCAATTCGCCGCTTGGATGGGAGCGCTTCGCTTCCTATCGTTCCCAGGCTCCGCGCAACCGGCCTGGGGCCCCTGGGCGCACCCGTACCGCACGAGAGGAGCCTGTGACGCGCGACCGCCAGTCTCTCCAGAGCTGGTATCGGAAGGCGATGCTCCGCCGAATCCAGGAGCTCGTCGCGCTTCGGGGGGCCGTGCAACGGCAGGAGCCCGGCGCGGGCGACAAGCTTCGGCAGATTGCGCAGGCTCTGCGCGGCTCCGGCGGGACGTTCGGGTTCGCACAGCTCAGCGCGACCGCGGCGCTGGTCGAGACCACGACCGATCGCGATGCCATACGGCGCCTCGAGGGGCTCGTTGCCCAACTTTGGAACGTGGCCGGCGAGGGTGCCGAGGGCTTGAGGAACCGATTCGATTGGCTCGGCTGCGCGGCGATGGGTCCGGTGGCGGGGATGGCGACGCGGGTCGGCGAGGAGGATTTGGCTCGTTCGTGGTCGAGCGTCGCGCGCGAAGCGGGCATCGACGAGAGCGAGTTGGCCCACCGGGTCGCCGATTACCTGGGAATCGAGGTTGCGAACCTGAAAACGCTCGGCCGGGCGGCTCAACGACTCGTCCCGGAAGCACTGATGGCGTCCGAGCGGATCGTACCGCTTTGCGAAAACTCGGCTTCGATCACGATCGCGACCTCCGAGCCGGTTTCGCTCCCGTTGGAGCTCGAGATCCAACGCCTGACGGGCCGCGTCCCGGCCTTCGCGGTGGCACCTCCAGCCGCGATCGAAGCCGTTCTCGAAAGCCTTTCCGAGAGGAGGGGAGGCGCCGCGATCGAAGCTGGACAGACGGGAGCATCGTCGGAGGCTCGGGGCGATCGGAGCCCCGGCAGGGCTTCCGCGGGTGCGGCCGCGCACCCCGCCCAACCTTCGCCGGCTGCCGCCGAACTCCCAGGGCCGGCCGGGGGTCCCGATCCATGGGATGGACGCTCGGTCCTCGTCGTGGACGACGAGGCTTCGTCGCGGCTCCTGGTACGCTCGCTGTTGGAGAAGCGCGGCTTCGTGACGATCGAAGCGAGAGACGGCGTCGAGGCACTCGAGGCGATGCAGCGGGACGGATCGATCGGCCTGGCGATCGTGGATCTCAACATGCCTCGCATGGACGGGCTCGAGCTGATCTGGGAGCTGCGTGACGCGCGGCAGTGGAGACACCTGCCGGTGATCGTCGTGACCGGCGAGAAGGACGAAGTCCTGGAGACGCAGATCATGGAGGAGGGCGCGGACGACTACATCCGTAAGCCGGTGGATCCGAAGCTTTTCCTGGCCCGCGTCGAGGCGACCCTCCGGAGGACGGGAGTGCGGGGGTCGACGTGATCATCCCGACCCGGCCACCCCGAGACGGCCCGGTTGATTTCCCACCTCGATTAGCCGACGATTCGGCGCGTTCCTTTCCATCGGTCGGGGTCGTTCCAGGCGGTTCGGATCCGCCCCGACCTCAAAAACGGTGAAGCGCCAGACCGTGGCACTTCCGGTCCCGTCCCCAATCGTTCGTTGGTTCGCGAAGGTCGGTCGCGCCTATCGGATCACGCTCGAGCACTCCGGAGCTCTCGGCATGCTCACGTGGGATTCGATCGTCGCGGTCGTCCGTCTACGCGTGCGCTTCAAAGATGTCCTGACGCAGCTGCACATCATGGGCATTCAGAGCCTGCCCATCGTCTTCGTCACCGCGTCGCTCGCGGGCATCGTCACGAGTCAGCAAGGTGGGTACCAGCTGATCTCGTCGTCTCCCCGCTACGTTCTCGGGACTTTGGTCGTGCAGAGCGTGGTACTCGAGCTCGGACCGCTGCTCACGGCAATCGTTCTCGTCGGCCGGATCGGCGCGCGCATCACGGCGGAGCTCGGCACGATGGTGGTGTCGGAGCAGATCGATGCGTTCAAGTCGTTGGGCCGCGACCCTGTCGCGATCCTCGCCGCTCCACGGATCATCGCGGGCATCATCACCATGCCGCTCCTTGTCGGTTTCGCCGATGTCATCGGGATCTGGGCCGGCATGGTCATGGCCAACCTGGACGGCGGACTCGGACCCGAGACCTTCCTCTACGGAGCGCGGCTTTTCTGGCACAGTTGGGATCTCTTCTACGGGTTCTCGAAGGCCGTCGTCTTCGGCTTCGTGATCCCGGTGATCTCGGTCCACATGGGTTTGCGGACGAAGGGCGGTGCAGCCGGTGTGGGCCTTCAGACGACGCAGGCCGTGATGTTCATGATCCTCACGATCCTGATTCTCGACGCGCTCTTCCCACCCCTGATGCTCCAGTGAGGAGCCCCGCCCGATGATCCGGTATCGAAACATCCACAAGGCGTTCGACCTTCCTGTCTTGCAGGGGGTCGACATGACCGTCGAGACCGGCGAGATGTTCGCGCTCTTCGGGCCGTCGGGAACGGGGAAGAGCGTCCTGCTGAAGACGACGCTCGCGCTGATCATCCCCGACCGAGGGGACGTCGAGATCGATGGGCTCTCCGTCTTCTATGGATCCGAAGACGTCATGGCGGAGATTCGCCGGAAGGTCGGCTACGTCTTCCAGAACGCGGCGCTCTTCGATTCACTCAACGTGTTCGAGAACGTCTCGATGGGCCTGCCCGAAGAAGAGCTCGCGAAGATGAAGCGCAAGGAGGTCGCGCGTCGGGTCTGGCTTGCCATCGAGACCGTGAACCTGGAGCCGCGCGAGGTCCTCGCGAAACTGCCCTCCGAGCTGTCCGGCGGAATGAAGAAGCGCGTGGGCATCGCGCGGGCCATCGTCGGCCGCCCCGAGATTCTCCTGTGGGACGAGCCCACGACCGGACTCGACCCGATCAATACCGCGGCCGTCGAGCGCCTCATCAAGCGCCTCTCCAGAGAGCTCGAGGTGACGTCTCTGCTCGTCACGCACGACGTGGAGGGTGGGCTCGCCATGTGTGACCGGGTGGCGATGCTGCACAGCGGGACCCTGAGATTTTGTGGAACTCCCGAGGAGTTTCGAACATGCCCGGACAACGTGGTCCGGGCTTTCGTGGATCGCGCCGCTGCCGAGGCGGCCTTGGACATGGTTTCGACCTGATATGAGCGACATCCCCAACGGCCGTTCTGGCCCCTCCGACGAAGAAATTCTCAGTGCCACGCCCAGGGGCTCGGGTGGCAAGGAGGCTCAGGTCGGAGCGTTCGTCCTCCTCGGGCTGATTTCCTTCATCCTCGTCCTCTTCTGGATGACCGATCCGGCGACGCTGCGGGGCCGCTACATGCTCGTCACGCAGGTCGAGAACGCGGGCGGCGTCCGGTCCGGCGACCCGATCCAGATGCAGGGCGTGAACATCGGACGCGTCCACGACTTCGAGATGCTCGGGGACAGCCGCGTGGTGATCACCATGGAGATCGAGGGCCAGTGGGGTATTCCGATCGGGTCGGAGACGGTGATGGGCGAGTCGGGCCTGTTCGGGGGCCGCACGCTCGAGATCGTGCGCGGACCGGGTCCTGGCGTCTACGCGGAGGGGGACACCCTCGTCGGTGAGGGCGCCTCGGCGTCCGGCCTGCTCGGTTCGGTGGACGTGCTGAGCGCGCAGGCCGGCTCCGTGCTCGCTTCGCTCAACACGATGCTCGACGATACGACGGTGAGCGCCGTGCAGGGAAGTGCCCAGGAGCTCCAGAGGCTGTTGGCCCAGCTCTCCGGCGTGACGCGGGAGCAGCGCGCGGCGCTGGAGGATCTGACGGCGAGCCTCACCTCTGCGGCCAACGGTGTGGAGGCCGCTTCGGCGGCCGGCCCGGACATCGCCAGCGCGGTGGCGCGGGCCGACTCCGCCATGGCCATGCTACAGACCACGAGCGTTTCGCTCGACGCGGCGACGACCTCGTTGAACACGATCCTGGCGCGGATGGAGCGGGGGGAGGGGACGCTCGGTCGGCTGTCGACGGACGAGTCACTCTTCGTGAACATGAACACCGCAGCCGAGAGCCTGACCGCGCTGCTCGCCGATCTT
>JAOTVL010000016.1 GCA_029863525.1 Gemmatimonadota bacterium
TACATCAACATCTCGATCTTCTAGACGGCAATCTCCGAGACGGGAATCTCCGCCGGGGGCCATTCGCGAAAGAACGGGCGGGCCCCGAAGGACCCGCCCGTCGACGCCTCCGCTACGCGCCGTCTACCATCCGGGCGCGAGATTGAAGCCCCAGTGCCAGCCCTTGTCCGGGCGCTGGAACGGGTACGCGTAGTAGGTCTCGAGAATCAGGAACCCGAGGACGTTCACCCGGGCCGAGAGACCCATGGACACCACCGGCACACGCGCCGTGGACGACGTGCTCCATTCGAGTACCGGATCGTCCCCGATGAACGGGTTGTCCCAGGCGAGCCCCGCATCCGCGAACGCGACCAGCTCGGTCGGCAGGAAGGGGAAGTTGATCAGCCCGAGCTGCTCGACCCCGATGAATGGAATGCGAGCTTCCACGCTGCCCACCGCCAGCCGGTTCCCGTACAGGCGATTCAGCGTCGGGCACGTGTTCGACGTCGTCGCGCCCGCGTCACACTCCGCCGCGCTGAAGCTCTCCCACGCGTAGCCCCGGATGAACGTCTCATAGCCGAGGAATAGAGGATTGAAGAGTCCGAAGCCGTCGCGCACCGCCTCATCCACCGTCAGCCCGTACCGGCCATAGTGCAGACCGCGCACGCCGATCGTGAGGTTCTTGTGCGGTGCGTAATAGCGACGGAAATCACCGATGATCGTAGCGAAATTGGCGGTTCCGATCGTCTGCTCGACCTCGAACCGGTAGCGACCGCCTCGGATCGGTGAGACGAACCCGAAGAACGCGTTGTCGCCAACGAGCGCGATGGACGTCTGTGCGAGGTTGACCGCATTCGGAGCGTCGAGCTGTTCGCGATCGAAGCCGATCGTCTGCCCGAACGCGTTCGTGTAGAACTTGTCCAGCTCGATGTCGTAGCTGTAGCGATTCACCCCGAGCCCGAATTCCAACCGTTCGGTCGTCGAGAAGGGGTACTGGATCTGGCCCTGCGCGGTCGTGATGAAGATGCGCAGCCGCTGCAGACCGATGTAGGGTCCTGCGTCGTCCGATCCGAATACGTAGTTCCCGAGCAGGTAAGGAATCCGCCCGCCGCTCAGAATCCAGTTGATTCGGTTCGACTGATCGGCGTAGAACGCCTGGCCTCCGATGTCCTTGAACGTACCGTTCGCCTGCACGGCCACGCCTAGGATCTTGTTGCCGAGCATGTCGCTGAAGTACGCCGACGTGGCACCACCGATGTAGTTGCCGTAGCTGTCGGTCCCGACTCCCACCGTCGGCTGGCCGACGTAGTCGAGCGAGAGCCCCGCGGAGTAATCCTCGCCCTGTTCCGGCTCGTAGGTACCGCTCGGCAGGAGTCCGGTGTTCGGGTCCTCGAGGTAGGCGGCCACCCGACTGAATCGATCGGGGCTGGCGGGCGCGAGGTACCGGCCGGGCTTGAACTCCTCGTCGTCGATCGCGACCACGACGCCTTCGTCGAGCGGGCGCGTATAGATGTGGAACTCCATCTCGTCGAAGACGGTGAACGCAGCCGTGCCGTTCGACGCGACCGAAAGCGCGGGCGAGAGGTACGTGTGCCCGCTGACGCCCGTCTTCAGATTCGTGATTCGACGGACCGCGCCGTTGTCGAGATCGAGCTCGTAGATGTCGCTGACCCCGTCCTGATCGGAGATGAAGTACAGGCTCTCGCCGTCTCCGGAGAACTGAGGGTTGATGTGCTTCACGTTCCCGAAGACCGGCAGCACCCGCACCGCGCCCGTCTCGACGTCGATCGTCGAAATCTGGAACTGACTATAGGCGAGCGTCTCGAAGTTGGTCTCCGGCCCGCGGTCGGACGTGAACGCGATCGTCGAGCCGTCGGGGGACCAACTCGGCTGGAGATCGGCGAACTTGTCGTCCGTCAGCCGCGTGAGTGCGTCGGCCTCGAGGTCGTAGAGATAGAGGTCGGAAATGCCGCCACGGGTGCCGGAGAAGGCCATGTATCGACCGTCCGGCGACCAGGCCGGATTCGTGATGGCGGTCGGTCCGTTGTCGCGGTCCGAGAACGAAATCCGACGCTGAACCGCGCCGTTCTCAGAGCTGACGACGATGAGCTGGTTGTCCCCTTGGGCGACGACCACGTAGGCGAAGAACCTCGAGTCGGGCGACCACGTGCCCGACGAGTCGATGAAGCGCAACGCGTCGATGTGCGGGTCGGAGTTCGCGCTCGAGAGCTTCCGGATGATCTCACCGGTCTCAGCGTTCGCCATGTAGAGATCGACCGAGAAAAGGTCCTTCTCGGAAAGAAACGCGACGAAGCGTCCGTCGGGGCTGAGCGCGGGCGAGATGTTGACGCTTCCCGACCCGGTGCTGGGCGCCAGGATCAGCTTGCCCGCGTCGGCAGGATCCTGACGTCCCTCCATGAACGGCAGGTACAGCTCCGCGACCGACTCCTTCCAACGGGCCGAGAGCGTGTCGGTCGGCATCGCGAGCACGCCCTGGATGGCGTTCTCGAAGCCGACCCTGAGGGCGCGTCGGTATACCTGCACGACCGCGTCGTCACCGTACGTTCCGCCGATGTACGCCCATAGGCCCTGACCAAACCGGTACGGGAAGAAGCGCGACTCACGCGTCATCTGCTTGATGGTCGGGAGGTCGTCGCGAAGGATCGCGTCGCGCATCCACATGGCGGTGAGCGGGTCTTCGCGCCCGACCGACATGTACTCGGCCATACCCTCGATCAGCCAGAGCGGGAGGGAGCCGAGACCGCGCAGCCCACCACCCCGGCGAGACTGGGCGATGTTGTATTGGAACGCGTGGACCAGCTCGTGGCCGAGCACGTGGTCGGTATCCCAGTACGAGCCGGTGAGGGGCATGATGACCCGGTTCTTCAGCGACTCGGTAACACCCCCGGTGCCTTCACCGATGAAGCCGGACAGCGTGTTCGTCTGCTGGAAGTCCGGGTGGTCGGCGTACAGAATGACGGGTTTCCGCGTCTCGAAGTCGTGCTGGAAGGTCCGTGCGAGGCGCTCGTACCAACGCTCGCCCATGCGGACCGCGTCCATCACGGCTTCGTCCTCTTCGGGATAGTAATGCCAGTCGAAGTGATCGGATTCCAGGACTCGGAATTCGAAATCGTCGAACTGGACCTTGTTCCGCCCGAAGTACTGAGCGGCCGAGTCCAACGGAATGAAGGGCAGCGCGAGGGCACCGACCAACGCCGAGAACACGACGCGGCGAAGGCTCGCTTTCGACAGGGACTTCTTCATCTCGACCTCAGCTATGAGTAGTGCCGCCACCCGATCCGTCTAGTAAGACGAACACGCGCCGAAGAGTTGCACATGGTGCGTCGAGTGCGTTCGAGCCGCACGTTCTCCAGCAGGTGATCCGGATCCTTACCTTCCTGCAACCCCCTCGGGAGGGGCTTGTGTTCCGTTTCGCGTTGACCCGTCCCCCCGAACCCCACGACATTGCGGTGTCCGATCTCCACCTGGACCCCGCGCGTTGACGGGTCGCACCCTCCAGCCCACGTACGACATGGACCGCTCTTGGCTTTCCGCTTCGTTGATCCTGTCCACCCTGGCGTGCGTCGGAGGCGGCGACCCGAGCCTGTATGTGGCGCAGACGGTCGTCGAGTCTCCGGCGGGACCGGACAGCGGTGAGCCGTTCCTCGCGACCGACGGCGAGCGGGTCTACCTGAGTTGGCTCGAGGCCGCCGACGACGACCATCACGAGTTGAAGATGGCCCGTTTGGAGAGCGACGGCTGGGGCGCGCCGACGATGATCGCTCGGAGCGATCGCTTCTTCGTGAACTGGGCGGACTTCCCGTCGCTGACCCCGGGCCCGGATGGAACGCTCTGGGCTCACTGGCTACAGCGAGGCGCAGCGGGGGGGTACGACTACGCGGTGCGGATCGCTCACTCCCGCGACGGCGGCAAGGCCTGGTCCGATCCTGTCACGCTGCACGAGGACGACTCACCCACCGAGCACGGATTCGTATCGACCTTCGTCCAGGACGATGGCGTCGGCTTCGTCTGGCTCGACGGTCGCCGGTACGCGGCGGGACCCGACGGCGAGCCAGCGTCCCAAGAGATGACGTTGCGGTATCGTTTCGTGGGGGTCGATGGGTCGATGCGGGCCGAGACGCTCCTCGACGGGCGGGTCTGTGACTGCTGTCAGACCTCGTCGGCGGTGACCTCGGAGGGACCGGTGGCGGTGTATCGAGATCGCTCGCCCCACGAGATCCGCGACATCTACATCACGCGCCTCCGCGACGGCGCGTGGACGGAGGGCTCGCCCGTCCACGAAGACGGATGGGAGATCGGGGGCTGTCCGGTGAACGGGCCCGCGGTCGCAGCGCGCGGCACGGAAGTGGCCGTGGCCTGGTTCACCGGCGCGGGCAACGTCGCCCGAGTCAAAGTGGCGTTTTCACAAGACGCCGGCGCCACGTTCGGCGAGCCGATCGTGGTGGACGACGGGAACCCCGAGGGGCGCGTCGATCTTCTACTCGGTGAGGACGGTTCGGCCTATGTGAGTTGGCTTGAGCGGACGGGAGGTGAAGCCGCCGAGGTTCGGCTCCGGAGCGTCCGACCGGACGGTGGCGCGAGCGCGAGCGCTCCGTTGGTCCGCTCCTCCGCGGGCCGGCCCAGCGGCTTTCCTCGCATGGTGGCTCGGGGGGAGGGAGACGTGATTCTGGCGTGGACCGATCTGGAGGGTGCCGCCCCTCAGGTCCGCGTCGCGCGACTGGAGCTGGAAAACGAATGAAGACGGCATCGAGGAACCGGAGCCTGACCTGGCCTGCGCTCCTCGCGTTGGCCGCGGTCTCGGCCTGTGAGCTCGCCGAGAACGCCGGACCTCCGCAGATCGGGCGGCCTGCCCGTGAGTACAGCGCCGCCACCTTGGCTGGGGAGCAGGTCACGCTGGAGTCGATGCGTGGGCGTGTGGTCCTCCTCAACCTCTGGGCCACGTGGTGCACACCGTGTCGGATGGAGACGCCCTACCTCCAGTCCATCTACGAGGAGCGCAGGGACGAGGGCTTCGAGATCGTCGGCATCTCCATGGATACCGGCAACGCGGCGGACGACGTCGCGATGTTCGTCGACGAGTACGGGGTGAGCTACACGATCCTGCATGATCCACAGATGCGGGGCATGGAGCTGTACAGCGTGCTGGGCCTCCCCGCGACATTTCTGATCGACCGCGACGGCGTGCTGCGCTGGATGCGGTACGGACCGATTCCCGAGGACGATCCGGAGTTTCTCGCGGCGCTCGAGGACGCCCTGTCTTGACGCATTCGGGCCCCGAAGTGGTCGATCCCGCTTCGGTCGAAACTCCGATCGGGTGCGTCGACCTCGAGCGGGCCCGGGCCAACGCGAAACGCGTGGTTGCCTACCTCGACCGCCATGGTCTGGGCTGGCGGCCGCACATCAAGACGCACAAGTCGCGGCTCGTGGCCCGGATTCAACTCGATGCCGGAGCGCGCGGACTCACCGTTGCGACACTGCGGGAAGCCGAGGTCATGGGCTCGCTCACCGACGATCTGCTTCTCGCGTACCCGCCGGTCGGCGACGCCAAGCTGCAGCGCTTGCTGCGGCTGCCGGCTGAGATCGACCTGAAGGTCGCACTGGATTCAGTCGAGGTCCTCGAGCCCCTTGCTCGGGCGGCGGCACAGGCGGGCCGTACGATCGGCGTGCTCGTCGAACAGGACGTGGGTTTGGGCCGGGTCGGCCTCCAATCCGCGGAAGCGGTCGCGGACCTTGCCCGGCGAACGCGTGACCTACCGGGCGTCTCATTCCGTGGGATCATGTTCTATCCGGGTCATATCCGCATGGCCGAGTCGCAACAGGGGGCGCATATCGAAGGTGTTTCCTCCTCGGTTTCGAGAACGCTCGCGGCGCTTCGCTCCGACGCGCTCGAGCCGGAGATCGTATCGGGCGGATCGACGCCCACGCTCTGGAGGAGCCACGAAGTATCGGGCCTGACCGAGATCCGTTCCGGCTCGTGCATCTACAACGACCGGGAAGCGCTCGCGGTCGGTGTGGCCGACGCGGATGATCTCGCGTATACGGTGCTCGCGACCGTCGTCAGCACGGCGGTGCCGGGCCACGCCGTGGTCGATGCCGGCTCCAAGGCCGTCTCGAAGGAGGCGCGCGGCGACGGCGAGGGGTACGGCTTCCTTCTCGAGCATCCGGAAGTGGTCGTTGCGGGTCTCTCCGAGGAGCACGGCGTGCTGGACATCGGCGCTTCGGAGTGGCGACCCCGCATCGGCGAGCGGGTCCGCATCGTTCCGAACCACGTCTGCGTCTCGGTCAACCTCCAGGACCGAGTGCTGGCGATCGACGCCGGTCAATACCGCTGGATGGCTCTCGAGGGGAGGGGGCGAGGCGCGTGGGTCGACTGACGCTGGATCGGGCCGAGGCGCTCCTGGAGTCGATGCGGGCCGTCCGGGTGCTGGTGGTGGGCGATCTCATGCTCGACCGCTACGTCTCGGGCTCGGTGGACCGGATCTCACCCGAGGCGCCCGTCCCGGTCGTCTTGGTCGACACGGAGCGCTTCGCGATCGGGGGCGCGGGCAATGTCGCGGCCAACGTGACCGCGTTGGGCGCGTCGTGCTCGGTGGTCGGCTGCGTGGGGGACGACGAGGCCGGACGCACGATGCGAACTGAGCTCGAATCGCTGGGCGTGCATGTGCAGGGCGTCGTCACTGCCGCCCCGAGGCCGACCACGGTGAAGACGCGAGTCACGTCTCGGATGCAGCAGATCGTCCGTTTCGACCGCGAAGACGAATCGGACGTGCCCACGGAAGTGGCCGACCAGTTGGCTCGGCGAATCAGGGCACTCGCCCGCTCGTGTCGAGCGCTGGTCATGGAGGATTACAACAAGGGAGTTCTCGTCCCCTCGGTGATCGGCGCTGTCCTCAGCGCGGCGATCGAGGGTGAGCGCCCGACCGTGGTGGACCCCAAGCGACGGAATTTCTTCTCGTACGGCGGGGTGACGGTCTTCAAGCCGAACGCGAAGGAGCTGGCGGACGCGCTGGGCGAGTTCATCCACCCCGACGACCCCGTCTGGATGGAGTCGACCCGTCGTCGACTCGAATGTACGCATCTGCTCCTCACGCTCGGCGACCGAGGCATCGCGCTCCAGAGCGAGGACGACGGCCACCTGCGCGTGCCGACGGTCGCTCGATCCGTGTACGACGTCTCCGGTGCCGGCGACACCGTGACGGCCGTCGTCGGCACCACGCTCGCCGCAGGCGGATCCGCGCGCGAGGCGGCGGTGCTCGCCAATCATGCGGCCGCCGTGGGCGTGACGAAGTCCGGCGTCGCTACCGTATCGCCCGAAGAAATCCTCGAACATCTCAGGAGCCACGATTCATGAGCGACCTCCGCTCCGTCCACACCGACCGGGCACCCGCCGCGATCGGCCCGTACTCCCAGGCGATCGTCGTCGACGACTGGGTGTTCTGTTCCGGACAGATCCCGCTCGATCCACGATCCGGAGAGATGCTGGAGGGCTCCGTCGCGGAACAAACCGAGCTGGTCCTGAAGAACCTCAGGGCCGTGCTGGAAGCCGCTGGAGCCTCCATGCAATCCGTGGTCAAGACGACCGTATTTCTATCGGATATGAACACCTTTTCCGAGATGAACGAGGTGTACGCGAAGCACTTCGGAGACCACCGTCCGGCGAGGGCCGCAGTGCAGGCCGCCGCGCTGCCGAAATTCTGCGACGTGGAGATCGAATGCGTGGCTCGTCGAAGTGGCTGATACGCCCATGAAACAGGGGCTCCCGGGATGTTGTGCGCGTGCCACAACCCCTGTACCTTCCGGGATCGGTGCAGGCCATCCTTTGCACCGGCGGGACGCCAAATCCGTCCCGCGAAGAAGGACCAAGGGTGATTCGCTCAAGTCCAACCCCAAGCTGGGAGGACGAACATGACGTCTTCAACGTCAGAACGTCTCACATCCGGCATGCTGCGCGGCGCGGTGGTTCTTGCGCTCGCGCTCATGATCGGCTGGTCACCGGCACCGGCAGCAGCCCAGGCGACTGGAACGCTGGTCGGTACGGTGCGGGACGCTGCGACGCAGCGTCCGCTCGAGGCGGTCCAGGTCTACATCGGGGGTACCGGGATCGGTGCCCTGACGAACGCCGCGGGTCGCTTCCTCTTGCTCAACGTGCCGGCAGGCGAGCACACGCTCGTGGCGGAGCTCGTCGGGTATCGCTCCGGCTCGCAGACCGTGACGGTCGCCGCCGGACAGTCGGTCGTGGCCGACTTCGGGCTGCAGCAGACCGCCATCACCCTGGACCAGATCGTGGTCACGGGTGCCGGCATCGCCACGGAGAAGCGTAAGCTCGGAAACACGATCGCTACGCTGGACGCGTCCTCGCTCGAGAACGCGCCGATCTCCGACTTCAGCCAGATGATCGCGGGCCGCGAGCCCGGCCTGGTCGCGCTTCCTTCCTCCGGTTACACCGGTGAGGGTGCACGAATCCGCATCCGTGGCTCCTCGAGCCTTTCACAGCTCAACGAGCCCATCATCTACGTCGACGGCATCCGGGTGAACCGGCAGGCCGTGGACGGGAACAACGGTCAGGGCAACCCGAGCCGTCTCGACGACATTCCGCCCGAGTCCATCGAGCGCGTCGAGATCCTCAAGGGCGCCGCGGCTGCCACGCTGTACGGCACCGAGGCCTCCAACGGCGTGATCCAGATCTTCACGAAGCGCGGTCGCGCGGGCGCGCCGAGCTTCTCGGCTCAGGCCGACTGGTCGGCCATCTCGGTTCCGACCAATCGCATGCTTCCCGTGGCCGACTACATCGGCCGCGACTGCGAGGAGGTCGATTGCACGGACCCCGGTGACGCCGCGACGCTCGCGGAGATCCAGGGCCGCATGCAGGACCGCTTCGGCGTCTCGCCGGGCCCGTTCGAGCCGTTCGAGGCCGACCTGATCCCCGAGATGCTGTCGACGGGCTTCAACCAGACGTATTCGGCCTCCGTCAACGGTGGTTCGGACGCGTTCCAGTACTTCGTCTCCGCCCGCATCGCGGACGAGGACGGCCCGTACAACCCGCAGCAGAACTTCCCGGTCGTGGAAGCGCTCGACGTCGAGACCGACACGAACCGTCGTGCGGCCTTCACGTCGAACTTCACGGTGATTCCGAACCAGAAGATCCGGATCGGCGTCAGCACGCTCTATTCGGACATGGAGCACCACACGCCGGACAACGGGAACAACATCTACGGAGTGTTCTCGTCGATTCTCATGACGCAGCTGCGCCGTGCCACGACGCAGTCCGAGACGGGCGAGGGTTCCAACTACTACGGGAACCCGGCGTTCGCCACGACGCGTGAGAACATGTACCAGCAGAACTTCGTGAACGCCCAGCACTTCGCGGGCAGCGCGAACGTCGGCTTCACGCCGACGGACAACTTCCGCCTCGACGGCACGTTCGGCATCGACTTCACGTCCGACGATGCGGTGGCGTTCCGCCCCTACAAGTGGGCTCTGGACGGCTTCTCCGGCTCGACGCCGGATGGTAACCGCTCGGTTGAGGAGTACCGGAGCCGCGAGATCACGGCGGACCTCAAGGGCTCGCTGATCAGCAACTTCGGTGACAACATCGAGAATACCTTCCTGTTCGGTGGTCAGGGCTTCCTGCGTCAGAACCAGGAAGCGGGTGGATCCGGCTCGGTGTTCCCGGGCCCCGGCCTCGAGACCCTCTCGGCGCTCGCCAACGAGGGATCCTTCGAGAGCTGGACTCGGGTCACACAGCTCGGTGGGTACCTCCAGGACCAGGTCGGCATCAACGACTGGGTCTTTGTGACGCTGGGTGGTCGTTGGGACGCCAACTCGGCGTTCGGTGAGGACTTCTCGACCGCCTTCTACCCGAAGGCCTCGATCTCCATCGTGCCCAGTCAGGGACTGGATTGGCAGAACGAGACCTTCTCGACGTTCCGCGTCCGTGGCGCGATCGGACAGTCCGGCCTGCAGCCGGACGCGTTCGCGAAATTCACGACGTACTCGCCCGCCCCCTCCGAGGAAGGCCCTGGCGTACAGCCGTCCAACTTGGGGAACGACGCCCTGCAGCCTGAGGTGTCGACGGAGTGGGAGATCGGTGCCGAGGTGGGTCTCTTCAACGACCGTTGGTCGGTCGACGCGACGTATTGGGACCGGACGGTCTCCGACGCGCTCGTGGCCCGCCAGTTCTCGGTGACCGGTGGCTTCACGGCCGAGCAGCTCGTCAACATCGGTGAGCTGGTCGGCAGTGGCTTCGAGGTCAGCCTCCGTGGTACCGCGCTCCAGAGGGAAGGCTTCTCGCTGAACGTGTTCGCGAACACGGCGTACCTCAGCGAGGAGATCACCAGCCTGGGTGGCGCTCCGCCGCTCAAGACGGGTGGCTCGTATCCGCGCTACCGGAACTTCCTCGTGGAAGGCTACACCCCGGGCGCATTCTTCGGGGCGACGACGGCCGACGTCCCGATTCCGTTGAACTTGGACGGTTCCTGCACGGTTCCGTCCGAGGCCGACGCGCTGGCCTACTTCGCCACGCCGCGCAGCCCGAGCGACTTCAAGCCTCTGGCGCCGGCGAACTCCGACTTCGGTGAGCCGATTTCGGGGCAGTACTCTTCGAACAACTGCGGTGAGGGGCTCCTGCTGAGCTACCTCGGCAAGCCCACGCCCGACTTTGCGGGCTCGTTCGGCTTCAACATGTCGTTCGCGCAGAACTTCGAGCTGAACACGCTCTTCGAGTACAAGCAGGGCATCCAGAACCAGGACCTCTCGGGCATGTTCCGGCGGGCGAACGCGGTCATCGGCCGCAACACGCCGCGGGCTGCCGAGCTCGGCTCGATCATGGGTGATCCGACGTCGTCGGCGCAGCAGCGTCTCGATGCGGCGGTCGCCTGGGCCAACGAGATCGAGGGTCTGTCCCCGATGAGCGGCATGAACGGCGTCTACGATGCCGGCCTGATCCGCTTCCGTGAGCTGTCGCTCACGTATCGCATCCCCTCCGACATCGTCGAGGGCTGGGGCCTTTCGACCGCCACGCTGAACCTGGGTGCGCGGAACGTTCATATGTGGATCTTCGGTGACTACACCGGCATGGACCCGGAGACGAACGTCATCGGTCGCTGCAACGGGGGTCTGGACTGCAACTTCCTGAACTCGACGGAGGGTTGGTCCATCCCGATCCCGCGTCGGTTCACTCTCTCGACTCGCGTCACTTTCTAAGGGGATTTGATCATGAAGAACCGAATCAAAGCTCCCTTGACGGCTGTCGCGGCCGCGTTGGTCCTCTCGGGGTGTAACCTCCTCGACGTGGACAACCCGAACAGCCTCGTGGAGGAGTCGATACGACTCGAGGCGGCAGCCAACGGCGTCGCCAACGGGTCTCTACAGTTGGTCAGCAATGCGATCTCCGACATTTGGGAAGGTCCCTCCGTCGTCGCGGACGAGCTCGATTGGATCGGCTCACGTGACGCGTGGGGCTCGCTCGATCAGGGCGCCATTGACGACCCGAACAACGAGTTCCTGGACTCCGCGTTCCCGACCTTGGGACGCGGGGTTTGGATGGCGCAGAACGCGGTCGAGATCCTCGCGGGTCACGTCGCGGAGAACCCCGGCGTCGATTCGTTCGAGAAGGATTACGCGCGTTCGCTCATGTTCCGCGGCCTGATACTGATGGTCGTGGCGGAGTCGCAGCAGGACATGACCTTCTCCTACAAGATGACGGACGGGCCTGCGGTCAGTTCCGGCGGCGCGGTCATCGGGAGCGAGGGCAACGAAATCCCTGTTGCGTCCATGGACGCCGTGATGGATGTCGCCATCAGCTCTCTGGTCGATGCGAAGACTCGCTTCGCAGCGCTCGGTGAAGACGACCTCGAGCTCAACGCCACCGCACTGCTGGTGCGGGCCGAGAGCTCCGAGGAGATCATGGGTGCCCGCAACTCAGTGGGTGGCGCCCTCGACTTTGCCGACGCCATTCCTTACGCCAATGAGCTCATCGCGGCGGCGTCGGGATCGGACTGGAAGTTCAATTTGAACTACTCCTCGGCGTCGAGCGGCTGCGACCTGTGTGGCAACATCAGCGACCGGAAGGAGAACCAGTTCGACCAGTCGCTGGTCACGTGGGACGCGTCGAACGACGTGGACGGCATCGCGCTGCAGGATCCGATTTCGGGTGGGGATGATCTCGCCCTGATCAACGCGATGGACCAGTTCCGCGGTGGAAGCTACCTGGACGCGGGAACGGCGTTCGTGCCGTTGACCGTGACTTCGGCCCGGTTGGCGCACGTCGTCGTGGCCGAGCATGAGCTGGCGAACGGCAACGGAGGACCCGGTGGTGCCTTCGAGGCGGCGATCAACGCCCTTCGGGACATCGACGATTCCGACGCCGGGCACGACTTCACGTCTGGTGGTGCGGTAAGCGACGTGGAAGCGCTCCAGCACAGCCGCAGGGTGAACACCCTGCTTCAGGGGCTGCGTCTGCAGGACATGTACCGTTGGGGCCTAGAGCCGGGTTCGGATTCAGCTCCGGACGCGCGCTGGCAGCCGGGTGCTACGGCGTCGACTTCGCCCGGCACCATGCTTCCGATCACCATCATCGAGATCCGTGCGAACTGCAATCTGAACGGACAGGGTTGCTCGGGCTGATGAGGGACCGGTAGCACGCCGGAAAAGCAGCAGTAAGGAAAGGGAGGCGCATCCGTACTAAGTGCGGGTGCGCCTCGCCTTTTGGTACCGGGGTATTAGCTTCTTCGACTATGAACAGACTCAAGACGGTATCGATCCTCACCGCAGCGCTGACCGCTCTGGGGGCGTGTCAGGTGTTCGAGGATCCGTCTCCGGAGCAGATCTCGATCCAACTGTCCGGCTCGAACGGGACCCAGGTCATGGCGATCTACTCTCAGATCTTCACGGCCGGCGTCGACGAGGCGGGCGTGACGCTGGTCCAGGTCGCCGACGCCGATACGGTGTTTCAGGTCCTGCCGATCGACACGATCGTCGACATCGCGGCGAGTCGGCAGATGTTCCTGCAGGTCGAGACCATGCCGAACGACACGGTCGACGTCGACGTCCAAATCCGCATCGACAGCCGCAGCGTGCTCAGCCGCTCGGGGCTCATCTTCCCTGGAATCCCGTGGCGCTACGTGTATCAGTTCAACCGACCGTTGACGCAATTCGTCGAGGTCGTGCTGTGATCCCGCGATGGGCAGCCCCACTGGCCGTCGCCGCTTCGCTGACGACGACCGCTTGTCACACGTACACGCCGGTGAATGCGGCCCCTCCGGGTTCGGCCGTTCGCGTCTTGATCCCGGTCCGCTCGGCGGCCGATGATCCCAACGCCGCTCCGCAAACGCGGGCGATCGAGGGTCGTGTGGTGCAGGGCGGGGACACGATCGTGCTCGCGACGACTACCCGTCAGGAGTACGGAGCGTACCGGGAGATCATCCAATACGACACGCTTCGATTGGCGCCCGAGCAGCGCTACAGTGTGGAGGTGAAGGAATTCTCGTCGGCCAAGTCGATCGGCCTCGGGGTCGGGCTGTCGGCGCTCGTGGTGGGAGTCGCGATCGCGGCGTTCGGCGGCGAGACGGGAGACGACGGTGGGATTCCACCGGATCCGCCGCCGCCCGCTCCCGCGATCGTGAGCTCGTCCCTGATTTCGGCCATTCTGGGACTACTGCGGGGGGGCTGACGGCTCCCGGGCTCGCTCGCTCTCGCGCCCGACCGCCAGAAACCCGATTGACCCCCCTGGCTCGACGGGCTCTCTTCTACCGGTGCCGCCGCCGCGGACGTTTCGTCCGTCCCAGCCGGCGAGCAGCGTCGACCCGAAATCCCCGATCCCCATGATGCCCATGCGTACCGTTCTCCGCGTCCTGTTACGCGCTTCACTCGTACTCTCCGTCTCGTCCATCGGCGTCCCCTCGGACGCCGCTGCGCAGCAATACGACGAGGCGCTCTACGACATGCTCAGCTGGTCGAACGCGGGCATCGCCCGCGGTGGTCGATCGACCGCGGTGGCGGGCAGCGACGCTCGACCCCTCGAATACTATTTCGGGGCCACCGGTGGTGGGCTTTGGAAAACCACGGACGGGGGTAACAACTGGAGTCCGGTCACCGACGGCCAGATGACGAGCTCGTCGGTGGGCGCGGTCGCGGTCTGCGATGCGGACCCGGACGTTGTCTACATCGGGACCGGCGAGACACAGCTCCGCGGCAACGTCATGCAGGGCGACGGCGTCTACAAGTCGACGGACGCGGGTGCGACATGGGAGCACCTGGGTCTCGTCGAGACGCAGAACATCGCCCGAATCCGGATTCATCCGGACGACTGCGACACGGCGTGGCTGGCCGCGTTCGGTCAGCATTCGGCCGAGAACCCCGAGCGGGGCGTGTACAAGACGACCGACGGGGGGGAGAGCTGGGATCTCACGCTCTTCAAGAGCGCCAAGGCGGGCGCGACGGACCTCGTGCTCGACCCGAACGATCCCGACGTTCTCTACGCGACGATCTGGGAGGCGTGGCGCAAAAGCTGGGGCATGAGCTCGGGTGGCTTCGACTCCGGTCTGTGGAAGTCGACGGACGGAGGCGAGACGTGGACGGACATCACCGCGAGCCTCGGCCTCGAACCGGCGGGTCCCATCGGGAAGATGGGTGTGGCAGTATCGGGGGCGAACTCCGACCGCGTCTGGGTGCTCGTGGAGCACGATCCGGACGGAGGCGTCTATCGCTCCGACGACGCCGCCCGGACGTGGGAGCACGTGAACGACGAGCGCAAGCTGCGCCAGCGCGCCTTCTACTACACGCGCATCTACGCCGATCCGCAGGACGAAGACGTCGTGTACGCCCTCAACACGGGCTTCTACCGGTCGACGGACGGGGGCCAGACCTTCCCTCAGTCGATTCGCGTCCCGCACGGTGACAACCACGACCTGTGGATCGCGCCCTCGGACCCTGACCGCATGATCAACTCCAATGACGGCGGCGGGAACGTTTCGTTCAACGGCGGAGAGACGTGGACGGATCAGGATTACCCCACCTCGCAGTTCTATCGGGTCATCACGACGAGCCACGAGCCGTATCACATCTGCGGCGCCCAGCAGGACAACTCCACCGCGTGCACGCCCTCGGGCGGTTGGGGGCACCTCGCTGCGGGGAACAACTACTTCTACTCCGTCGGTGGATGCGAGAGCGGGTACATCGCGCCCCACCCGGTGGACACGGACGTCTTCTACGCGGGCTGCTACGGCGGGTCGCTGTCCCGCTACGACCACGGCACCGGGCTCACCCGCTCGATCAACGTCTGGCCCGAGAACCCGATGGGGCAGTCGGCCGAGGATCTACGCGAACGGGTGCAGTGGACCTTCCCGATCGTCTTCGACAAGCACGATGCGGACATCTTGTACACGGGGACCCAGAAGGTCTGGAAGACGACCAGCGAGGGACAGAGCTGGACGCAGATCAGCCCGGACCTGACGCGCAACGACCCCTCGACCGTGGGACCGTCCGGTGGGCCGATCACCAAGGACCAGACCGGCGTGGAGACCTACGCCACCGTCTTCGCGATCGCGCCGTCGCCGCACGATCCGAACGTCATTTGGGCGGGCTCGGACGACGGGTACGTCCATGTGACCCGGAACGCTCGCGCGGCGTCGCCGACCTGGGAGAACGTCACGCCGCCGGACGCGCCGGACTTCGTGCGCATCAACACCATCGAGGCGTCGCCGAACACACCGGGCAAGGCGTACGTCTCCGGCATTCGCTACCTGGTCGACAACGACCGTAGCCCCTACGTCTGGAAGACGGAGGACTACGGGGAGACGTGGACCAAGATCGTCGACGGTATTCCCGAGGACGATTTCGTGCGGGCGGTACGGGAAGACCCGGCGCGGCCGGGGCTTCTGTACGGTGCTTCGGAGCGAACGGTCTATGTGTCCTGGAACGACGGCGCCTCGTGGCAGCCGCTCACGATGAACCTGCCGGTCACGCAGGTCTCCGACCTGGTCGTCGAGGACCACGACCTGGTGATTTCGACGCACGGCCGTTCGTTCTGGGTCATGCGGAGCATCGGACCCCTCCGTCAGTTGACTCCTCAGGTGGCGGCGGCCGACTTCTGGCTGTACGACCCGAAAGACCCGGTACGCGGGTTCGACAACGCGGTCGACATCTACTACTACCTCGCCGAAGACGCCGAGAGCGTGACCGTCGACTTCATGGACATGAGCGGAGAGGTCCTCGCGACGTACGAGTCGGTGACGGAAGACGAAGAAGAGGACGAGGACGAAGAGGGAGGTGGCTTCTTCTTCGGGGGCGGCACGCCGACCCCATCGACGACGGCCGGGGCGAACCGCATCCGCTGGAATCAGCGGCTCGAGGGGTGGACCGACTTCGAGGGGCGCATCTTCTGGGCCGCCGGCAATCAGGGACCGGCGGTGCTGCCCGGCCGGTATCAGGTTCGCCTCACGGTCGACGGCGAGTCGATGACGCAGGACTTCGACATCAAGATGAACCCCAGAGCGGTCGCCGAGGGCGTGACGCTCGCCGATCTGCGCCAACGCTTCGAGCTCTCCCTCCGGATTCGGGACCGCGTGTCGGACGCCAACGAGGCGGTGATGCGCATCCGTTCGATCGAGGAGCAGATCGCCGACCGCCTGGAGCAGAGCGACGACGCGCGACTCCAGTCCCTGAGTCAGACGGTCGGGGCGCGGATGGACGAGGTCGAGGGCGAGATCTACCAGGTTCAGAACCAGTCGAACCAGGATCCGCTCAACTTCCCGATCAAGCTAAACAACAAGATCGCGGCGCTCCAGAACGCGGTCGAAGGCGCCGAGAGTCGACCCACCGACCAATCGTACGAGGTGTACGACGTCCTCTCGAGTCGCCTCGACGAGGAGCTCGAGCAGATGGAGCTGATCATCCAGCAGGACATCGCGCGACTCAACGAGCTGCTCCGCGAGCTGGGGTTGGACCCGATCGACACCGAGCCGCCGATCACCTGAGCTGGCAGAACGAGCCCGGACGGGCCGGAACGGTCCACCCATGGTGGCCTTGGTGAGGGGCTGAGGGTGCTGCCCAGGATCATCACCAGGCTCGTCGGCTGGGCGGTCGCGGTCTTTTACGACGTCGAGCGGACCGGACCCACCTTGCCGGCGGGTCCGGTCCTCGTGACGGCGAATCACCCCAACGCGCTCGTCGATCCGCTGGTGATCTTCCACACCGGTGGGAGAATCACGCGCCCCTTGGCCAAAGCGCCCCTCTTCGAGCAGCTGCTGGTGGGGACGGTCCTCAAAGGGCTGGGCGGGCTGCCGGTCTATCGTAAGGAGGACGACCCGGCGCTCATGCACATGAACGACCGGACCTTCGACGCCGCCATCGCGGCGTTGCACGCGGGGGAGGCGGTCCAGATCTACCCGGAGGGGCAGAGCCACTCCGAGCCCGCGCTCACCCGCATCCGGACGGGTGCGGCGCGCATCGCCCTCCTTGCCGAACAGAGGGCCGACTGGGGACTCGGGCTGCACATCCAACCCGTGGGGCTCACGTACACGAGAAAGCACCTCTTTCGGGGGTGTGCCATGGCGGCGTTCGGAGAACCTCTTTCCATCGCTCCGTACCGAGCCCGCTATCAAGAGGACGAGCGAGCCACGGTCAACGAGCTCACGGCCGAGATCCGCCGTCGCCTCGAAGCGTTGACGCTGAACTTCGAGCGGGCGGACGATCAGGCGCTCGTCGACGTCGCCGAACGGATCTGGACAAGAGGAAAGGGGCTCGCTCGGCCCCGGGAACGAGAGCCGATGGCGGACCGATTGCCGCGGCTGCAGCGCTTCGCGGAGGGTGTGCGCTGGCTCCGGCAGGTCGACGCGACCCGGCTCGACGCGCTCCGACACGACATCTCGCGCTACCTCAGCCTCATCGCGCTCTTGGGTGTACGGGAGGGAGACGTGCCGTCGCGCTATCGCACGACGTCGGTCCTGCGCTACACCGTCGTGCAGCTGACCATGTTGCTCCTCGTTCTCCCGGTTGCGATCGTCGGCACGGTCTACTGGTTCGTCCCATTCCTGGCCACGCGGTGGATCGCACGACGATTCAAGCCCAAGCTGGACCAGGTCGCTACGTACAAGCTCGCGGTGGCGTCCCTGGCCTTTCCCACGTGGCTCATCGCGACGCTCCTGCTGGCGTTCTTCGCATCGGGCTGGACCATGGCACTCCTGCTCGCCCTCGCCCTCCCGGTGACCGGACTCGCCGCGGTCGCCTGGCGCGATCGACAGGAGGTCGTGCTCGAAGACGTCCGGGTCTTCCTGCGCGCGACCCGTCGCTCGACCTCTCGAGAGCGGCTCGCCGAGCTCAGGGCGCAGCTCGTACGAGAAATCGACGACATCGCCCGCCTGTGGCAGCAGGAGCGGCGGAGCCGACGGCAGATCGACGACGGAGTCGCCCGCTAGGGTCGTCTGGAACCCGCGGGGGCTGCCCCCGCGTTGTAACCACGGCGGGGTGGACCCGTCGGACCCGATCGACGGAGGGGAGATGGGAACAGAACGCCGCGTCACATCGACGCGATGGACGGCCGGGACCCGGCGCGCGCGGCGTCATTTCCAGCCCGGAGGTGAGACATTCTTCGTCCAATGAGTGCGCATCGGGCCGGCGCGGGCATGGTGGTAGCTGTGCTCTCGGCCCTCGCGGTGACCCCCGGCTCGCTCGAGGCCCAGTGGCCCGTGGGGCAGGGGGCGTTTTGGGCGAAGCTCTCGTTCTTCAGCCATCAAACCACGCAGGAGTTCCGCTCGAACGGCGACAAGCGCGATTATCTCGCCGACGATGCCGAGAGTCGGTCGCGGGCGGTTTTCTTCGATGCCCTGGTGGGTGCGACCGACCGTTTGGACGTCTGGGTCCAGGTGCCCTACTTCGACCTGAGCTTCGACGACGTCTCGAGCGCTCGGAACAGCACGGGGGTCGGTGATATCCGGGTTTCGGCGCGCTACAACCTCCTCCGCCTTCGCGGCGGCAGCATTCCCGTATCTGCCCGGCTCACGGCGAAGGTCCCGGTCGCGGACCTCACGGTCGATGCGGAGGTGATTCCAGTGGGGGAGGGGCAGTGGGACTACGAGGCGTGGCTCGAGTCGGGGATCTCTCTGTGGCCGCTCCCCCTCTATTCGGTGGCGTGGGTCGGCTACCGGTGGCGCACGCTCAACGACGAGACCACGCGTGAGCCGGGAGATGAATTCACGTTTCTGGCCGAATTCGGGGGGACGGAGCTGTTGGGTGGACTCGGGGCCAAGGCGGTGGTCGATGGGATCTTCGGGCGGGCCGGAACGATCCAGGGGATCCAACTGGGCCCCGACGATCGGCGACGGATCCTGTATGTCGCTCCGACGCTCCTGTACGGGTTTACACCTTCGACAATGCTTGAAGTCGGAGTACGTATCCCCATAATGGGAAGGAATTTCCCTGCTGGAGCGCCCTTCCAGATCGGCGTCTTCCACCAGGGGGCGCTGTTCGACTGACCAGGCGACGGATCGCCGTCGTGCCCTTGGCTCACGCGGGTGCCTCCTCTATCGTCCTGCGCCCCGCGCCGGGGCCGTTCGTCGTGAGCTCGGTAGCCCGATCCCGAGCCCGCGATCGATCGAAGGGTCGGCTCGAAGGGGGCGGAGGGAGACTGGTGTCTCCGGCGGTCTTCAAAACCGTGCAGCCCGGCTAGAACCCGGGTGGGTGGGTTCGATTCCCACACGCTCCCGCCAGCCCACGGGCCGACCGCTCAGCGCGGCAGCGGCACCCGTAGCGCCAGATCGACGGTGCCTCCAGGCCCTGGCCGAGCGTCCAGCTCGAGCGGGTCCGGGAACCGGGCGAGATGGGCCGAGACGTAGGCGTCGACGCCGCTGATCAGAAAGAAGAAGAGCCCGAGGGCCACCATGTCTTCCTGTTGCTCTTTTCGGGAATCGAGCAGACCACGGAGCTCCGAGAGGTCGCGGTCGTCGTCCAGGCGCTGCTGGATCTCCTCGGGATCCGTCACGCCCTCCTTCGCGAGCCGGTCGAGAAGAACGCCTTCGCGGAAGCGCACCCGGTCCTGAGACTCACCCACCCGGACGCGCGTTCGCAGAGCGGTGTAGAGAATGGCGCCTTGGGCGGTGAAGTAGAATCCGCCGCGCGTGTACGATCCAATCGCGGCGTGGCCCCAACCGGGGAAGACGAGTGCACGTCGAAACGCGGCACCCGGGGAGATCTCGAGGGGCGGGAGCGCTGCAGAAGTGGTGGGCGCGTTCGGTACGGGCCGCTCTTGCGCATCCAGGTCGGGGCGGGGGACCCCGAGCGCGATCACCACCAGCGCCGTCGCAAGCGGACCAACCGGGAACCGAGCCTTCGTCTTCCGGTGTGCTTTCCGTCTCATCGATCCCGCCAGTCGAGCAGTTGGGGCGCCACGCCCGGCGCCAGGACTACGTAGCTCTGATGGAACACCCAGTCTCCCGAGTTCACGTACCAGCGGCCCGATCCCACTTCTTTCGACATGGGCTGGTGGGTGTGACCCAGGAGCACGAGTTGGAGTTCCGGATCCTGCTCCAGCGCAGCCACCGCCCACGCCTCGAGCGCGGCGGAGCGCTCCCGTTGGCGTTCCCCCCATTGCTCCCAGCGATCCTCGGTGTTCGAGACTCCTCCGGCGATGCGGTCGCCGACCGAGACGGGCAGGAGCCCGAACGCGGTCCGCGTGACCCTGGATCGGAGCACGCGCTTCAGCACTCGGTACCCGTGATCGCCGTCACCCAAACCATCGCCATGGGCCAGAAAGGCCCGCCGACCGGCGATATCGCGGACCAGGGGCTCGGTCAGGAAGTCGACCCCGACCGTGTCGCGCAGGTACCGGCCGCCCCACCAATCGTGGTTGCCTCCCACGAGCGTCACGGGAACACCGGACACGACGATGTCACGCAGGATCGCGAGTACCTCGTCGTGTCCGCGCGTGGTGCCCCAGCGATACTCGAACCAGAAGTCGAAGAGGTCACCGTTGATGATGATCTCCGACGCCTCGCCCGCCGCGTGCGCGAGCCACGCCAGGAATGCGCGATGGTGAGCAGGCGGTGACGCGCCCAAATGGGCGTCGGAGGCGAGGAATACGGGTTTGATGTCAGGCACGCCCGAAGTTGCGGCGAACCGCCGATCGCTGGAAGGGGTAGGACCCGGCCATGCTTCGACGACACTGCTCAGCCCGGCTCCGACCGGCGCTTGTCCTGCTTTCGGCCCTATCGATCGCGAGTGGGTGCGGTCCCAAGCGCCTCGCTGTTCTCGGTCCGCTCGACCGCCCCGACTCGGTGGCCGAGTCGCTCGTGGCGAGATCGCGGCTCACGGATCCGACGCGCATAGATTTCAGGTGGCGGCTCAACGAGTCCGGCTCTCGGGTGCGCGGGGTCGGCGTCGCGCGCGTCGAGCCGCCGTACAAGGCTCGACTGGACCTCTTCCTCGACAACGGAGAGACGGTGATCGCCGCGGCCCTCGTCGAAGACGAATTGCGCCTGCCGCCGGGTGCTCCGGAGGACCTTCTGCCTCCGGTCGATCTCATGTGGGGCACGCTCGGCGTGTTCCGGCCGATCGAGGGCACGCGGCTGATCGCGGGCGAGCGCTTGGAGGCCGGGGCACGGAGGCTCCGCTACGCCCACGTCGACGGCCGTGAACTGGACTTCGAGTTGGCCGGAGACGCGCTTCGCTCGATCGAAGTCGTCATGGGAGGCTCCGCGCTGGAGTGGGTCCGACTCGAGCCGTCAGAGGACGGGCGTTACCCATACTCCGCGACCTACCGGAACCTGGTCGACTTCCGCGAGCTCGAGATCGAGCGGACCTCGGTGCGAACGGTCGCGCCGTTCGACGCGGAGATCTGGGACCCGAGGGAGTAGATGAACGGCCCCCGCAGGCTAGATTCCGACATGCCGTTGCGACACCCCACTCTCAGACGGACGATCTACGCCGCGGTCACGCTCGGGCTCCTTGCCCAGGCGGGCTGCCTCTATTCGTTCCGGGCGGGTTCGTTTCCGCCGCCGCACATCCAGACGATCTCGATCGAGCCCTTCGAGAACGAGACCGCACGCTTCGAGCTTTCGGCGGAGCTGTACGACCAGCTCCTGCGCAACCTCCCGGGCGCCCTGGGTATCCGGACCGCGGGCGCCGACGTGGCAGACGCCGTGGTGCGCGGATCGATCAACCGTTACGACGTGGTCGCGCCCAACTACCGGGCCGGAGCCGCGGGTCAGCCGGCCCAGGTGCTCCAGCGCCAGGTCAACATCTCGGTGAGCGTCCAGATCGTCGACCTGGTCGAGAACGTGATCCTCTGGGAGTCGAACAACGTGACCGCGCTCGGGGAATTTCCGGAAGGGTCACCTGAGGATTCGGGCCGTCAGAGAGCCATCGAGCTCCTCGTTCAGGAGATTGTGGACGGAGCCCAGTCTAACTGGTAGATTCGGCCTCGCTTCCGCCCGGGGGTTGCGCCGACCTCCGGTCTCCACACGCCATCGCACGAAGGGGTAAGGGTGCTCCGAGCCTTCGGATTGGGCACAGTACTCTTTGGATTCTGGTTGGCCCTGTCGGGCCACTATACGCCCTTGCTTCTCAGCTTCGGCGTAGGCTCGTGCATTCTCGTCGTCTATTTGGCCGAACGCATGGACGTCGTCGATCACGAGGGTGTCCCGTATCACGCGACGCTTCGTCTCATCGCGTATCTGCCTTGGCTGCTCAAAGAGATCTTCCTGGCGAACGTCGATGTGGCTCGAGTCATCCTCGACCCCAAGCTCCCGATCAGCCCCCGCATCGTCACGTTCCACGGCGGACAGCAGACGGACTTCGGCCGAGCGGTCTACGCCAACTCGATCACGCTCACGCCGGGGACCATCACGACCGGGGTCGAGGGGCAGGATTACGAGATCCACGCGCTGCGTGCGGCCGATCTCGAGACGGGCGAGGAGCAGAGAATGGACGACAAATGCTGCTGGGTGGAGCAGGGGCGCTTCGGCGGCGGCCTCCTCGACACGGGCAACGCCTAGATGTTCATCGTCGCCACGGCAGGTATCCTCGTGTCGATGTCGATGGCGCTCGTGCGCGCACTCCTCGGCCCCACGGTCTACGACCGTGTCATGGCGGTGAACATCTTCGGGACGAAGACGGTGCTGCTCATCGCGGCGCTCGGCTTCCTCACGAACCGGCCCGAGTTCCTCGACCTCGCGCTCGTCTACGCCCTCATCAACTTCATCGGGACGATCGCCGTCCTGAAGTTCTTCGAGTTCGGTGATCTCGGGCTGACCCGCCGGATCCAGCGAGGGGCCGATTGATGGACCTGGCCCTCGACGTGCTGAGCTGGGTCTCGATCGCGGGCGGCCTCTTCTTCATGCTCGTCGGTACCTTCGGGCTCTTGCGTCTCCCGGACGTCTACACCCGGCTGCACGCGGCGGGCATGACCGACACCATGGGCGCCGGGCTCCTGCTGCTCGGCATGGCGCTCCAGACCGTACTCGGCATTCTGCACGGCGACACCCACTACTGGTCCGTTTTGGTGCGCCTCGTGCTGGTCTACCTGTTCCTATTGGCCACCAGCCCGATCGCGACCCACGCGCTCGCCCGCGCCGGCATCGCGGGCGGGGTCGAACCGTGGACGAACGAAGAGGTGGGTTCGTGATCTCGCCCACCGAAGTCGTCGACATCGTCCTCCTGATCCTGCTCGCCGTCACGGGGGTCGCGGTCATTCGCACCCGTAACCTCTTCGCGGCGGTCATGCTCGCGGGAATCTACAGCCTCGTTTCGGCCGGCCTCTTCGTCGTCATGGACGCGGTCGACGTCGCCTTCACCGAGGCCGCGGTCGGGGCGGGCATCTCGACCGTGCTGATGCTCGGGACGCTCGCGTTGGTTGGCTACCAGGAGCACGAGCCTCGGCACACGCCCCTGCTTCCGCTCTTCGTGGTGGTGCTGACCGGGGGGATCCTGGTGTACGGGACGACCGACATGCCTCCGTTCGGGCACCCGGAGAACCCGGCACATCAGCACGTCGCCCCGCACTATCTGGAAGAGTCGGAGCACGAGGTCGGACACATCCCCAACGTCGTGACCTCCGTGCTGGCCTCCTATCGGGGCTACGACACGATGGGTGAGACCGCGGTGGTCTTCACCGCCATGGTCGGTGTGCTCCTGCTGCTGTCGCGCGGGCCGCTGCCGCGCCGAGTGCACCACAATGGGCGTTGGATCACGGTTCGCCCCGGCACGACGCGAGAGGAGCTCGAAGCGCGGATGCTCGCCGAGTCGGGGGATGAGCCCGAGCCCGTGGACGGGGAGGGCGCGCGTGGATGACCGAGTGATTCTCCGGGTCGGAGCCAAGATCCTGATCCCCTTCATCCTGATCTTCGCCCTGTACGTCCAGTTCCACGGCGACTACGGCCCAGGAGGCGGCTTTCAGGCCGGCGTGATCTTCGCGGCCGCCTTCGTCCTGTACGCGTTGGTTTTCGGCCTCGGCAACGCCATCAAGGTGCTCCCGCCGAAGGCAGCGTACTTCTGCGGCGCGTTCGGAGTGCTTCTGTTCGTCGGCGTCGGATACGCCTCGATGGCGCTCGGGGGTGAGTTCCTCAACTACAGCGTCCTCGCGCACGACCCCACGCACGGCCAGCACTACGGAATCATCGGGGTGGAGCTCGGAGTGCTGATTACGGTCTTCGGCGTGATGGTGGCGCTCTTCTACGCCTTCGCAGGGCGTCGGAGGCTCGACAGGTGATTGCGCTCGGCCTCTTCAACTATTGGGCGGTCATCGTGCTGATGATGGTCGGCTTCTACACGCTGATCGCGCGAGGCAACCTCGTGAAGAAGTTGATCGGGCTGAACATCTTCCAGACGTCGGTCATCCTGATGTACGTCTCGTTCGGGAAGGTGGAGGGCGGGACCGCGCCGATCCTGATCGAAGCGGCCGAGCACGGGGCCGAGGCCGCGGAGCCGATCCTGTACTCGAACCCGATCCCGCACGTCCTCATGCTGACCGCGATCGTGGTCGGCGTAGCGACGCTGGCGCTCGGGCTGAGCCTGGTCGTGCGCATCAAGGAAGCGTTCGGCACCGTCGAAGAAGACGAGATCCAGAGCGCGTCGCTGTGAGCCAGAACCTCCCGGCGCTCCTCGTCGTCGTACCCCTTCTGCTCGCGCCGCTCGCGGCCTTGAGCGGTCGGGCCAAGATCGCCTGGGGCATCGCGACCGCGGCATGCTGGTGGACGCTGTACGCGGCGATCTCGCTCCTGCTCCGTGTGCAGGAGAGCGGCGTCATACGCTACTCGCTCGGTGGATGGGAGCCGCCGTACGGCATCGAGTACCGCATCGATCTCGCGAGCGCCTTCGTGGCACTCATCGTCGCCGCCATCGGCGCGGTGACGATCCCCTACGCGGGCACGTCGATCGCCAAGGAGGTCTCCGAGGACCGGGCGCCGCTCTTCTACACGGCATGGATCCTGATGCTCGCGGGGCTCCTGGGCATTGCGATCACCGGGGACGTCTTCAACGTCTTCGTCTTCCTGGAGATTTCGTCGTTGTCGGCGTACTCGATGATCGCGCTCGGGCAGGACCGCCGTGCGCTCACGTCGACCTTCCAGTACCTGATCATGGGAAGCGTCGGGGCGACGTTCATCGTCATCGGTATCGGCCTGATGTACGTGATGACCGGCACGCTCAACATGGTCGATCTGGCCGAGCGATTGCCGATGGTCGAGAGCAACCGGACCATCCCGGTGGCGTTCACCTTCCTCACGGTCGGCATCACGCTGAAGCTGGCGCTGTTCCCGCTCCATCTGTGGCTACCGAACGCGTACACCTACGCGCCGTCGGCCGTGACCGCGTTCATGGCGTCGACTTCCACCAAGGTGTCGGTCTACCTGCTCCTGCGCTTCTTCTTCACGATCTTCGGAGAGGTGTTCTCGTTCGAACAGATGCGGCTGAACATGGTGCTCATGCCGCTCGCGTTGATCGCGATCCTCGCGATTTCGCTGGTGGCGATCTACGAGGTGAACGTGAAGCGCATGCTCGCGTTCTCGAGCGTAGCGCAGATCGGGTACATGGTGCTCGGGATCAGCTTCGGCACCGTGCTCGGTGTCACGGCGGGCATCATCCACCTCTTCAACCATGCCCTCATGAAGGGCGCCCTCTTCATGGCGATGGGCTGCGTGATGTACCGCATCGGCTCGGTCCAACTCGACAAGATGGCCGGCTTGGGCAAGGCGATGCCGTGGACCATGGCGGCCTTCGTGGGCGCCGGCCTCAGTCTCATCGGCGTTCCGCTCACGGTGGGCTTCGTCAGCAAATGGTACCTCGTGCAGGCCGCGCTTGCCGAGGGCCAATGGTTCGTCGCGGGCGTCGTCATGGTCGGCTCGCTGATGGCGCTGATCTACATCTGGAAGGTGGTCGAGGTCGCGTACTTCCAGGAGCCCGATCCGGACCACGAGATCATTGAAGCGCCTCTCTCGATGCTCATCCCGACCTGGGTACTCGTGATCGCGAGCTTTTGGTTCGGAATCGACGCCACCACCACGGCGACCGTCGCGACGCAGGCAGCGGAGACGCTGCTCGGGGCGATGCCATGAGCGAGGGTTGGATCATCGGCCTCACGGTTCTGCTGCCCGTGATCGGGGCGATGGCGGTGCTCCTGCTGCGCAACGCGCCGAACGCCCGTGAGGCCGCGACGCTCGTCGCGGGCGGCGCCACCTTCTGGAACGTGTGGGGCCTGCTCCGACTGGTTCAGGACGGTGCCCGCCCGCGTCTCGACCTGCTGGAGGTCGTGCCAGGTGTCCATCTCGCGTTCGAGGTGGAGCCACTCGGGATGGTCTTCGCGCTCGTCGCCTCGTTTCTGTGGCCGGTGACGTCGCTGTACGCGATCGGCTACATGCGGGGCCACCACGAGGAGAACCAGACGCGTTTCTACTTCTTCTTCGCCATAGCGATCGCCGGCGCGCTCGGCGTGGCGTTCAGCGCCAACCTCTTCACGCTTTTCGTCTTCTACGAGTTCTTGACCTTCTGCACGTTTCCGCTCGTCACGCACCACCAGACCGAGGAGGCGAAGCGGTCGGGGCGGATCTACCTGGGGATTCTCCTCACCACGTCGGTCGGTCTCCAGCTCGTGGCCATCATCGGGACGTGGGTCTTGGCGGGCACGCTCGACTTCCGGACCGGCGGGATCCTCGCCGGTACCGCGTCGACCGGCCTCCTGAGCGGGATCCTCGTGCTCTACGTGTACGGGGTCGGCAAGGCCGCGCTCATGCCGTTCCACCGTTGGCTGCCCGCCGCCATGGTCGCGCCCACGCCGGTCTCCGCGCTGCTTCACGCGGTTGCGGTCGTGAAGGCGGGCGTCTTCACGGTGCTCAAGATCGCGGTCTACGTGTTCGGCATCGACCTGCTTCAGACGCTCGCCACGACCAGTTGGCTCGCGTGGGCCGCGGCCGCGACGATCATCCTCGGCTCGCTCGTCGCGTTTCAGAAGGACAACCTCAAGGCGCGCTTGGCGTACTCGACCATCAGCCAGCTCTCCTACATCGTGCTCGGTGCGATGCTCGCGAACGACCTGGGCATTATCGGTGGTGGCATGCACATCGCCATGCACGCGTTCGGTAAGATCACGCTCTTCTTCGCGGCCGGAGCCATCATGGTCGCGGCGCACGAGAAGAAGATCAGCCGTATGCACGGGCTCGGGCGCACCATGCCGTTCACCTTCGGCGCCTTCTTCGTCGGCTCGCTCAGCATCATCGGTCTCCCACCCGCCGGTGGATCGTGGAGTAAGTGGTTCCTGGGGATGGGCACGCTGGAAGCGGATCAGTACGGCCTGCTCGCGGTGCTGATGTTGAGCTCCCTGCTCGGGCTCTACTACCTGATCGAGGTGCCGGTGAAGGCGTTCTTCTTCGCGCCGCCCGAGGACGCGCACCACGGCGAGGGCATCAAGGAAGCGCCGCTGCCTTCACTGATCGCGATCGGGATCACGGCGACCGCGACCGTCGCGTTCTTCGTCTGGCCGGATCTCTGGTACGACCTCATGACGATGGTCGTCGGGGGTGCGCCATGAGCGGGCACGGCGGGCATGGTCGCCACGAAGTGAAAGAGCCGATCGGCTGGATGGACAAGCCCGACTCGGTGAAGCGGTTCTTCACGGTGTTCTACGTGATCTGCGGGCTGCTCTTCTTGGCCGAGCTCCTCCTGCTCGGCGTGGAGAATGCGCACCCGCATCCGCTCGAGGAGCGCATGCGCTTCTTCGTGTATCCGGTGTACGGCTTCCTCTCGTTCTGGTTCTTGGTTCTGCTCGCGCGGCCGATGCGGACTTTGTTGATCCGCTCCGAGGACTACTACGAGGGTGGCGGCGCGTACCGGGAGGAGGAGGCCGATGACTAGCCTTCCTCCCTTCGCGCTCTTCTTCGTGGGGGCGCTCGTCGTCGCCTTCACGAGGGGAACGGTGCGCAAGGCACTCGTGCTCGCGATTCCGCTCGTGGGCGGTCTTTCGCTCTGGTTCGGGACGGGCGCGGAGGTCTCGGCCTCGGGCGCGCAGGTCCTCCTGCAGATCGATCTGCTCGGCTACACGCTCACGCCGTATCGGGCTGACAAGCTGAGCCTGCTCTTCGGGTATCTCTTCCATATCGCGGCCTTCCTCGGCTTCCTCTACGCGCTGCATCTCGGGGACGGGACGCCCGACGGTTCCGTTGCGGCCGACGTGGGTGAAGACGACATCGTGGGCAACGAGACGGCCGGGCTGCAGCATGTTTCGGCCATGCTCTACGCGGGAAGCGCGCTGGGCGCGGTCTTCGCGGGCGACCTGATCACGCTCTTCGTCTTCTGGGAGCTGCTCGCGATCACCTCGGTCTTCCTGATCTGGGCGCGCGGATCGGACAAGTCGTACGCCACGGGCTTCCGCTATCTGATCATCCACGTGGTGTCGGGGGTCCTGCTCCTGTCGGGCGCGCTCATGCTCGCCCACCAGACGGGCTCGATCGCCTTCGACGCCATCGGGTTGGAGGGCAACGGCCCCGCAGGGTGGATCCTCCTCATCGCGTTCGGCATCAAGGCGGGCTTCCCGCTCGCCCACAACTGGATCACGGAGGCATATCCCGAGAGCACGCCGACCGGCACGGTCTTCCTGAGCGCGTTCACGACCAAGGTCGCCGTGTATGCGCTGGCGCGTGGCTTCGCCGGGGCCGAGCCGCTCATCATCATCGGCACGGCGATGACGTTCTTCCCGATCTTCTATGCGGTGCTCGAGAACGACCTGCGGAGGGTGCTCGGCTACTCGATGGTGAACCAGATCGGATTCATGGTCGCGGGCATCGGGATCGGCACGGGCATGGCCGTCAACGGGGCGGTGGCGCACGCCTTCGCCGACGTGATCTTCAAGGGTCTCCTCTTCATGTCGATGGGGGCGGTCATGACCATGACCGGCCGCACCAAGGGCACCGATCTGGGCGGGCTGTACAAGACCATGCCGATCACAGCGACGCTGTGCATCTTCGGCGCCGCCGCGATTTCCGCCTTTCCGCTGTTCAGCGCGTTCGTGACGAAGTCGATGATCATGGTCGCGGCAATCGAGGAGCATCACTACATCGCCTGGCTCTTCATGCTCTTCGCGTCGGCCGGCGTGCTCGAGCACGCCGGCATCAAGATCCCCTTCTTCTCGTTCTTCGCGCACGACTCGGGGATCCGCACGAAGGAGCCGCCGCGCAACATGCTCTTCGCCATGACGATCGGTGCGGTGCTCTGCGTCCTCATCGGGATGTTCCCCTCGCAGCTCTACGCGCTCCTGCCGATGGAGATGGACTACCACCCCTACGACACGCGTCACGTCGTGACCCAGCTCCAGCTCCTGTGCTTCGGTGCGCTGGGCTTCATCACGCTCATGAAGACCGGCGTCTATCCCGACGAGAAGCGCGCGGTCCACATCGATGCCGAGGTCGTGTACCGGAAGCTCGGCCCGTGGGTCGTGAACACCGTCGGGGGCGCTGTCGGTCGCGCCGATGCCTACGTCCGTGCGTCGGTCATGGAGTTCGTTCGCTCTGCGCTCGACGCCGCCGACCGGTCCCACGGCAGGATGGGTCCGCTGGCCCGCTCGTGGCCGTCGGGGAGTATGGTCCTATGGGTCGCCATCCTGCTCGCGGCCTACCTCCTGTTCTACCTCTAGGCGTCCGATGACCGCGCGGCTCGCCACCCATCCGGACGTTGCCGACCGCACGACGCAAGTGCTCGATCGGTTGGTGGCGGCCGGCGTCGACGTGGAGTTCGTGGGACACGACCCCCGCTCGGCGGGAACGCTCGCGGCATTGGAAGGCGGCGTCATCGACCTCGCGCTCGTCGGGATCGGTGCCTTGCGCGAAAGTCGCAGCGAGCACTTGACCACCGTCGCTGTTCTTCCGCGGGACGAAGTGCGTGACGTGCTCGTGACCCTTTCGGGGCGCGCCGCCCGGCTCTCCGACTTGCCGGCTGGTTCCCGCGTCGGTTTGGCGGGCCCACGCAGGGCGGCCTTCTTGGCGGCGCACCGCCCCGATGTCGAGGCGGTCGAACTCGATCGCGGTTCGTTCGAGGAGCCCCGCCTGCTCGGCGTCGACGCAGTCGTCATGAGCGCGCTCGACGCGCGCTACGCTGGGCTCGTCGACCAGACCGTGGAGGTGCTCGACCCACGGGCGTGGTTGCCGGAACCGGGCCAGGGTGCGCTGGCGCTCGTCGCCCGACACCCGATCGCCGAGGCGACGGCGCTCGACCACCTCCCGACCCGAACCGCGCTGAGAGCGGAGTTGGCGCTGCTCGACGCGCTCGGTGTCGACCACTCGGCCACGCTGGGGTGTTTTGCTCAGCCGTCGGGTCGCTGGATCCGCCTCTGGGCTGCGGCCGCCAGCACGGATGGCCGCCGCTTGGTCCGGTCCGATCGGACGGGGCCGTTGGATGAGCCCGAGGGGCTGGGAAGTGCCGTGGCGCGGGAGCTCGCGGCACGAGGAGTCGGCCGGGTCCTGACCGCGACCATTCGCTGAGCCGTCATGCATGGCCCTCATCCGCGCTCCCCGAGCAGCAAGTTCCTGGACCGTTCGGTGCTCGTGGAGCGCTACGGTCGACCACGAGTCGGCACGGTCGTGTTCACCAACGGGGTGTTCGACATCCTTCACCGGGGGCACGCGACGTATCTGTCTCGTGCTCGCTCCCTGGGCGACGCGCTGGTGGTGGCGGTCAACAGCGATGCGTCCGCGCGGACGCTCGGGAAGGGGCCTGGGCGGCCGCTCAACGACGAGCTCGACCGCGTGTTGCTGGTGGCGGCGCTCGAATGCGTCGACGCGGTCTGCCTCTTCGACGAGCCGACGCCCGCGGAGCTCATCGACGAGCTCCTTCCGGACGTGCTCGTGAAGGGTGGCGACTACGCTCCGGAGAACGTGGTGGGTCGTGAGTCGGTCGTCGCGGCCGGCGGGCGCGTGGAGCTGATCGAGTTCGTCGACGGCTATTCGACCACGGACGTCATCGGACGGATCAGGAGCCTGGAGCCATGAGCGAGCGACACGACGGTCGACGACCGGACCAGGGGCGTCCCGTCTCGATCGAGACCGGCGTCTCTCCCTATGCGGAAGGGTCGTGCTTGATCGCGACCGGCGATACCCGGGTCCTCTGCACGGCGAGCGTGACCGAGGGCGTGCCCAAGTGGCGGGAGCGGAGCGGGGCGGGGTGGGTGACCGCGGAGTACGCCATGCTGCCCAGGGCCACGCACACGCGGACTGGCCGGGAACGGAACGGCCCGAGGGGACGCACTCAAGAGATCCAGCGGCTCATCGGTCGCTCGCTCCGCTCGGTAACGGACATGAGCGCCATCGGCCCGTACACCATCACGGTCGACTGCGACGTGGTGCAGGCCGATGGTGGGACGCGTACCGCATCCATCACCGGCGCGTTCGTCGCGGTCGCGCTGGCCGGCCGCTGGATGCTCTCGGAGGGTCTGGTCGATCGAACGTTCCTTCGGGAAAAGGTGGCCGCCGTGAGCGTCGGCCTCGTCGATGGCCTTCCGTGTCTCGACCTGGATTACGCCGAGGATTCGGCCGCCCAGGTCGACATGAACCTCGTCGCGACGGAGAGCGGTGGCCTGGTGGAGGTCCAGGGGACGGCGGAGGGCGATCCCTTCCCGCGTGCCGCGCTCGACGAGTTGATGGATCTGGGCATGGCCGGCATCGAGTCGCTCGTGGCGGCTCAGGCGCGCGCGCTCGCCGCCGCCGGCGCGTGAGGTTGCGCTGAAGCTGCTCGTGGCCACCCGGAGCCCCGGGAAGATGCGCGAGATCCGACGGATTCTCTCGGACGTGCCCGGCCTCGAGGTGCTCGACCTCGACGACGCCGGGATCGGGTACACCTCGGAGGAGGACGATCTCGAGCCGTACGGCACCTTCGAGGAGAATGCGCTCTCCAAGGCACGCTATTTCCACGGGAGGTCTGGGCTCCCCACGGTGGCTGACGACTCCGGGATCGAGGTCGACGCGCTCGGTGGAGCGCCTGGGGTGCGGTCCAAACGCTTTGCGCCCGAAGCGGGGGATGACGGCGAGGGCCTCGAGGGTCAGGCGCTCGACGATGCCAACAACCGTTATCTCGTCGCGCGTCTGCAGGGCGTGGCGCCGGGGGACCGGACGGCGCGCTACGTGTGCGTCGCGATCCTCCTGGCCGACGACACCGCGCCGCTGACGATTCGCGGCGAGGCACCCGGGGTCATCGTGGACGAGGCCAGTGGGTCCGGAGGTTTCGGCTACGACCCGCACGTGTTCGATCCGACGCTCGGGAAGACCTTCGCGCAGATGACCCCCGACGAGAAAGACGCGCGAAGCCATCGTGGGCACGCCTTCCGGTCGGTCGCCGACGAGCTTCGCCGGCGCCTCGATCCGACACGGGTGGCGACGTGAGCGTCGATTCGTTCCAGAGCGGCGCGCGGGGGGGCGGGTGAGCGTCGACCCGAAGGTCGACCCCAGGGAGATCGGGCCCACCGAGGACGGCAGCAAGCTCCGGATCGAGTGGAAGGACGGAGTCGTTTCGGAGCTCCTGCCTCGAGCGCTACGCATCGCGTGCCCCTGCGCCGGGTGCGTCGACGAGATGACAGGCATCCGCACGCTTTCGCCGGAGGCCATTCGTGCCGACGTGTATCCGACCGCCATCCACTACGTCGGCCGATACGCGCTCCAGTTCGTCTGGAGCGATGGCCATTCGACAGGGATCTATACGTACGAGCTCCTCCGAGAGCTCGGAGAGAGGGAGGAATCATGAGGGTCGCTGCCGTTGTCGGACTGCTCCTGTGCTCCGCGCTCCGCCCGACGGCGGTGGGCGCCCAGGAGGATCATCGATTGCCGCTCACGCCCGAGAACATCCACTGGGGCTACTACGACGCGTCGATCCCGCCGGCGCTCACGATCCGGTCCGGAGACCGGGTGCACTTCGAGAACATGCTCGCGCGTGGGCTCGAGCGGCTTCGCGTGGCGGGGTTCGACGAGGCGCGCTTCACCGAGGCGATGCTCGAGGTCGAGCGGGCGGAAACCGTGCGCGTCGGCTCGCACCCCCTCAACGGACCGATCTCCGTCGAAGGGGCGGAGCCCGGCGACGTGCTCGAGGTCCGCATCCTCGAGATCGGCTTCCTCACTCCGTACGGCGTCTCGGGCTTCTTACCCGGCGGGGGCACGCTCCCGGACGACTTTCCCTCGGCTGCGCTTCGCCGCTTCGAGGTCGATACCATCTCCGGCACGATCACCATGCAGGGCGTCCCCGACGTGACGATTCCCGCGCGCCCGTTCTTCGGCTCGATCGGGGTGGCTCCGCCGCTCCTCCGGGGTCGGATCAACAGCACCGCGCCCGGCTATCACGTGGGCAATCTCGACAACAAGGAGCTCGTCGAGGGCTCGACCCTCTACCTGCCGGTGCACGCCAGGGGCGGCCTTCTCTCCATCGGGGACGGACACGCGGCGCAGGGTGACGGCGAGGTGAGCGGCACGGCCATCGAGACGTCGCTCTACGGCACGATCCAGGTCGTGCTGCGCAAGGACCTCGAGCTCGCCTGGCCCCGAGCCGAGACGGAAACGCACTACATCTCGATGGGGCTCCATCCCGACCTGGACGAGGCGGCGCGGCACGCGACGCGCGAGATGGTCGAATTCCTCGTGACCGAGCGGGGCATGAGCCGCGATGACGCGTACGTCCTCTGCTCGGTGGCGCTCGACCTCCGCATCACGCAGCTCGTGGACGGCACGAAAGGCGTGCACGGGATGCTCGCAAAGGCCCTGTTCCGCTGAGGCGCAGGGCTCGACAGGGACCCCTCGACTCGCCGTCGAATGCTCGCGGCCTAGTTCGACCCTCCCACCTCGTACTTGGTGAAGGCGCCGCCCGCCCAGCTCAGTGAGTTGGGCCCCTCGGCAGCGTACACGTTTCCGTCGGCGTCGACGGCCACACCTTCGCCTGCCGCGCCCTGATAGAGCCTGGACTCACGCTCGAAGGGGGGGATGAAGCCCGTGATGACGTCTTCGTCCACGTGCCCGATCCGGATGCCGTTCAGCCAATTGGGATGGTTCAGCGGACTCGACTCGGAGTCGATCGCGTAGACCATGTCGTCTTCGGTAATGAAGAGCCCGCTGATCCGGCCGTAGAGGTAGCGCGAGTCGAGATAGGTGCCGTCCTGATCGAAGATCTCGATGCGGTGGTTGCCGCGGTCAGCGACCCAAAGGCGACCCTGCGAGTCCCACGCGAGGGCGTGCGGCGTGCGGAATTCGCCGTGACGCAGGCCGATTTGGCCCCAGGCAGTGATGAAGTTGCCCTCGCTGTCGAACTTCTGGATCCGGGCCGTGGCACCACGCTCCAGGCCGGCTGCGATGGCCTGATTGGTGGTCATGCCCTGACCGTCGTGACCGTCCGACACGAAGATGCTTCCGTCCGGCGCCGTGATCACGTCGTTCGGCTGATTGAACTGGCCCGGCCCGTTCCCCGGTTCCCCCGCCGTACCGAGGCTCATGAGGAGCTCCCCGGTGGGGCTGAACTTGTGGACCTGATGGCCCTTGCCCTCGTCGTTTCCGCGGAAGTCGGTCGCCCAGACGTTGCCGTCCGCGTCGACGTGGAGCCCGTGCGGCGTGACGAAGAGGCCTGCGCCGAAGTTCTCGAGCACGGCGCCGGTGTTACGGTCGAACTTGAAGATCGGGTCCACCAGCGTCCGGTCGCACCGATCGCCTGGCCCGCAGCGCTCGTAGGCCCAGATGTGACCGTCGGTCGGGTCGATGTCGATCCCAGCTGTGGTGCCCCACTCCCGTCCTTCAGGGAGCTCGCCCCAATTCCGAACGACGTTCGGGGTGGGGTTCGGCACGCCCGCTCCACTGATTGGATTACCGACGTCCATCGTGGCGGTGGAATCGGACTCCATAGCGCACGCGCCCAACAGGACCGAGGAGCCGGCGAAGATCGTCGAGATCAGGATTCGGGACAACGACATCATGCCTCCCTGTGGAATCGACCGTCGAGCGGCGCTGCCGAGCCGCTGCGAGGATGCCAGTTTCGGTCCGCGGGGGCTTCCGCGCCAGTCGAGGGGCTCTGGCAAGCTTGTTGCATTCCTTTAGAGTCATCGAATAGAGTCATCGAAACCGATGTCCGGCCCGGCACGGCCGACAGCTCAGCAGAGGGGGAATCATGTGGAAGAAGGAAGAGGGGCAGGCCGGCCAGTCGACCGTGGCACCGACCGGGGAGCGCGTGACCTCGACGCCGCCCCCGAGGCAGGCGACCGGACGGGCCGTGATCGGGCCCTCGATCCGCATCAAGGGAGACGTGACCGGAAGCGAGGACCTGCTCATTCAGGGTGAGGTCGACGGTTCGGTCAGCCTCTCCGAGCACGCCGTGGGCGTCGGTACGGAAGGCAAAGTCAAAGCGAACATCGTGGGCCGTCTGATCACGATCGAGGGCCGGGTCGAGGGCGATCTCACGGCCAGGGAGCAGATCGTGCTCCGTGGCTCGGCTCACGTGATGGGCGACATCAAGGCGCCTCGTGTGGTCCTGGAGGACGGTGCCACCTTCCGTGGCCTCGTCGACATGGGTGCCGCTCCCCCGGCTCACGCGGAGCGGGCGACCAAGGGCAAGCCGGAAGAGAAGTCGAGCGGCAATGGAAGTGCGATCGGCGGGGCTTCGTCGCCCAGGACGGACGAAACGAATGACGGCTCCATAGCCGCCGGCTCGGCGCAGAAGGCGTCGGCGTCCGGCTCGGACAAGGCGTCCGCATCGTCTTCGAAGCCGAGCGCTGGGTCCAAGTCCGCGACCCGGTGAACTGGCTCGAACAATTTCGTGAACGGACGTCGAGACGAGGCACACCACCCCCGCGGCCGCCGGAAGAGGACGGCGTCTTCGAGCGGTCTTCTCCCGGCCTGGCGTCGTTTTTCGCAGGGCTGACCGAGGACGGGCGGCACTCGATTCTGGACCTCGGACCGGCGCAGAACTCGCATCTCGAGCTCCTGGGTCGGTACGGCCGCAGGATTCGCTTTGCCGGTCTCGTGCCGACGCCGCCGAGGGCGGAGGGCCTCATGCGCGCCTTACGGTCGATCGCGCCCGCGGGGGAGGGAGCCTATGACGCGGTGCTCGCCTGGGACGTCTTCGACCGCCTGAGCGAGACCGAGCGTCGCGCCGTGGCGACTCGTCTTGTCGAGCTCACGGCGGATGGCGCCCGGCTGTACACGGTGGTCGACTCGTCCGGCGTTCAGGTGAGCCGTCCTGTTCGCCTCACGCTGGCTGGGCCGGATCGGGTGCGGCGTGCGCCCGCGGGTGCGGTGACCGAGGCCGGGTCACCGTTCCTTCCGGCCCATGTCGAGCGGATGCTCGCGCCCTTCGAGGTCGTGCAGGCGATCTCCCTCAAGGGTGGGTTCCGCGAGTACGTCGCGATCAGGCGGGAGTGACGATCCGCCTCTGCGAAGCATAATCGGATGTTGCTTCTCCGTCGGGACGGGCGTCGATTGTTCGTACGACCGATGGGTCATCGACGAGAGCGGCGCGCCCTGATATGGTGACGGCGCGGTCTCGACGGACCAAGCACCACCTCGCCAGGAGAGGCGCGTACGATGAAGAAGCCGGAACGTCCGCAGTCTCGTCGCTCGTTCGTGGGGCACCTCGCGGCCGGCGCGCTCGCCGCCGGTGCGACGCCCGCCATCCTCTCGGCCGCCGGGCGCAAAGACGTACGAACGCTCGCGGCACGTCGGCACCAGTCGGCGAACGATCAGATCCAGCTCGCCGTGATCGGCGCGGGCGGCATGGGCATGGCGGACGTGGACACCGCGGTGCGCGTGCCCGGCGTGAAGTTGGTTGCGGCCGCCGACTGCTACGAAGGGCGCTTGGCGCGCGCCAAGGAGGTTCACGGCGCGGATGTCTTCACGACGCGAGACTACCGCGAGATCCTCGCCCGGGACGATGTCGATGCGGTTATCGTCGGCACGCCCGATCATTGGCATCAGCAGATTTCGATCGACGCGCTACGGGCCGGAAAGGCGGTGTACTGCGAAAAACCGATGGTTCACCGCATCGAGCAGGGAATGGACCTGGTGCGCGCGCAACAGGAGTCGGGCAAGACGTTTCAGGTGGGGAGCCAGGGCATGAGCTCGCTCGGCAACGAGAAGGCGAAGCAGCTTCTCGCGGAGGGCGCCATCGGCGAGTTGAATTATGCCGAGGGGTTCTGGGCTCGAAACGACCCGATCGGTGCCTGGCAGTATGAGATCCCGGAGGACGCCTCCGAGGAGACCGTCGATTGGGACATGTTTCTCGGTTCGGCACCGACTCGTCCGTTCGACCCGCTCCGCGTCTTCCGTTGGAGGAACTACCGCGACTACGGGACGGGGGTGTCGGGCGACCTGTTCGTCCACCTCTTCTCGAGCCTCCACTTCGTCGCCGACTCGAAAGGTCCACGAAAGATCATGGCCCAAGGCGGGCTGCGATACTGGAAGGACGGCCGCGAGGTCCCGGACGTGCTGCTCGGCATGTTCGACTATCCGGAGAGCGGTGCACATCCGCCGTTCAACCTCTCGCTGCGGGTCAACTTCGTCGACGGGACGTCCGGCAGCACCTTCCTGCGGCTCGTGGGGAGTGAGGGCGCGATGGACGTCACCTGGACCGAGGTCGTCCTGCGTCGCAACAAGGTGGTGAGTCCCACAGACGTCTTCTTGCAGATGAAGGCCGACGAGATGGAGCAGGCGATGGGGCAGCGCGCAGAGATGCTACCGCCCGCCGAAACGGTGTACGTGGCGGAGGACGACTATTGGGGCGCCCACTACGACCACTTCATGAACTTCTTCCGGGGTGTCCGGGAGGGGTCTCCGGTGGCCGAGGATGCGGTCTTCGGCCTGCGTGCGGCCGCACCGGCGCTCGCATGCAACGACAGCTACTTCGAAGAAAAGGTCGTCGCGTGGGACCCCGAGACGATGCAGGTCGTGGCATGAGCCGCGTCGATGCGCCTGGAGCTGTCGCGATGCCGATGCTGGCCGCGCTCGGGGTCGCGCTCTGCGGGCTCAGCGCGTGTGCGGACTCGAGCGGTGACTCGGCCCGGCGTTCCGCGCCGGCATCGGAGGTGGCGGCGTCCGCCCACAACACGCTCACGGCGGACGAGGTGGCCGCGGGTTGGATGCTGCTCTTCGACGGCACCTCGACCGCGGGCTGGCGCGGCTACGGACGCGACGACTTCCCCTCGGAAGGGTGGGCCGTCGAGGAAGGCGAGTTGGTCAGTCTCTCATCGACAGGCGATATGGACGGAGGGGATATCATTACCTCCGAGGAATTTACGGACTTCGAGCTCATGTTTGACTTCAAGGTAGAGTTCGAGTCGAATAGCGGCGTCTTCTACCGGGTCCGCGAGGCCGAGGGCAAGGCACTGTGGCAGGTCGCGCCCGAATACCAAGTGCTCGACGACACGGCCTACATCGAGATGGGGACCATGGACATGAACACCCATCTCACGGGGGACAACTATGATCTCCACACCGCCGCCGTACGCCCCACGAATCCGGTCGGATCGTGGAACACGGGCCGAATCGTGGTCGAAGGGACGCACGTCGAGCACTGGCTCAACGGGGAGCGCACGGTGGCATACGAGCTCTACAGCGATGATTGGGAGGCGCTGGTCGCCAAGAGCAAGTTCGGCGTCGAGGAACTCTACGCCCGGGCTCCCTCCGGCTCGATCGGCCTGCAGGACCACGGCACCCGGATCT
>JAOTVL010000109.1 GCA_029863525.1 Gemmatimonadota bacterium
GACTCACCGTCGAACCCGAGGCTATTCCTACGGCAACACGATCATCGACCCGCGTACCGGTGAGATCGTCCGTGGCGTGGTGAACCTCGGAAGCCTGCGGCTGCGTCAGGACTACCTGCACGGACAGGGCATGGTCCCGCAGTTTCCGACCGGGATCTCGGAGCAGGACTCCGATCTCGGCGAGTTCGCCGACGCACCCGTGTACGACTATCTGGCCCAGGTGGCGCCCGGCACGGACGCGGTCGAGATGGCGCTCGCTCGGGTCCGTCAGCTCTCGGCGCACGAAGTCGGTCACACGATCGGCTTCCCGCACAACTACATGGCGAGCGCGTATGGTCGTGAGAGCGTCATGGACTATCCAGCTCCCTACGTCCAGATCGTCGGCGACCGGATCGATCTTTCCGAGGCGTACATTCCGCGTATCGGCGAGTACGACAAGCTCTCCGTGAACTGGCTGTATCGCGACTTCCCTGCGGGCACGGACGTCGCCGCCGAATTGGCTCAGATCGCCGAGCAGGGCGTGCGCGACGGTCTCATCTACATGGGCCACACGAACAACAACTTCATCGGGGCCGCTCATCAGTATGCGAGCGTGTGGGACAACGGCTCGAACCTCGTCGATCACCTCAAGGTCGAGATCGATGTCCGCAACCTGGGGCTGGAGCGGTTCGGCACGGACGTCATTCGTGCCGGCGAGCCGCTATCCACGCTCGAGTACGTTTTGCTCCCGCTGTACATGCACCATCGCTTCCAGCTGCGGTCGGCGGTCCAGAGCCTGGGGGGCGTGGACTACCGGTACGCGCTGAAAGGCGACGGCCAGACACCGTTCACGATCGTTCCGGCGGCCGAGCAGCGAGATGCGCTGGAGACCGTGCTCTCGACGCTGGACGTCGACTTCCTCGCTCTTTCTGATGACATCGTGGAGCTGATTCCGCCGCCCGCGTTCCGGTACGACGAGGGCGAGGAGTTCCCAGGACACACGGGACTCGTCTTCGACCCGATCGGAGCCGCCGAGGCCTCCGCCGCGTTCACGGTCGGCGAGATCCTCCAGCCCGAACGAATGGCGCGTCTGGTGCTCTACGGCACGATGGGGGACAACCCGGACCTCGAGGAGGTCGTGAACCGACTCATCGCGGTTACATGGGGCGCGCCACCGCCCTCGGACGAGTACAGACTCCAGATCCAGCACACGACGCAGCGAGCCGTGGTCGATCAGATGATGCAGCAGGCCGCGATGGCCGACAATCCGGCCCAGGTACGGTCCGTTCTCGCGGGTCGCCTGGACGATCTGGCGTCGGGCATCGAGGCCGAAACCGCGCCGACCGCGCACGAGCGACTGGTCGCGTCGGATATCCGTCGGTGGCAGCTGCGCATCGAGAACACGGTCCCGGGCCCAGCACTCCAGCTTCCGGCCGGCGACCCGATCGGCGGCAGCTCCCGGGGGGGGAACCGCTAGCCAAGAGCGAGCTCGGGCTGCGCGGGCGTCGGTCCGCGCAGCCCGTCCCCGTGCCTGACCGAAGGACTCAGACCGAGCAGGTCATGTCCTGCGCACAGCACATCGGCGACTTGATCTTGCCGTGGCCGTCGGGGCACTTCGAGACGGCGACCTCAGCGCCGGAGTCGGTGGTGATCGTGCCGTGCACGAGCTCCTTGTCGCAGGTAGCGCAGGTCATGTTGACGCTCATGCCGCACTTGTCGCATGTGTAGGTCGCCATCGGATCGAGCTCCGTTCCAGGGATCATGGTGTGGGGTCCCCGGGGACCTGGCCCCGGGGACGCCACATTAGCGCTTCGGCGGCGCGCGTCAACGCACGCCCACCCACCCTTTCACCGAATCGAAGAGCTTGGTCGAGTCGTAGCCGACGCCGTGCTTGAAGACGAGCGTCGTCCCACGGAACGCCTCGGGGTCGAGGGTCGGGTCGCCCCGGACCAAAACGAGGTCAGCGGCCTTTCCCGCCTCGACCGTTCCGATCTCGTCGGCCATCTCGAGGTACTCGGCTCCGTTCCTCGTGGCCACCGCCACGGCCTCTTCGGCGGACAAGCCCAACTCGACGAGCAGCTGCAGGGCTCGCTGGTTGGCGTAGCCCGGCACCACGTCGCCTCCTCCCGTCGGATCAGTCCCGACCACGAGCGTGCCACCCGCATCGTAGAACGCCTTTTCCATCGCGAAGTACTTCTTCAGCAGCTCGGTGCCGGATGCGCCACGCGGTCGGGCCAGGGCGTCCATCACACGCTCCCGAAACTGTGGGAGCATGGCTTCCTGGGCCCCCACCGGCGGCGGCGGGCGGCCCTCTGCCCTCCGCTCCACGACCGTGAGGGTCGACGTGATCGCCACGTCGTGCTCGATGAGATGGCCGACGAGGTCGGTGAAGGCCGGGCTCGCGAGGTCGAGGTCGAGATAGCTCTGGTTGGCGCCTCGCGGGCAGACGTCGGGCTCTTTACCCTCGACCCAATCGGTGGCGGCGAAGAAGCCGTGCTCGAGGTTGTCGATCCCGAGGTCAGCGGCCTCGCGGTACGTGATCGAGCAGAGGTGGCCCGTGACTTTCGCGCCACGGGCGTGGGCTGCCTCGATAGCGGCTCCGAGCGTCGCCCGGTCGATGAGGTTGTACGCCTTGAACGAGGTCACGCCCTGGTCGAGCCAGAAATTCACGAACGCCCGTGCCTCTCCGGGCGTAGCCAGCTGCGGCATCGCGCGGACGAATCCGTTCGGGCCTTCGAGGTACGGAGCGGTCACGTCCATGTCGGGACCGGGAATACGACCCTCCTCGATATGCTGACGGACTCGGAGGTCGGTATAGGTATCCACGCTTCCACCGGTACGCATCGTCGTGACTCCGCCCGCGAGGTACAGGGGTGGGAAGGAGACCTCGTTCGTGTTGTAGCGCGCCTGACCGGATGGGTAGAACAGGTGCTCGTGCAGCATCACCAGCCCGGGCATCAGCGTCATCCCGGCTCCTTCGATGACGCGAGCGCCCGAGGGCGTAACCACATCGGCCACGGTCCCCACCCGTGCGATCCGACCGTCCCGAATCTCGACCGACATCCCGTCTCGGGCGGGGGCGCCGGTACCGTCGATCAGGCGCACGTCGCGGATCAACACGTGAGCCTCGGGCACGGAGACGAAATCGCGGACCTCGGGTGACAACGCTTGGTAGGCATCGGACGGTGCGTACGCCCCCGCGCGCCACTCGTCGAAGCGTCGTCGAAGCTCGGTCACCGGGTTCGGCCCTTCCCGGGGTGTGGTATGCGAGAGCGCGAGCCAGGGCGCGCCCGCCGTGCCCTGATCGGTGATCCCGATATTCCCGGCGACGTAGGGTGGATCGTCCCCCCGAGCCACGAGGATCACCGCAGTCGCGGCCGTCGAGGTGATGCCGTCTCGATTGCATCGGACGTCGCCGCCGGCCAATGAGCCCGCTTCCAGGCCGCGCATGAGGCGATCGGCCAGCGTATTGCGGCCCGGTTCATTGCGGCGGAAGGCCTCGAGGGCATCGCCGACCACCGCCTCGCTGACGAGCGTGTTGCCCTGGGCCGTCACCCCCATCCCCACGTCGCTGTGAATGCCCGCCCAATCCGACGTCCCATCGCCGGTGAAACCGGCGATCTCGACGACTCCATCGGTCAGGGTCACGATGCCATACTGTCGCCGTGCCGTGGAGCTGTCGGCGCTCGGATCGGTCACGCGATCGATCACCGCCTGTGCGGCCAGACCTTCCCGAAGCGCATGGTACACACGGTTCCGATTCTCGAGATTCCAGGCGGCCTGCACCGCCGCCACGCCCCGACCGGGTACCAGAGCGGCGACGCCGTCCCCGAACGTCTCGGGGACGCACGACGCCATCGCAACGCCGACGTCGCCGGTGGCCGGGTCCAACCCCGCGACGGACCACGTGGTCATGTCGAGCTCGGTCACGGATGCGGTGGAGGCCCCGCCGGCCTGCGGCCCGACCCGCTGCGCGCCGACGGTCCTCGTCGTAACGATCAACGCCGCCCCTGCGAGGAGAAGGTGCACGAGGCACGAGGCCACGCTGGCTGCGAGGGTCGGGCGGGCGGTCGATACGGTCGGCGTCATGGCTCGTAGCTCATACGTACATGGTGAAAACGGGGCCCCCGGCTCGCCGGGGACCCCGTGGTCGATCGGTGGACGGCGCCTAGGGGCTCACCCACGCCCGACGATCAGTCGGGCAGCGCCAGCGCGAAGTTACCGCCGTTCGCGTTCACGACGATGTACTGCTTGCCTCCGTGCATGTAGGTCATCAAGCCGTATCGATTCCGATCGGGCATCGTGACTCGACCCACTTCCTCCCCTGTCATCTTGTCGACCGCGAAGAGCACCGGATCGTTGTCGCTGTTCGTGCCCGCGTACACCAGCATCGAAGGCGTCGTGAAGAGTGCCGCCTGTCGGCCGTTTCCGGTCCGTGGGTCCGGCTGGCCCTGGAGAGCCGGGTGCTCGAGAACGTTCCTCGGGGTGTCTCCGATCGGGATCCACCAGAGGTGCTCGCCAGTGTTCAGGTCGATCGCCGTGATCTTGCTGTACGGAGCCTTCCAGAAGGCGAGACCGTCGATCCGCCCCGGACTCGCCGAGGGGCCGGGAACCCACTCGGTGATCCTCGTCCCCGTGGGCTGCTGGGTCCGATCATCGGAAACGATGCCGCCCGGATCCTTCTCCGGGCCCGGAATCAAGATCCGAGCCGAGCAGCCCTTCTGCGACGGAACGTAGATGATGCCGGTCTCGGGATCGTACGCGGGCGTACCGTCGATGTTGGTGCCGCCGACGTCGGCCGGGCACCAGAGCGCCGCGGTCTTGCCTAAATCGTTGTCGCGGTGCAGCGGCGGCAGAAAGAGCGGCCCGATCTGGAACTCTTCGAGCGCTTCGATCGCCATTTGGCGAAGCTCGGGCGTGAAGTCGATGAGATCGTCGACCGTGAGCCCCTGCATGTCGTAGGCCGCAGGCTTCGTCGGGAACGGCTGTGTGGGCGCGAGGTGCTCTCCTGGCACCAACGACTGCGGCACGGGTCGCTCCTCGATAGGCCAGATCGGCTCGCCGGTCGCCCGGTTGAGCACGTAGAGGAATGCCTGCTTCGTGGCCTGCGCGATGATCGGTGTCTGGACGCCGTCGATCATCACGTCGGCGAGCACCGGCACCTGGGGCGTATCGTAGTTCCAGATGTCGTGGTGCACGAGCTGGTAATGCCAAGCCCTTTCGCCCGTTTCCACGTCGAGCGCGATCAGGCTGGTGCTGAAGAGATTGTCGCCTGGCCGGAAGCCGCCGTAGTAGTCCTGCGTGGCACCGTTGGTCGGCACGTATACCAGACCGAGCTCGGGGTCCGCCGACAGGGGTGCCCACGACGAAATGTCGCCGGTCCATTCCCAAGCATCGTTTTCCCAGGTCTCGTGGCCGACTTCACCGGGGCCCGGGAGCACGTTGAATTTCCACAGGTGATCGCCGGTGCGGGCGTCGTAGCCGAGAATGTCGCCCGGGATGTTCTCCGGCCGCGTCTGGTTGTAGCCCTGTTCGGCCGAGTTGCCTACGACGACCACGCCGTTGACGACCAAGGCCGGCGACGACGAGGTGATGTAGCCGACCTCGAGCGGAATGCCCTCGGCCGCGTCTTCGTAATCGTACCCCAACCCGTCGGGGCCGAGCAGGTCGACGACGCCGGTATCCGGGAAGCCCTCGATGTCGACCGCGCCGCCGAAGCCCTCGATATGCTCACCCGTATGGGCGTCGAGCGCATGCAGGAAGAAGGCCGGCGAAATCAAGAACACGACGTCACGGCCGTCGATGTTGGCGTACGCGACGCCCTTCCCGTGGTTCTTCCGCATGGAGTAGGCCCAGCGGAAGGTCTCCGGTTCGGTGTAGGTCCAAAGCTCCTCACCGGTGCCTGCGTCCGTGGCGACGACGGTACGGTACTCGCTGTGGACGTTGATGAGCATCCCGTCGACATAGATCGGAATGGAGCGGGCGTTCACCGATCCGAGGTGTGATGCGTCGTACTGCCACGCGACCTCGAGCTGCGCGAAGTTGCTCGGGTTGATCTGGTCGAGCGAGCTGTAGCGCTGCCCGGCAAGATTGCCGGTGATCACGGCCCAGTCACCGTCGACGTGAACACCCTCTGCCCGGTCTCCCCCGGTGGCATCTCCGCACGCCCCGGCGAACAAGGCAAATGCGCCCAGGGCAAGCATACGGGTCGAATAGGAAACCGCTCGCGACATCCCTGTCCTCATCTGCAAGAGCCTCTCGAATCTGCACGGGGTCCGCCCCGGCCCGCTGGCCGTAGCGCCCCCGAACACCGTTCGATGTCCGGGGACCAGGTCAGACCCAGTGCTGGAAGTCTGGCATTATGCCGGTGGCTCTGCGGTCGCGCCAGGGGTCGTGGCATCGAGCGCCCGGCCGGGCACGAACAGCCGATCGTGGCGCCACATCAGCACCAGCGGACGCGGACGCGGTACTCGACACGGGTTTCCCCGTTGGCCTCGACGCGCGGGTTCATCGTGAACGTCCACGCGTCGGTCTGCTGGTACGCGTGGGTCGAAGACAGGATGTCCCAATCGCCACCGACGGGCTCCACGAGCATGACCTCCACGTCCTCGTCCTTGTGGTTGCGAAGGTCGACGCGCCAGGTGCTCTCTGAGACGCAACCGGAGAGGACCGTGTAGTCCATCTGGCGGCGATCCCCGACCACATCGAAGGCCTCACCCATCTTGATTCGGAGCTCCTCGTCGCGCGGCGTGTGGTCGATGAGATCCTCGCCGATGAATTGTTGGGCGCCGTTCTGGTCGCGCTTGTAGACGCGGACGGTCCCCTTGGGAAGGGGCATCCCCAGGCCGTTGTCTTCGCTGTTCACGAAGTCGAGAAAGACACCCACCTTCTGATTGGTCGCCACCTGTCCGTACTGGCCCCTGTAATAGTGGGCGGGTGCGCCAGGGAAGATCAGCGTCTTCTCGACACCGAAGCCGTCGGACTCGAGCAACGTGACCTGCTTCTGCTCGTTGTTCATGAGATCGGCCGGGCGCCCCAGCGTGTAGAGGTGATACTCGAAGAAGGCGTCCTCGGTGAAGCCCGCCACATCCGCTGAAGCGGCCATTTCCATCATCCTGCCACGCAGCTCTTCGGGCCGCATGTTTCCGCTGACCCGCTGCACGTCCCCGGCAACGAGCTGGAGACGGGCGTTCTCGTAGGCGGTCCCACTCTGGTTTGTGAGGGTGACCCACCCGGTGAGCGAGGCACCATCGTCGTTCTCGTTGAGGACCATCACGTAATCCGCCTTCCAGTTGAGGCTGTTGGTCAGGTACGACACCTCCACCTGCTGATCGCCCCCGCCGGTATCGAGTCGCCAAAGCAGAGTGGGCTCGGCAATGAGGTTGTCGGGCAGCTCGGGGAATCCGAAGCGTCCCGGGTAGTTGAAAGTGATCTCTCCTCCGATCCGTAGAATCGGACCGCCATTCACCGAGAGAACCTCCGCCTCGACCGCCCGCTCCTCACCGGTCTGGGTGTTCGTGCGGTACACGGTGACGGTGCGACCAACATACTTCTCGAGCAGCTTCTGCGGATTCAGCAGATCGTACTGGTAGTTCTGCTCGAGCACGGAAAAGCGTGTCCGGCCGAGCGGACGTATGTGGACCGTCTCGGGCTGAATTCCGGACGCGACGTCCGCGTACTCGACGTTCGCGAGTCCACGCGGCAGATCGAGCGTCCGGACCTCGCGGACGAGGCCGAAGTTCTGGTTGTAGACCGTGATCGATACGGCCTCCCGCTGCTGGGCGGTCGAACGACCACGTGGCGCTTCTTGGAGCGCGCGTGTCGAAGTGATGGCTCGGACGGGCGTCGCGGCTGCAACGTTCGCGAACTCGTCGTTGGGCGTGGTATCGGCGGCCTGCGACCCGGACAAGGCGGTCAGCGTGGCGGCCATGGCGATGATTCGTCTCATGGGGGTAAACCTCCGAATGGGTCGTCGAGCACACTTCCCCCGAGTGCGGCACTGCCTCGTTGGATGTAGACGACGGCACCCGCCGATGTTGCACAGCCCGCCTCGAGACCGTCTGATAGGTGGGCGTTCGACCCACCATCACGAGGGGCACACATGAGGCGTTTCTTCCTGCTGACAGCTCCGCTCCTTCTCGCCGCTTGCGGCGGGAGCGGCGAGGCACCGGACAACCGGCCGGGGGCCGCAGCCATCGAAGCATCAGAGTCGGAGTCGGAGTACGCGCCGACCCCTGCCCAGAGAGCTGGCGCCATCGCAGCCGTGGAGCGCCTCTTCGAAGCGCTAGCGACGGGCGATGGACAACTGCTTCGACAGGTCATGGATCCGTCGGTGGTGATGCATTTCTCCGAGACCCGGGACGGCGCCTCGACGTTCGGGAGCTCCACCGTCGACGGATTGGCTGGACGCATTACGTCGTCCGACCTGCCGCTGATCGAGCGCATGTGGGACCCGCTCGTCCGGGTGAACGGTGCACTGGCCACCGTTTGGGCACCCTACGATTTCTACGCGGGCGAGACGTTCAGCCACTGCGGCGTGGACGCGGTAACGCTCATGGAGACCAGCGATGGATGGAGGATCGTCGGCCTCTCCTGGACCCGGTTGCAGCCTCCGGCCTGCGCGCTCCACCCTGAAGGACCACCCGTTTGATCGGCTCCGAAAGAGCGCCATCAACTTCAAACTCGAAGGATCTCGGGCGGTAATGACCCGACCAACAGGCCGGGCTATCTTTGCCGTGCCGCCGGTGACGCACGCCTCCCACTCCGACTCGCCTTCATGTCCGAATCGTCCCCGAACCACTGGCTCAAGGACGTAGCCGCGCACGCGGGGCTCGACATCGCCCTACCGCGTCGGCCGGACATCGCAACGCTCCGGCAAGCGTGGCCGGCGGTCGCGAAGGCGTGCAAGCTGCCCGACGCCGCCTTCACGAAGAAGGTCGCCGGGTACTTCCGCATCGGGGTCGCGGACGTCGGCACGTACGACCCGCAGGCGGTAAAGTTGATTCCGGAATCCGTGGCGCGTCGGTACGGGGTCCTGCCGCTCAGCTCGACGGGCGATTCTCTGGTGATCGCCACGTCCGATCCGGCCAACCGAGCCGCCCATCGTGACATCGTCGCGCACTCGAGCCGCGACCCGGTCTTCATGATGGCGAGCCCCGCGGTGCTCGGCCCCGCCCTCGAGCGGGCATACGCACCGGCGCGGGCGCCCAGGAACGCGCTCCAGACTCTGGTCGCGCAGGTCGCGGACACCGATTTCCAAGTGGTGACCAACCAGGGCCAGGGACTGTTCACGAGCTTCGAGCTCGAGGACCCTGCGGTGGTCAAGCTGGCGGACATCGTGTTGAAGCAAGGCGTTCGATACCGAGCGACCGAGGTCCACATCGAGCCCGGCGCGGAGGCGGGACGCGTCCGATACCGGATCGACGGGGTTCTCCAGCACGTCGTGGACCTACCTCCGACGGCACACGATCGCCTGGTGGCCCGCCTCAAGCACCTGGCGCTCGGCCAGCCGGGGATAAACCCCGAGGACGGGTTCGAGGTCACGGTGAGTCCCGAGCTCTCGAGGCGGGCGCACCTGCTCTCGACGCCCACGCCGGACGGCGAGCTCGTCTCGATTCGCCTCTTCGATCCGCACTCCGTGCCGACGATCGACGACCTCGGATTCTCGGGACTCGAGGCGCGGAAGATCGAGCAGGTTCTGAGCAGGAAAGAGGGGCTCGTGCTCGTGACCGGCCCGGCCCGCTCGGGAACGACAAGCTTCATCTATGCCGCGCTCGCCTCGCTCCGGCACGAGAGCGTGATCTCGCTCGAGGGGCGACCCGAGCTCGTGGTGCCGGGCGTCACGCAGATCCGGTACGACGCGTCGAAAGGCCTCTCGTTCGCGGAGACGCTCCAACACCTCCTGGACCGGAGCCCGGACGTGATCCACGCCGGCGAGATCCGCGACCTTCCCACGGCGAGAATCGCGCTGAGGACTGCCGTGACGGGACGGAAGGTCCTCGCCACCGTGCACACCTCTGACGCCGTCTCCGGCATCCGCAGGCTGGTGGACATGGGACTCGCGCCCGGGCGACTGGGCGAGTCTCTGCACGCCGTGGTCTCGCTCCGGCTCGTCCGCAGGCTCTGCGAGAAATGCGCGCGACCCTACGACCCCGGTCGCGACGACAAGTCTCGTGAGGCGAAGCTCGCCTCGGTCCTGGGCGTCTCCCCGGTCAAGCGCGCGGTCGGATGCAAGTCCTGCGCAGGCACGGGATATCGGAACCAAATCCCCATTCCTGAAGTGCTGGTCATCACGCCCGAGATGAAGACGGCACTCGGTCGGAACCCGAACGACGCCGAGTTACTCCGCGCCGCGCAGGCGGACGGGATGCGTACCTTCGCGGAAGTGGGGCTGGAGCGGGTGGCGAAGGGCGAGACCACGGTCGAGGAGCTCGAGCGGGTGCTCGGCGTCGTTCCCGTGCGCGACGAGGCCGCCGACGAGGTGGGACCGGTGTTGATCGCCGACGATAGCGCCGAGGACCGCGCGATCGTCGCGAGCATCCTCTCCGGCATGGGCTTCGAGGTCGTCGAGGCACCGGGTGGGCAGAGCGCCAAGACGATGGTCGAAGCCGGTGACGATGCGTACTCGCTGGTCCTCCTCGACCTCTACATGGATGATTTGGGGGGCAAGGACGTCCTGCGCGCCATTCGCCAGCGCCTGACGACTCAAGCTCTCCCGGTGATCATTCTCACGAGCTCGGCAAATCCGCGTGACGAGTTCGAGCTTCTCGAGGCGGGAGCGGACGACTTCCTCATCAAGCCGGTCGTGCCCGAGCGGCTCGAGGCTCGGGTGCGCGCGGTGCTCCGCCGAGGCGGCGTGCGGGTCAAGTAGACCCCGAGAACCCAAGGCGAAACGGACCTCTGCTCCACCGGGTCCCCTCGGCCTTCTTCAGCTCGAAGTCAGGCTCTTACGCAGCGCCTTGGTCGTCATCGAGAAGCTGCGCATCGCTGAGAGCGGATCGTAGGCCACGAGCATTGCCCCGCGATGGCCGAGTCGGTCGGGGCTTCCCGCGGAAAACGCCATGAGCGTCCGAGCGAGGCCCTCCTGCGTCTCGCCGTCCGGTGCGGCGCCCTTCGCTTCCTGGCCGGCCTGGTCCATCTGGCGCCGGAAGAGCGCGTTGAGTGGCAGCGACTGGGGCTTTCCCTCGAGCAGCGCCAAGGTCACGATCGCGACCAGCGTATTGTGCGGGAAGTTGAAGTGCAGCGCGAGCGGTGCGTACTCGGTCTTGGTAGGCTTGTGCGCCACCTCGAGCGATTCGAGCAGCGCCTCCCCATGGCTCTCCAGAAGCGCCCGCAGCTCGTCGTACTCCACCCGGTAACCCTCGAACGAAGACGGAGCCGGGCCGGCGAACGCCCATGGGTCGGCGGCCAAGCCCTGGAGCAGCGCCTCGAGGATCTCCTCGCGCTCGGCACCGGTCCCGCCCACACTCTCCTCGCCGGCCTCCGTCGCGGCAACCCATGCGCGCATGAGCCAGAGCACGGCGATCAGAAGCCACGGATAGTCTCCGACGTTGTCGTCTCGCATCCGAACGACGTCACGGCCGTACATGAGCCAGAAGCCCCAACGCAGGTGCGCGCTGAGTACCGCGGCGGACACCTGGGCGAACGCGAGGCGATGACCCTCGTCGAGCGTGGCAACCCGCTCGATCAGGTGGTCGTACGCCTGCTCCTCCGGGTGGAACTGACTCAAAGCGTAGATCAGCAGCGTTTCCCCGTCCGCAACGAACTGATGCCCACTGCCATGCTCGCCCTGGAGCGCCGTGACGAGGTCCGTCGTGCGGGAAAGCGCTCCGTCGGGGTCGTCCGCGTCCCAGACTCTCATGGCACACAGGGCCAGCAGGTGAAAGAGGTAGTAGTCGAGCAGGAGCTCGACGACGAAGCGCTCGTTCGGCTCGGTTGGATTCGCGCGCTGGAAGAAGTCGATGAGGAGCACCGGCACGATGTCCTCGGTGAACCGGTGCGAGGTGTGGTTCCACGCGTGGAGCACGCGGAAGCCGTCCTTGCGAGTCCGAACGTCCATGCGGCGCACCGGATGGTGGAGGTCGATCCGCCGTT
>JAOTVL010000110.1 GCA_029863525.1 Gemmatimonadota bacterium
AGTCGCGGCGTATGCTCCGGATCCCGCGACCTCCTCTTCGGCATAAGTCTCGCGCACCGGACGCGGGGCACGCTCACCCAGGACGATCTTGAACGTCGAACCCTCGTTGAGCTTCGACTCGACGATCAGGTCGTAGCCCATGAGCAGGCATATCGACCGCGACAGTGCCAGGCCCAGGCCCGTGCCACCGTACTTCCGCGACGTCCCCGCCTCGGCCTGTTGGAAGGCTTCGAAGACCGCGTCGAGGCGGTCCGGAGGGATGCCGATTCCGGTATCGATCACCGAGATCGCGACCGGGGTGTGTCCGTCCGACGCCACGTCGAGGCGGACGGTGACCGAACCCTTGTGCGTGAACTTGAGCGCGTTGCCCACGAGGTTGATGATGACCTGCTTCAATTTCGCGGAGTCCGTCTCGACCAGGGCGGACTCTGCGGGGACGTCGGCGAGCAGCGCGATCGCACCCTCCTTCGCCTTCGCCTGTCCCTCGAGCTGCTGGACCGTTTCCACGCAGAGGTGGGCCAGGTCCACCTCTTCGATGATCAACTCCATCCGGCCGGCTTCGACCTTCGCGAGATCGAGCACTTCGTTGATCAGGGCGAGCAGGTGCTTGCCGTTCGACAGCACCCGCTCCAAGAAGCCGACGTCCTTCTTGGTGAGCCGCTCGTCCTTGTTCTTCAGGAGGATGTTCGTGAATCCGATGACCGAATTGAGCGGCGTGCGAAGCTCATGGCTCATGTTCGCCAGGAAGTCGCTCTTCGCCTTGTTCGCGGCCTCGGCCTCTTCCTTGGCCACCCGGACCGCCTCGACCGCACGCTCCCGAGCGGTGACGTCCTTGCCGAAGAACACCGCGCCCGACACCCCCTCCAGGGAGTGGATGGGGTTGGCATAGAACTCGAAGTATCGGGTCTGACCGTCCACGTTGTCGGAACGCACTGCGACGTGGCGCTCCCCCGAAAGCGTCTTATCGTAGAGCTCGCGGTACCACTCCGCGTCTTCGGAAGAGAACACCTCCTCGGGGAGCATCCCGGCCCGAGGCTCCCGACCCGTCTGGGACTCGATCGAAAGGGAGAACGCGGAGTTGAGCGTGATCAGGCGATGGCTCCGATCGACCGACCAGATCGAGTCACCCGTGTTTTCGACCAACGCCTCTAGATTGCGCTGTGATTCGTCGAGTCTTCGCTCGGCGAGCCGTTGCTCAGTCACGTCACGCAGGATGCTCTGCGTACCGACCGCCTTTTCGCCCACGAACTGAGCTTGAGAGCTTCCGGACAAAATGACCGTGCGCCCGTCCGCCGCGATGTACTCGACGTTGAACCGTCTCGGCTCTCCACCCTCGAGGACACGATTCAGCTCGGCCTCGAACGCGGCCCTGTGATCTGGATGCACGATATCGAACACCCGCATGGCGTCCAGATCGTCGTCCGTGTATCCGAGAATGCGCTTCCAAGAGCTGTTCACATACAGGAAGCGTCCCTCGGGCCCAACGCTCTGGATCAAATCGTTGGCGTTGTCCAGGAAACGCTGCAGCCGCTCGCTACTCTCTTTGACCGCTCGCTCGGTCTTGGAGCGGAAGTCGACCTCCCGCGCCAGGGCGTCGTTCGAGTTGGTGAGTGCCTCGAGCACCTGGGCTTCGCGTGTGAAGGTGGCGTACACGCTCGAGAGGAGGCCCGTCAGGATCGCGACGTAGCCGATGATCTTGAGTAGGTGGGCGGCGTCGAACATGGCGTCGAACTCGACGTCGGAGAACGCCATGTACGCCCCGTGAGCCAGCGCCGCGATCAGCAACGACACCAACATCCAATGCTCGAACTGGTCTCGGCGCCAGCTACCCTTTCGATAGAAGCCGACGAAAGCCAGGGTGAAGAACGCGGCGGGGACCAACTCGGTGGGTCGACTGATGAACCATTCGCTCGACTGTACCGACCCGAGCGGGACGTACACGAAGAAGAGCAGATTGCCGACGGTGAGGATCACCGCCGTCGCGTACACCGACAATTCAGGGATCGCCGCCTCCCGACCTTCGCGGACCTCACGCCTCCACGTGAGCAGGCTGACGAAGAGGAAGAGCGACAGGAAGACCCGCCCGGCGGTCCAGGTCCAGGCGTACAGCGCGCCTGCTTCGAGCCGGCTATCGCGCGCGATCTGCGCGTCGAGAACGGAGGGGATCGTGGCCACGACATGGTTCAGATCGAGGATCGCGGCCCCCAGAAATCCGCAGCCGATCAGGAGAAACGTGGCTTGCTTGCGGCTGTAATAGCGGACCAACGCGAGCGCCCCGACCAGAAAGGCCAGGAGCGTCGCGATCGTCTCCATGACCGTGTGCGCCTCGGACCCGGTGCTGTACGCGCTTCCACGGCTGAGCAGCATCGCCCCACCGACGAGCACGAGAAAGAGGACGGCGTATAGCGCTGAGTGTTCTAGGCCCCGGTCGGGGCCCGCAAGCTCATCTTCGGTCGATCCGCCCGCCAGTGAAACGAATTCGTCTGCAGTTCGACCGTCGAGAGGCTCAGATCCGGAGGTCAGCCCGCCGGGTTCAGGCAACGCTCAATTGCATCGATGAGCACATCTTCGTCGACGATCGGTTTCGTGACGTACTCGTTGAAGCCGATGGAGAGGTACTTCTCGCGATCACCCGCCATGGCGTGCGCCGTCAGGGCGATCACGGGAATGTCCTTGAGCTCGTCCTGGCTTCGAAGCCATTCCAGTACTTCGGTCCCGTCCATCTCCGGAAGGGAGATATCGAGGAGGATCAGGTCGGGGATGTCGTCGGGCAAGCCGTCGACCGCCTCGACGCCGGTCTCGTACTCCGACAGTTCGTAGCGGTCCTCCAGCAACGCCTGAACCAGCATGCGGTTGTCCGGGTTGTCCTCGACTACGGCCACCTTATAGCTCATCAGAACCCTCTTGTTCGGGCAATGCTCGTTCGAGTGCCTCGAGCGCCGACATGACCATGGCGTACGCGTCCTCCAACTCGGGCAGGATGGCCTGGAGCTGCTCGGGCTCGTCGCGGAGGGCCGCGCTCTCGATTTGGGTCGCGAGCGTTCTGAGGCGCTCCGCTCCGATGTTGGCCGCGCTCGATTTCAATGAGTGCGCGCCCCGCTCGGCCTCGTCGACGTCCGCCTGGACGACCCCAGTCCGGATCTGGTCCATCCGCACGCCGGAGTTCTTCAGGAACAGCCGGACCATCTGGCCGGCGAGCTTCTCTCCACCCCATTCCTTCAGGCGCTCGAGCGCCGCCGGATCAAGGACTTCGGAATCGTTCATGAGCAGAGAAATCGGGGATGCGAGGGCTAGTGCAGTCTAAATGCGCAGGGACGGGAAGGCCATGCCGTTATTCGGCCACAGCCGCGCGGATCGCTCGCATTCCCTCGACCGCCCCGTCCTCGTGTCCGTACACCGCTGAACCAGCGACGAGCACCGAGGCGCCGGCCTGCACGAGGCCGGCCGCGTTTTGGGCACCGACCCCCCCGTCCACCTCGAGCTCCGCTCTGGAGCCGAGCGCGTCCAGCATGGCACGCGCCCGCGCGATCTTGCCGGTGCTCGACCCGATGAATGACTGCCCACCGAAGCCAGGGTTCACCGCCATGATGACAAGCAGGTCGACGTCGGGCAGGATATCGCCTATCGACTCCAGCGGGGTCGCCGGGTTCACCGCCACACCGGCTCCGACCTCGAGCTCCCGAATCCGCTGGATCGTGCGGTGCAAATGCCGGCATGCCTCCACATGGACGGTGAGCGTGTCGGCGCCGGCGGTCGCGAATGCCTCCAGATAGCGATCCGGACGCTCGATCATGAGATGCACGTCCAGCGGCAGGTCGGTGGCTCTGCGGGCCGCCTCCACGATGAGGGGACCAATCGTGATGTTGGGGACGAAATGGCCGTCCATGACGTCCACGTGAATCCAATCGGCCCCTGCCCGTTCGACGCTCTGGATCTCCTCGGCGAGCCGGGAGAAATCACACGAGAGGATCGAGGGCGCGATCTTCATGGCGTCCTCCGCATGGTCCGTATTCCCTCGGCCCCGGCGACGACCACCTCGTCGGCCATGCCCAGGAAGAGTCCGGTGTCGACCGTACCGGCCCGATGGAGAATCGCACATTCGAGCGCCCGCGGGTCCTCGATCCCGTCGGGGTAGCGGCAGTCGAGAAAGACGTTGTCGTTGTCGCTTCGCACCGGTTGTCCGGCCTCGTCCCTTCGAAGCGTCACGCGAGCGCCGGTGGACTCGAGGAAACGGGCCTGGGCATCCACAGCCCACTCGATGACCTCCACCGGCAGCGGCGCCTTCGTGCCCAAGCGCTCGACCAACTTGCTGTCATCTACGATGACGACGAACCGGTCGGACGCCTGGGCCACCATCTTCTCCCGGAGGAGCGCGCCACCCAGGCCCTTGATGAGGTCGAGCGCCGGCGAGACTTCGTCCGCACCGTCGATGGTGAGATCGAGCCGTGGGTGGTCCCCCAGCTTCACCAGGGGAATGCCGAGCTGTCCAGCCTGCTCGGCGGTTCGGAGGGAGGTGGGGACCGCGACGATGTCGGCCAGCGAGCCGTCCCGGAGGGCTTCCCCGAGAAGATCGACGAGGTGTCGCACGGTCGAGCCCGTGCCGAGTCCCAAGGCCATTCCGCTGCGAACCGACGCGAGGGCTTCGCGCGCGGCGAGCCGCTTCAGCTCTTCTTGGCTCACCGAGGACAGGAGATCATGAGGCTCGGGACGTCTCCGATGGCGGAGCAAGGATGAGAAGACTCGTCGATTGTCACGGTCACGATTCGGTCTCGCGGAATGTACCGAAGGGCCGAGACGGGTACCACCTGCCCGTCGCGGTCCGCCATCGTTCACCTTGTTCGTCGAGGGCTTCGACTTCAGAGCCGAGCTTCGTCGAGGACTTCGACTTCAGAGCCGAGCTTCGTCGATCCGCTCGCGAGCGCTCTCGATCTGCGCCGTCACCGAGGTGAAGGAGGTGCCCCCGGACGCCTCGCGTGCCTCCACCGACGATTCCCAGTCGAAGACGGCCGCCACGTCGTCTTCGAATGCCTCGTGCTCTGCTCGGAGCTCCGCGAGAGGCAACTCGGAAAGAGGGACGCCCCGCTCTTCCGAGCGACGCACGATCCGCCCCACGACCTCGTGGCTACGCCTGAACGGGACCCCGCGTCGGACGAGATAGTCGGCGAGGTCGGTCGCGAGGAGCTGTGTGTCCATGACCCGCTTCATCCGATCAGGCCGAAACTCGGCCGTCGCAATCGCTCCGGTCATCGCCGGCAACGTGATCGCGAGCGTGTCGACCGTGTCGAAGAGCGGCTCCTTGTCCTCTTGCAGGTCCCGGTTGTAGCTCGTGGGAAGTCCCTTCAGGAGGGTCAAGACCGACACCAGGTTACCGACGAGGCGCCCCGACTTCCCGCGTGTGAGCTCCGCCACATCCGGATTCCGCTTTTGCGGCATCAAGCTGGAGCCTGTGCTGTAGCCGTCGGAGAGTCGGACGAAGCCGAATTCGGTGCTCGAGAACACGACCAGGTCCTCCGCCAGCCGTGAAAGGTGGACACCGATCACCGCGCCCGCGTAGGTCGTGTCGCAGATCCAGTCGCGATCGGACACCGCATCGACGGAGTTGTCGCTCACGCGTTCGAAGCCCAGCTCGTCGCGAAGCGCGGCCCGATCTACGGGAAACGGGCACCCCGCGATCGCACCCGAGCCGAGCGGTAGCACGGCGGCCGATCTCCGAGCCGCCGACAGGCGCTCGACATCCCGGAGCAACGGGAACAGGTGGCTCAACGCCCACTGTCCGGCGCGAACCGGCTGCGCCTGTTGGAGGTGGGTATAGCCGGGCATGATGATCGTCTTGCCGGATTCGGCCAACCCCAGAAGCGCCGTGCAAAGATCCAACACCGAGGACTTCAGGGCGTCGATCGCCGCCATCCCGTAGAGACGCACACCCGTCGACGACTGGTCGTTCCTCGAACGCCCGGTGTGCAGCCTTCCGGCAACCTCGCCCACCGCCTCGCCGAGCATGCGCTCCACCACAGAGTGAATGTCCTCCTCCGGGGCGTCGGCGAGCCCGTCTCGCTCGATGCGTCGGCCGACCTCGGTCAGGCCCGCGACGATCGCCTCGACCTCGGCCTCGTCGAGCACGCCGGCTTGCCCGATCGCGCGCGCCCACGCCACGCTCGCGCGCACGTCCTCGCGCCATAGGCGCTGATCGATCCCGAGGCTCAGATTCAGGGGCACCATCTCCGGCGCCATCCCCTCCTCGAACCGACCGCCCCACAACGCTTTCGCCGTCTCGGGATCCGTCATGGGAGAGGTCCGTGGCGCGGAGCGGGGCGCGCCATGAGGGTCGCGGTGCCTGAGAACAAAAGAGGCCCGGAGGCGCGGAGACCGGTCGCTTCCCGCCGAAGCGCCAGGGGGCCCAGTGCCCCGAACTCCCACCCCCGGGTCCCCTCGTGTAGCTGGATCCGGTGAGCAGTCGAGCTCGTCGACTGCAATGGATAAATATGCATTACTTCTGCATTAGTCAACGGTCAGCCCCGGGTGGCCATCCGTTCGAGTCGCTCCTGAATGACCGGGCGATGTACCGAGTCCCTTAGAATGATCAGGATCGTATCGTCGCCCGCGAGCGTTCCGAGCACCTCGGGCCACTCTTCCCAGTCGATCCCGGCGGCCACGGTTTGGGCTCCGCCCTTCATCGTGCGCACGATCAACAGGTTGTCCACGCCGTCGGCGCTGTGAAAGAGGGCTGGCAGCAGCGAGTCCAACGACGGAGTGCTGTCCCACTCTTCGGGCGAAGAGTAAAAGCCGACGCCGTCGGCGCCCGGGACCTTCACGAGGCGCAGCTCCCGCATGTCGCGAGAGAGGGTGGCCTGCGTTACCTCCGTCCCCCTTTCGATGAGGAGCTCCCGCAACGCCTCTTGGCTCGAAACCCTGTGCGAGCGGATGACCTCGAGGATTTGCGCGTGCCGTTCGCGTTTGCTCAAGCCACGACCTTATCGACGAGGCCGCGCACGCGGTCCGGCTCGAAACCGAGGCTCCGTTCCACCTCCTCTCCGTCCCGGAAGACGATCAGGGTCGGGATGCTGCGGATCTCGTACTTCATGGCGACGTCCGGCGCACGATCCGTATCGACCTTCACGACCAACATCTTCCCCACCTGTTCGTGCGCGATCTCGTCGATGAGCGGCGCGACCATTTTGCACGGGGCGCACCAGTCCGCGTAGAAGTCGACGAGAACCGGCGCCTTCGACTTCAGGACCGTCCGATCGAAGTCGTCCTGCGCGACCTTGACCGGACGGTCCAGAAGCATCGGCTTACCACAATCCCCGCACTTCGGTCGATCGGATGCGCGGCGCAGGTCGACCTTGTTCATGGTGCCACAGAAACTACAGCGCAGCGTGACGGGTGCATCCGCGACCGTTCCGCTCACGCAAAGGCTCCTACCGTGGTCATCCGATCCCTCTCTTCACTCAGAACAGCTCGTAGCGAACGGCCAGCATCGAGAAGCGCCCGATCTGTGGCACGCCCACGTACGACTGGTAGTCCGCGTTGAAGAGGTTGCTGATGGTCAGCTGCAACGTTGCAGGCGTGTTGGGAATCTCGTACCCGGCGGTCACGTCGACGATGGCGTACTTATCCACGTCGCCCACAAAGCCTGCGGACGCAGCCGTGAAGCTCCCGGTGAAACGGAGGCGGGTGGAGGCGGACACCCCATTCTCGCTACCGCGATACGCGAGGCCGATCGCTCCCTTGTTCCTCGGGGCGTTGAGCGTGATCGGCGTTCCGTCGTCGATCTCGAACTCGTCCTTCGTGACGTGCGAGTACATCAGGTTGAGAAGGAACTCATCACTGAGCAGCACTTCCATGGCGATATCGCCGCCCCAGAAGTCCACCTCACCGACGTTCCGGTACGAGAGGATCAACTCCGGACCGCGTCCGCCGGAGTCATCCGACCCGACCACTCCGAGGGGAATCTGTGCCGCACCGGTCGAAAGCGCCGTGGCGGTGGGGGCGCCCAGGAACGGGGTCAGGTACGCCTGCATGCTCGGCTGGTCCAGGAAGAGGAGCGGCGTCTGCACGAGGAGCGGCGACACGAAGTCGTTCTTCTTCGTGTAGTAGACGTCCGTGGCGATCTTCACTCGCTCCGCGAGACGTCCGGTCCACCCGAGCTCGAAGGTCTGGGTGACCGACTCTCGCGTCGGATCGACGTCCGGCAGCACCAGACTCGACACAGAGCCCGCCTCCCCGGTCAATGGGTTCAGCCAGTTGCGCGAGATGTCACTGTCGGACGGGTTCAGGCTCGCGAGGAACGCGGCCGTGGGGGCATCGATCGCTCCCTGGGCCTGGAGCACGCCGACCGCCAGCTGCCACATCGTCGGCGTATTTGCTGGCAGAAGCTGCGTCGGACCGCCGAGTCCGGCTGGCGTGAACGGCGAGCGCATGCCCTTCAGTGTTCCGTCGGCGTTTTGAAGACCCCAACCGCCCCTGCCACTTCCGAACGCACGCGTGCCGTAGCCGAGTCCACCCAGCGGCGCCGGCGCCACGCCGCCAGAGATGTCGAGGAAGTAGTTCAGCGCGGTCGGCGTCGAGAACGCCCGGTTGTAGGTCAGTCGAATTCCGTTTTCCTCGTCGGGCTTGAAGACGACCGCCACACGGGGCGACCAGACGTTGTCGGGGAGAATCGAGTGCGAGTCGAGTCGTAGGGCACCGATCACGTCCACTTTGGGCGTGACCGCGGTCTTCGATTGCACATAGACGCCCCACTCGTTGATCTCGTCGTCGTTCTCGTACGATCCGTAGATCGTTCCCTTCGAGTCCGGTCGTGTCGCGAAGTAGTCGAAGCCGTACGTGAAGTCCTGGCGACCCTCGGCGACCGCGAAACCGTGCTGAGCCTGACCGACCCAGAGCGACGACTCGTCGGCGAGGACCGTCCCGTCCCTGAGGAGGAAGGAGTCGCCGGCATCCGAAGTGTTCAGGTAGCCCTGGGCGAAGAATCGATCCTTGTTCAGCCGCAGCTGATAGAACTGCGAGACCCAGTCCTTGGTCTGCCCCGCACCCAGGCCCGTCAGCTCGACACCGCTCGAGCTGTTTCGACCATACGTCGCGACGACGCCACCGTCCTCGGCGAAGCGCCAGTCGGTCCGCGCCTCGAGACTGTAGCGTTCGATGTCAAAGTCCCGCACGCCGATGCGGTTGCAGGCGGCCTGAGCCTGGGCGGTGCTGAGCCCTCGGAACTCCTTGTCCGCCACGCAGGGCGCAGGGTCCGCTACGACGGCGACACGGCCCGCTTCCTCGACCGGATCGATGAAGCCCCACTCCTCCCCACTCAGGTATTGACCGGAGATCTTGAAGCCGACGTCGTCACCGAGCAGGAAGGCCGAACGGAACGCGCCCTGGAAGGCCGAAGGCGAGTCCTGTTCTTTGAGGCCTCCGCCGAGGACCACCGTTGTCCCTTGATCGGTGAGTGGCGAGCGCGAGATCATGTGCACGACGCCGTTCGCGGTGTTCGGGCCATACAGCGCCGAGCCCGGGCCGAGCACGACTTCCATGCGCTCGAGATCTTCATTCGTCGTCGGAATGAAGTGCATCAGGTTGACCCGCAGTGACGGAACGCCCGCCAGCCGGTAGTCGGACAGCATGTGGAGCGCACCGGAGAAGATGTTGTTGAAGCCGCGCACCACGATATTGGCCGCCTGAAGGCCCTGAGGGATGATGTCGACACCGGCGGAGCCCTCGAGATGCTTGGTCAGATCGGGCGTCAGCCGCCCCCGAATCTCCCTCCCGGAGATGACGTCGACGGTGCTCGGTTGCTCAATCTCGCGCCCGCCTGCCCCGACCGGTGCGCGCTCGGAGGTGATGACGGTGACGGGCTCCAGCTGGAAGGCCCGAATCTCGAGGCGGAAGTTCACGACCGTCGTGCCTCCGCTCGTGACCGTCGCCGATTGCGTCTCCCCGCCGTACCCCGGCAGGGCCACGCTGACCTGGTAGGAGCCCGGGGCGACCGTGGCGCGGAATCGGCCCTGTCCATCGGTCAGAACCCCCGTGCTCGTCGGCCCGATGATGTTGACTTCGGCGGCCACCAAGGGGTTGCCCGATTGGCTCGCCACGACCCCCGTTAGGGTCCCGTTTTGCGCCTCTACCTCCGCGACGGAGACGAACGAAACCAAAAGCGCCGCTAGAGCCGACCCTATGAGTCGAAACCGCATGAGTACCTCGCCGTTCGGGGAGAGCGACATGAGCCCAGGAAGGGATGGCAAAACGTACAAGCCCCAACGATTTGGAAGCAAACGATTTCGTTACGTATTCATGACCTCGCCTCGACGTAACCGACCGGGCCTGGCCCCCTCGTCGCGGGGTCCGCATCATCTCAGCATGAATGCACCACCGATGTCGTTGGACCGCCTGCAAGAGGCCCGGGTCCGGATCGAGAACGCAATCCACCGCACTCCGCTCCTCCAATCGGTCACGCTCACCGAGCTCGTCGGTGCCCCGGTCCATCTCAAGTGTGAGAACCTCCAGAAGACCGGCAGCTTCAAAGTGCGCGGCGCGTTGCACCGACTCCTCCAGTTGTCCGAGGAGGAGCGGGCCCGCGGTGTATCGACGATCTCGGCCGGAAATCACGCGCAGGCGGTCGCGTGGGCGGCCACCGCGGCGGGGGTGCCGAGTCTCGTGGTCATGCCGAAGCACGCTTCGCCCACGAAGGTGCGGGCGAGTCGAGGCTACGGCGCGGAGGTGATCTTACACGGGGATGCAGCCGCCGCCTTCGTCCGGGTACGCGAGCTGACCGCAGAGCGGGGCCTCACCTTCGTGCACCCGTTCGACGACGAGGAGGTGATCGCGGGTCACGCGTCGTGCGGTCTCGAGATCGTCGAACAGCTGCCGGACGTCGGAACGATCGTCGTTCCTGTCGGCGGCGGCGGACTCTCGTCGGGCATCGCGGCGGCGGTGGCGGCACTCGGGGCCGAAGTCGATGTGTGGGGTGTCGAGCCAGAGGGTGCCCCCGCCATGCACAGAAGTCTCGACGAGGGCCGCGCGGTCCATCTCGAGTCGGTCGATACCATCGCAGATGGACTCGCGGCGCCCATGGCCGGCGTGCTCAACCACGCCCTCCTCGCCGCCCATGCGAAGGGAGTCGTCCTCGTCTCGGACGACGAGATCGTTCGCGCCATGAAGCTCCTCCTGGAACGCACCAAGCTACTGGTGGAGCCTGCGGGTGCGGCGGGTATGGCGGCCCTTTTGGCGGGACGGGTCCCCTTCCGACCGGGGCGGCCGGTCGTCGTGGTGCTGAGTGGTGGGAACGCGGATTTGGTCCGACTCGCATCCCTCTTCTCCGAGCGGACCTGACCGTGTGCCGGTTGCTCGCATACATCGGGGCGCCGAGGAGCCCAGCCGACCTCGTGTTCGGTGGTGCGCATTCGCTCTATGAGCAGAGTTGGAGGCCGAAGGAGCTCCTATCCGGATCGGTGAACGCAGACGGATACGGCGTCGTCTGGTACGCAAACGGGCGCCCGGCGCGGATCGCCGAACCGAGGCCCATCTGGTACGATCCCGATCTTCGTGGCACGCTCTCAGCGATCGAGTCGGGGTGCGTTTTCGCTGCGCTCCGTAACGGGACGCCGGACATTCCAGTCGACCGGTCCGGCCTTCTCCCCCTGGTGCACGACCGATGGTCGTTCGCCCTGAACGGCTTCGTGCCCGATTTCCGGGCCGCGCACATGAGGGCGCTTCGGGCGGGCCTCCCGGACGAGATCTACGCACAGCTGGAGGGCGCCTCGGACTCCGAGACGCTCTTCTACTTGGCGGTCGCCGCTCTGACATCGGGCGCCGGGTTGGTGGAGGCGCTGACCGCGACGGTCGCAGCAGTCAGCGAGCGGGTCGGACGGGCGGAGGCGCAGCTCAACATGGTCCTCTCGGACGGCCAGTCGATTGCCGCGGTGCGGACAGGGACCGCCCTCGTCACGAATTCGCTCTATGTGGCGGAGCACCCGCCCTTCGCTCCCGAAGGAGTAGTGTTGGCGTCGGAGGCTCCCGAGAAAGGCGCCGTCTGGGCGCCGGTCGACGGGCACAGTTGGATCGAGATCGACG
>JAOTVL010000111.1 GCA_029863525.1 Gemmatimonadota bacterium
TCGGCGGTCTTCGTGGGCGACCTCCTTCTCGGGCGTGGAGATACCACGTGGGTCGCGGAATACAGGGGCTGCGTCGCGGACTACCTGCGGTCCCTGGAGCGTCTACGGCTGCTGAACGCTCGGGTCCTCTACCCGACGCACGGTCCGGCGCTCACGGATTCCGTCGAAGCCCTGGATCGGTTCGAGCGACACCGTCGGGATCGGATCGAGCAGGTCCGCGCCGCGCGCGAGGCCCGGCCCGGCGCGGATGCGGAGACGCTCGTCGAATTGGTGTATGGCGACGCGATTCCGAAATCGATGCGTGGTGCGGCGCTCCAGTCGCTCACGGCGATCGTCGACTACCTGGACGACCCTCTGGTCTGACGACTCACCGTGTTGCACCTGCACTTCGGCGCGGGGTATCCTCGGTCATGACAGGCCCGCTTCCGCCCCGACTCGAGCGCGAGCTTCGCTCGGTCGTTGGCGCCGATCACGTCATTACGGATCCCGACCGACTGATGGTCTACGAGTCGGACGGGTTGACGGCGTATCGAGTGGCGCCGAGAGCCGTCGTGCTTCCCGCCTCCACCGAGGAGGTCTCGGAGGTCGTGCGCCTGCTTCACGGAGCCGATATCGAGATCGTACCGCGGGGAGCGGGGACGGGTCTCTCCGGTGGGGCGCTCCCGACCCCGGATGGGGTGATCGTCGGGACGGCGAGGATGAACAAGATCCTCTCGATCGACGCCGCCGACCGCCTCGCCCTGGTTCAGCCCGGCGTGGTCAACGCGCGGCTGACCGAGGCGACGCGTCCTCATGGCCTGTATTACGCGCCGGACCCCTCCTCCCAGAGCACGTGCACGCTCGGAGGGAATGTGGCCGAAAACTCCGGTGGGCCGCACTGCCTCAAGTACGGCGTCACGTCGCGGTACGTCACGGGGCTGACGGTGGTCATGGCCGGTGGGGAAGTGGTGCGACTCGGAGGCGCCGGCCACGAAGCCTCCGGTGAGCTCGACCTCGTCGGTCTGTTCGTCGGGTCGGAGGGTTGTTTCGGGATCGCCACGGAGATCGAGGTGCGCCTGTTGCCCCTCACCGAAGGCGTGCGCACGCTCCTGGGGATCTTCGACACGATGGAAGCCGCCGGTCATGCGGTGACGTCGATCATCGGGTCGGGGCTGATGCCTGCTGCGGTGGAGATCATCGACAAGGCGACGATCGAGGCCGTGGAGGCGAGCATCTTCGCGGCGGGGTATCCGACCGACGCCGGTGCGGCACTCGTGATCGAGTTCGACGGCACGGAAGCAGGGCTCGACGCCGACGCCGACCGCGCGGAACGGTGCTGCTTGCGGGAAGGGGCTCGGGAGGTTCGGCGGGCTTCGTCCGAGACGGAGCGGGCCGCGCTGTGGAAGGGAAGAAAGAAGGCGTTCGGTGCCATGGGGCGCATCGCGCCGGATCTCCTGGTACAGGACGCCACGGTGCCGCGGACGCGACTTCCGGAGGTATTGGCCGAGATCAGCCGAATCGGGGAGCGATACGGCCTCAAGATCGCCAATGTCTTCCACGCCGGAGACGGGAATCTCCACCCGAACCTGCTCTTCGACCGCACCGACGCCGAGGAGCTCGCGCGCGTGGAGAAGGCGTCCCACGAAATCATGTCACTTTGCGTGGCCGTGGGGGGGACGATCACCGGCGAACACGGAGTCGGCGTGGACAAGCGCGGCTACATGGGGCTGGTGCACGACGAGGTCGAGCTCGACATGCTTCGCAGAGTGCGGCGTGTGTTCGACCCGGGCGGACTATTCAATCCCGGAAAGGTCGTACCCGACGCCGTGGATGCCGGGGCGCTGCCAGAAGTTTCGGAGGTCGCCTCGTGATCGCCGCACAGCCGCTGTCCGACCTCCTACCTCCCGAAGCGCTCGCCTCGGTGGACTCTTCGCCGCTTTTCGGAGGACGGCCGCCCGAAGCGATCGTCCGTCCGGCGAGCGTGGAAGAGGTGGCCGCACTGCTCTCCTGGGCCTCGCGGGAGGGCGTCGGGGTGTTGACGATGGCGAGCGGGCACCGCGTGGCGCCGGTGACCCGGGAGGGTCGCTTCGTGGCCTTGCGCATGGACCGACTGAATGCGATCGAGGCGTACGAGGCAGCCGACCTCACGATCACGGCCGGCGCGGGGGCACCGTTCTCGTCGGTGACCCGCGCATTGGGCGAAAACGACCAGTGGGCTCCCTTCGATCCTGCCGACGTCGCAGCTCGGTCTCTCGGAGGCCTGGTGGCCGCGGGCGAGTCGGGGCCCCTTCGCATGGGGTACGGCGAGCTGCGGAACCACGTCCTCGGAGCGCGCGTCGTGACGGGCGACGGGCGCACGTTGGACCTCGGAGGACGGGTCGTGAAGAATGTCGCCGGCTTCGACGTGCTGAAGGCGGTGGTCGGAAGCCGGGGCGGCCTCGCCGCGATCACCTCCGTGTGTCTTCGTGCCTTTCCTCGCCCAGAGGTCGACCGGGTCCTGGTCCGCACCGAGCCGACGGTCAGAGCCGCAGCGGGCCTGGCACTCGCTGTCGGCACGGCGCCCGTGCTGCCGGCGTCGTGCGTGGTCGTCGACCGCCTTTCCGAGAGGGGCGAGCGAGCCGCGCTCGTGGTGCGCCTCCATGGATCGCGCGCCACGGTGGACGAGGAGCAGGTCCGGATGGAGCGGCACGTGGGCGTCCCTTTCGAGGTGGTCGGGGACGTGGGCACGGGAGCGGATGCCGCGTCGAGCGAGTCGACCCGACGGCTGCTGGAAGGCGTGCGAGACCACGTGAAGAGTGACGGGACGGTCGTCGTGGCGTCCGTCCGGCCCTCGCGGCTCCCCCGGCTCTTGGAGGTCGTGGACCGTCTAGGGCCGCTCGCGCTCTCGTGCGATGCGTACACCGGCTTGGTTCGCGTCGAAGCGGACCCCGAGCGGATCACCGAGCTCGACCTTCTTCGGCGCGACGTCATCGCCTTGGACGGGGCGATCCGTCAGGAGCGGATCTCGTCGACGGCGATGCGCGGCTCGGCCGATCCGCTCTCGCCGCATGACGACCGCCGGGACGCGTCTGCTGCTGGGAGGACCGCGCTGGCCCGACGGTTGGAAACGGCGTTCGACCCCGCGGGGGCACTGTGGCCGGCCCGGACGTAGTCGACCGGCGAACGACCGCCGGAGGCGGTTTGGCGCAAGCCTACGAGGCGCAACGCGAGCGCCTGCTGCCGTGCGTCCACTGCGGCTTCTGCTTGCCTGCCTGTCCGACATACAACCGCTTGGGTGACGAGGCCGACTCTCCCCGTGGGCGGCTACACCTCATGGGCGCCGTCGTGGAAGGCCGTCTCGATCCCGCATCCGATGCGTTCCAGACCCACATCGACCGCTGCCTCGGCTGCCGTGCCTGTGAGCCGGTGTGCCCGTCCGGGGTCGAATACGGGGCACTCCTGGAGCTCGCGCGAGCGACGGCGACCGAAGCTCGACCGCCGGGCGTCCTCACGCGTGGACTCCTGGCGCTCATGGGCCGGCCACTCCTGCGCAAACCGTTCCTTTTGAGCGGACGGATCCTCCGCGCGACGGGCCTCGCGGCTCTCGCGACGCGGGTCATTCCGAGTCGGGGGCCGTTGGCCAGCGTTCGCTTGGCGCTCGCCATGCTCGATGCAACGCGACCGTGGAGCCCGGAAGCGGCAGAGGGGCGCCGGACGTCGGAGAGCCGCGCCGTGCCCAGGCGCGATCGGGCGCTTTCACCTGGTGACGCACCGCCGAACCGGGGTCGGGTCGGTGTGATGCTCGGATGTGTGCAGGCCGGGCTGTACAGCCGCGTGAACGAGGCGACCGTCCGGACGCTCGAGGCGAACGGGTACGAGGTGGTCACGGTCGCGGGGCAAGATTGCTGCGGAGCGCTCCACGCGCACGCGGGTCGCTTAGATGGTGCCCGGGCCCTGGCGGAGAACAACATCGTGGCGTTCGAGAGAGCCGGGGTCGATTTCATCGCGGCCAACGCGGCGGGATGCGGAGCCGCGATGAAGGACTACGACGTCTTGTTCGAGGCAGACGCCGCCATGTCGGCCCGAGCCGCTGCCTCCAGCGAGCGGGTTCGTGACGTGACCGAGCTCCTCGCGTCGGCCGGACCGCGCCCAGGTGCGGAGGTCCGCCTCAGCGTCGCCTACGACCATCCCTGCCACCTCCTGCACGCGCAGGGCGTGTCGGGGCCGCCCATCTCGGTGCTCGAGGCGGTCCCAGGGGTCGAAGTCCGCGTGATCGTCGACGCGGACGAGTGCTGCGGTGGCGCAGGTATTTATGGACTCACGCACCCGGACCTCGGAGCGCGCATCGGCGGCGACAAGGTGGCAGCGGTCCGAGCCGCGAGTGCCCAGGTCGCGTGCACGGCGAACCCCGGGTGCATGATGCAGATCGGCGCCGGCCTCCGGCTCGAAGGCTCTTCCCAGGCAGTGGTGCACCCGGTCGAGGTGCTGGACGAGAGCTACCGGCGGGCGGGTTTCTACCATTGAGAGAGGCTACGAGTCGTGAATGAGTCGCCGCAGACGAACGAACCGGACGGTCTGGTCCGTTTGGGATCGGAGCATGGAGTGTGGAGCCGCTTCTTCCAGGTCAGCCCCCTGATCATCGTAGGGACGAAGGAGCCCGACGGGTCCTTCGACCTCGCACCCAAGCACATGGTGACGGCACTCGGGTGGGAGAACTTCATCGGCTTCGTCTGCACGCCGGCGCATGGCACGTACGTGAATGCCCGGAGGGAGGAAGAGTTCACGATCAGCTTCCCCAGGCCTTCACAGGTCCTTGCGGCGAGCCTGGCGGCGGCCCCGCGGTGCGAGGACGATCTCAAGCCGTCGTTGGATCTCCTCGAGACCCGACCTGCCACGGTCGTCGACGGGGTGCTTCTTCGCGATGCGTACCTACACTTCGAGTGTCGGACGGAGCGAATCGTCGATGGGTTCGGGCACAACAGCCTCATCGCGGGCCGGATCGTCGAGACGCTCGTGGCGGAGGACTCGATCCGCAGGGCCGATCGCGACGACCGCGAGCTGATCCTCGCAGCGCCCTTGCTCGCGTACTTGGCTCCAGGACGGTATGCGGAGATCTCGGAGACGCTCGCGTTCCCGTTCCACGAAGGATGGTCGCGCTGATGGCCGAGATCGTGACGGAAGAGGCCCTGGCGGAAGAGGCGGTCCGAACGCTCGAGCATGTTCGGGGGCGACGCGACGAGTTCGTGGATTTCCTATCCAGCCTGTGCCGGGTCGAGTCGCCCACGGACCACCCGGAGACTCAGTCGGGTGTTCACGCGATTCTCGGCCCCGCGTTCGAGGATCTCGGCTACGAAGTGCGCGTCGTCGAGGGACGAGTGAGCGGAAACCACCTCCTGGCTTTCCCGAAGCGCCGCGACCGGTCGTTGTCGACCCAGCTTCTGATCGGCCACAGCGACACCGTTTGGCCCCTCGAGACGATCGAGCGGATGCCGGTGCAAGTCGATGAGGGACGACTGCATGGGCCTGGTACCTTGGACATGAAGGGTGGGCTCACGCAGATCGTGTTCGCCCTGCGCGCGTTGCGCGATCTTGGACACGAGCCCGACGTCACGCCGGTCGTGTTCGTCAACTCCGATGAGGAAGTGGGGAGCCCCGACTCGAAACGACACGTCCGCCGACTCGCCCGGGCGGCCGTGCGTGCCCTCGTGTTGGAGCCGTCGCTCGGCCCGAGGGGGCTCATCAAGACGGCCCGAAAGGGTCTTGGCCGCTTCGACATAACCGTGAGGGGTCGGGCCGCGCACGCGGGCTTGGAACCCGAGGCCGGAGCGAGCGCGATCCTGGAGCTCGCTCACGTCATCCAGAGGCTGAACGAGCTGAACGACCCCGAGCGTGGTACCACCGTGAACGTGGGCCGCATCGACGGAGGTACGCGGCCCAACGTGATCGCGGCCGAGGCGCGCGCGAGCGTCGACGTGAGGGTCACGAGCCTTGAGTTCGGCGCCGAGGTAGAGCGTCGTGTCCACGCCATCAAGCCGTCCACACCGGGCGTGACGCTCCAGGTCGAGGGCGGAATCCGTGTGGCCCCCCTGGAACGGACCCCGCGGAACATGCAGTTGTGGGAAACCGCCCGTGCGATCGGTGGTCGGATGGGCTTCGATTTGGAGGACGCCATGGCCGGTGGGGGCTCCGACGGGAACACGACGAGCTTGTTCACCGCTACGTTGGACGGACTGGGCTGCGTCGGGGACGGCGCGCATGCGAATCACGAGCACATCGTCATCGAACCCTCCCTAGATCGATGTGCCCTTCTCACCGGGCTCTTGCTCGCACCCGACGCGGGTCGGACCCCGGGCTGACAGGATAGCCGGGAGGATGTTCGATGAGTGCGATTCTTTTCGGGTCCGTAACGCGGCTCGCGGAGCTGAAGTGGCCCTTTCCGTTCAGGGCTTTGGACCGCGCCGAGTGGGCGTCGGGCGACTTCGTCGTGGCCGAGGTCCTGCCCGGCCCGCCGACCGCCGAAGGGTTCGAGCTTCCGAACGGTCGAACGAGCGCTCCTCACGCCGGAGATCTCCTGGTTGGCGCTTTCGCGCGGCGCTTTGCGACGCTCGAGACCACGGGCTCTTTCGAGGACATCCGCGCCGACGACCGGATGACCTGCATGACGGGGGGAGGGTGCTTCGGTGCGGTCACCTCGAAGTCGCGATTCACCTCTCCCATGATCTCGCTGGTCTACCGTGGGCACGTGCTCCGCGACGGAGTGAAGCTGACCATGTCTCAGTTCGTGCCCGAACCTCCGGACCGCACGTTCGACCTTCCTGTCGTCCTGTTGGTCGGCACGTCGATGTCGTCGGGCAAGACGTTCTCGGGTCGGGTGGTCGTGCGCTTGCTCAAGGAGCTCGGCCATACGGTGGTGGCGGCGAAGCTCACGGGAGCTGGTCGATGGCAGGACACGCTCAGCTTTCTCGACGCGGGTGCGGACTTCACGTTCGACTTCATCGATGCGGGACTGCCGACGACGGTGGTGCCGGAAGAAGAGTACCGCCGAGCCATGTCGGGCCTGCTCGCGCGGATGGCGGACACGCGGGCGACGGTGGCAGTGATCGAGGCCGGCGCCTCGCCGCTGGAGCCCTACAACGGAGGAACGTTGGTCGACATGCTCGAAGATCATGTGGCGTTCACGATTCTCGCCGCGTCCGATCCCTACGCCGTGCATGGCATTCAGGTCGGCTGGGGCAAGACCTTCGACCTTGTCGCTGGTCCCGCCGCGAACACGCGTGCGGGCGTCGCGCTGGTGCACGAGCTGGCCGGCCTGCCGTCTCTCGACCTTCTCGACGTCGACACGCACGGAAGCTTGCGGCAGCGCCTGGAGCGAGCGGTGGGCGCGAGAGGGTGAGGGTCCCACAGTGATCGAACCCTGCACCATACGCCCTTTCGAGACGACGGAGGAGTACCACGAGTGCGTGGCGCTCCAGGAGGCGACTTGGGGCGGAGGGTTCACGGAGCGCGTCTCGCCGGCGATCCTGCAGGTCGCTCAGATTCTCGGGGGAATATCCGCAGGCGCGTATGATGCGTCGGGTCGACTGGTCGGCTTCGTGTTTGGACTCACCGGGGTCCGCGACGGTCGCGTCGTCCATTGGTCGGACATGCTCGCGGTGCGACCGGAGCTTCGTGACACGGGCCTCGGGCGGAGGCTGAAGGCGTATCAGCGCGCAGAGCTTCTCGCGCGTGGAATCGACACCATGTTCTGGACCTTCGATCCGCTCCAGTCCCGAAACGCCCATCTCAATATCACGCGGCTGGGCGCCATCGTTCGGGAGTATCGGATCAACATGTACGGCGACACGGACTCGCCTCTTCATCGTGGAATCGGAACGGATCGGTTCGTCGCCTCGTGGCTCATGGACACCGAGCGCGTCCGTGCTCGGCTAGCCGGCGTCGAGCCCGAGCCCATGGAGGAGGCTCCGTTCGCGCTGGACGCCGAAGGGGCGGGCACAGGAGATCACCCGCGGCCCGGTCTTCTCGACCTATCGCTGGCGAACGGCCCGGTCCGGGTGGCGATTCCATCGGGTGTGGACAACTTGATGGACGCAGATCTGGAGCTGGCCGTCGCGTGGCGCACCGCCTCGCGCGCGGTCTTCGAACACTATTTCGCGGCCGGGTACGAGGTCACCGGCTTCGCGCGCGGCGAGCCCACGTCTTCGTACTACCTCACCAAAGCCATGGATCAGGAATGACGGACCGACCACATATCGCCATCCTGGGGGCTGGACCCGTCGGCCTGGACGCCGCGATCGCCGCCGCCGCCGGCGGCCACAGCTTCACGGTCTACGAAGTGGGCAGTCAGGTCGCGGACAACGTGCGCTCCTGGGGTCACGTTCAAGTCTTCACGCCATGGTCGATGAATGTGTCGCCCCGCATGCGCGCCGCCTTGGCTGCTCATGGCTCAGAGCCCCCGAAGGGAGAGGAGTGCCCGACCGGTGCGGAACTCGTCGAGAAGGTCTTCGAGCCCGTGGCGGCGCTACCCGAGATCGCTCCTCACCTTCGGCTCGGACACCGCGTGCTCGAGGTCGGGCGGGAAGGACTATTGAAGAACGAGGAGATCGGGACGGGCCGCCGGTCGAATCGCCCGTTTCGTCTTCTCCTCCGAACCGACGCGGGCGAGCGAATCGAGAGCGCAGACATCGTGCTGGACTGTACCGGGACCTACCACAATCCCAACGCGCTCGGCAGCGGGGGGATCAGAGCGCCCGGGGAGGCGGACGCCGAGGAGTGGATCATCCGGCGGATTCCCAACTTCGAGGCGCCAAAACTGAATGCTGATTCACCGGGGTGGGCCGGGCAGCGCATTCTCCTGGTCGGTGCGGGTCATTCCGCGCAGACGGCCGCGATGGACCTCGAAGCTCTGCTGGCGCGCGTCCCGTCGACTCGGGTCGTTTGGGCGATTCGAAGCGAAGCACCGACCTTCGGCGCGATCGAGAATGACGGTCTGCCCGCGCGTGCCTCTCTGGTCGCTCACGCTACCCGCCTCGCCGGGAGCGACTCCCCGTTCGACGTCAGGCTCGGCCGGAGCGTGGAGGCGCTCAGGCCTTCCCCCGACGGCATCGTGGCGACACTGGGCACGCCGGCGGGAAAACTGGAGGAGGTCACGGTCGATTGGATCCTGTCCCTCACTGGCTCTGTCGGTGACGCTCGGATCTACCGTCAGCTCCAAGTGCACGAATGCTATGCGACGTCGGGGCCGATGAATCTCGCCGCCGCCCTGCTCTCCGCATCGTCGGCGGACTGCCTGACGCAGGTGAGTCCCGGAGCCGATACGCTCAAGAACCCCGAACCCGGATTCTTCATCGTGGGCAGCAAGTCGTACGGAAGAAACACCACCTTCTTGCTCCGGGTCGGATGGGAGCAGGTCGATCAGGTCTTCTCCCTCATCCGGGACGCCATTGCGCCTGCGGGGACTCTCTCATGAGGATCGAGCGCGCGACGCTTCGCGAGATTCCTCTCCGGCTCAAGGAGTTCTTCGAGATTTCGAGCGGCGGGTCCCAGGATCGCAGGGTCTTGCTCCTCACACTCGAGGGAGACGGCCTCGAGGGGTGGAGCGAGTGCGTCGCCTCGGCCGACCCGTCGTATGCTTACGAGACGACGGATACCGCGTGGCACGTGCTGACCGACTTCATCCTGCCGCGCATCGTCGGTCGAGAGGTCGGCAATCCCGTCGATGTTCTCACGCCCGTCTCGTGGGTTCGTGGCCACGGAATGGCGAAGGCAGCGGTCGAGATGGCGGCATGGGACATGGCCGCGCGGGCGGACGGCGTCTCTCTCTCCCGGAAGCTCGGCGGCGTCCGCGACGAGGTACCGGTCGGGGTGAGCGTGGGACTCAAGCCGAACGACGAAGCGCTGCACGAGCAGGTCGAGGGTTTCCTCGCCGACGGCTACGCGCGAGTGAAGATCAAGATCAAGCCGGGACGTGACGTGGAGATGCTGGCCGGCCTGCGCGAGCGCTTTCCTGACGTAGCGTTCATGGCGGACGCGAACTCGGCGTACACCCTCGCCGACGTCGCTCGGCTCAAGGAGCTCGATGCGCTCGACCTGATGATGATCGAGCAACCCCTGCGTTACGACGACTTCCTACAGCACGCCCGGCTTCAGGAGCAGATCGAAACGCCGGTCTGCCTCGACGAGTCTGTGAAGTCGGTCGGCGACGCCGAGTTGGCACTCGAGCTCGCGAGCTGCCGGATCATCAACATCAAGCCCGGACGGGTCGGGGGCCTCGAGGCCAGTCGCGGTATCCACGACCTCATGCGAGGCGCCGGCCTCGCGGTCTGGTGTGGCGGCATGCTCGAGTCGGGTGTGGGACGCGCGCACAACGTGGCGCTCGCGTCGTTGCCCGGCTTCACGCTCCCGGGAGACATCTCGGCGAGCAGCCGGTACTGGGAACGCGACATCGTCTCGCCCGAATTCGAGGTGTCGAACGGAACGATGGCCGTGCCGACCGGTGCCGGGATCGGAGTCGAGATCGACGTGCAGCGTATCGAGGCGCTCACCACTCGGGCCCGCACGTTCGCGTAGCCAGGCCTGTTACGCGCAGGCGTGAGTGGGCCGGACACAGGAGGGGCAGAAGCGCCAGGCTCGCTCGAGGAGGTGCCCGCAAACGCACTGGGTCCTCCGCCGCGCGCCGCAGCCGGGGCACGCGAGGGCGCCGAACGGGACGGCGGTCGAGCACGTCGAGCATCGGACTCCGCTGGAGGGATCGGCGCTCAGGAATCCGGATACCTCGTGCGGGGTGGTGAGGCCGGCGGCGACGGCGCGACGCGCGTCGGACTCCATCGAGCGCATGCCTGCATCACGTGCGAGTCGCCGCAGTCGCGCGGAGGAGCCTCCTACGGAGATCTCGTCGCGCATTGCGTCGGTCACGCGCAGGACCTGGTAGACGCCGGTTCGGCCCCGTAGGCCGGACCGACACTCCGCGCATCCTCGGGCGCGGCAGGCGTCGCACGATCGGCGGACGAGGCGTTGAGCCACCACGCCGGCGAGGCCGCCCGCCACGAGAAAGGGGGGCACGCCCATGTGGAGGAGACGAGTGACCGCGCCGGGGGCGTCGGTGGTGTGGATGGTGGAGAGGACGAGGTGCCCCGTCACCGCCGCTGCCATGGCGATCTCGGCGGTCTCGCGATCTCGGATCTCGCCGACCATGACGACGTCGGGGTCCTGACGCAGAATGGCCCGAAGTGCCTCGGCGAATCCCAGCCCGGCTCGGCGCTCCACCTGCACCTGACTCGCGCCCGGCAAGCGGTATTCGACGGGATCTTCGACCGTGACGACGTTGCGGTGGTCACGGTCGATCTCCGATAGGGCGGCGAAGAGCGTCGTGCTCTTTCCACTTCCGGTGGGTCCGGCGGCCAGGATCACACCTTCGCCACGGCGGAGGAGGGAACGGAGTTGGGAGAGGTCCTGGTCGGCCATGCCGAGCGCGCTCAGGTCGCGCGGCGCGGACTCGGCGTCGAGGATGCGCACGACGGCTTTCTCGCCGCCGTTCACGGGGAGTGTGCTGACGCGGAGCGAGAGACCGCGGCCTTCGTGGCGGAAGGCCACGCGACCGTCTTGAGCTCGCCGGCGAATCGCGATGTCCATCCCCGCCAGCACCTTGATGCGGGAGAGGATCGCACGACGCGCTCCGGAGGGAACGTCGAGCGCCTGCTCGAGGCGGCCGTCCAGGCGGAACCGTACGCGCACGTCCTTCCCCGTCTCCTCGACGTGGATGTCGCTCGCTCCATCCTCGATCGCCCTTCGTATGATCCGATCGACGAGGCGTACGACGGGCGCGCGTCGGACCGCGCGCTCGAGCTCGTGGTCGACACTTTCTTCGCCCGGAGGAACGGGCTGCTGCTTCATCGAGGGGGGAAGAGCGTCGACGAGCGTCGAGAGGGCGGGCCTGGACGCCAACGGGTTGGGCGACGGCACGGGACCGACCGAGTC
>JAOTVL010000112.1 GCA_029863525.1 Gemmatimonadota bacterium
GGAAGAGGGAGAGGCTCTCGACGAGCGACTTCTCGGTGCGCTGGTTCCACAGAAAACGCGCCCGAAGGTACAGGACGTAGGCTTCGGCGTCGCTGGTGCCCCGCTCCTCGATTCGCCGCCGCGCGGCCGGCGAGAGCTCACGGGCAACCGCTTCCGCAACGTGCGATGCGATCTCGCTCTGCACCTCGAAGATGTCCTCGAGCTCGCGATCGTACGTGTCGGACCAGAGGTGATCTTCGCTGGCGGCATCGATCGCGACGACGACGACGCGCGCTCTCGAGCCGATTCGACGCACGCTTCCCGTGACCAGCGTCGCCGCTCCGAGCTCGGCGCCGAGCTCGGCGGAGCCGCGGCTCACCGACTTGTATTGCCGGACCGTCGTACGGGGGATGACCCGCAGACCCTCGATCTGCGAGAGCGACATCATGACGTCGTCGGTGATGCCGTCGCTGAAGTACTCGTCCTCGCGCTCGTCACTGAGGTTTTCGAACGGCAGGACGCCGACGGTGTCCGGCCGAAGCTCTTTCGCCGGTCCGGCCCTTTCTCTGAGCTCGGCCTCCTCCCGCGGCAGCTCGCGGCGGAGTCGCGGTGGCTGCAGCTCGAGGACCCATGCCGCGGTCATCGCGATCGGGAACCCGATGACCAGGAGAAGGAGCACCACCTGGCCCGCCTCCTCGGCATCTCGCACGAACGGGATGAAGGGGACCACGTCGTTGACCACCTGCATGGCGACGAAAGCCACGAACAGGTAGACACCTGCCGTGGACAGCACCTTGCGGCGTTTCAGCTCGGCGAATAACCGCTCGAGCCGCGAGGCTTCCCTCGACGGGTCGCGGCGTGGCGAGTTCGAGGAGGACATCGAACTCACGTGGGATCGGGCCGGGAAGGGCCGAACAGCGTGAGACTATGTCGGTCCGAGCTGGCCACCGGTCCGATGGTGGGCTTCAGGGGTGGGCTCCTGGGGGAAGTTCCCGGTGTCCTGGGGTTCGTCACACGGTAGGGAAGGGCTGTTTCCGGTGCAAGGAACCGGTAGGAGCCGCTGGCTAGAGGTAGGGCGAGAAAAGGCGCGCGACGCCATCTCGGAGCTTCACCGGGACGCTTCGCGCCCGAACACGCTCGAGGGTGAGCTCTATGGATGCCTCGCGCCGTTCCCTGAAGAGCGTCCCGAGACGAGCAGCGAGCCCCGGGTCGTAGGCTTCAACGTTGAGCTCGAAGTTCAATTCCAGGCTTCGAGGATCCCAGTTCGACGACCCGAGGAAGACCCAACACGCGTCGACGAGCATCACCTTGGAGTGATCGAACGGGGGCGGAGACTCGAAGACCCGCACGCCGCGTTCCAGGATCTGGTCGGCCTGTGCCGTCGAAGCCCACTGCACGAGCTTCTGGTTGCTCTTGCCCGGCACGACCACCTCAACTTCGACGCCGCGCATGGCGGCGATGTTCAAGGCCGAGATGAGACGGGAGTCGGGCAAGAAGTACGGCGTGATGACACGGACGGACGACCGTGCAACGCTCAGCGCGCCCAGCAGCATGAGATGGATGTTTTCGAAGTCGATGTCGGGCCCGTCGCTCACAGCGCGCGCCATGGTGGATCCTACGGGCGCCAACGACGGAAACCAGAGATCACCCTCCAGGCGCTCGCCGGTGGAGAAGGTCCAGTCCTCGGCAAAGGCCTTCTGGATCTCCGCGACCACGGGTCCTTGGACTCGGAAGTGGAGGTCGTGGGCCGCGTGGTCACTTGCCGACTCGGGCCAGAACTCCTCCCGGATGTTCATCCCGCCCGTGAAGGCGATTCGTCCGTCGACCACCATGATCTTGCGGTGGTTGCGCAGGTTTACGAAGCGGGTCCGCCATGGAAAGATCGCGGGCATGAAGTGCGCGACCCGCACGCCAGCTTTCTTGAGACGCGAGGACATCCGAGGCACCGAGTAACGGGCGCCCATCGCGTCGATGAGGACACGGACCTCGATCCCACGGTCAACGGCGCGACCTAGTGCGTCGCCAAACCGAACGCCGACGCGATCGGCGTCGAAGATGAAGCTGAGCAGGGTAATGGAGTGCTCGGCGTGGTCGATCGCGTCGAGCATGGCGGGATACGCCTCCTTGCCATCGACGAGCGATTCGACCGAGCACCCGGCCATGAGTGGGAGTCCCGTTACGCGGTCACCCACGGGCAGTAGGCGCACCAGATGGCGCCAGCGCTCCCCGAGATGCGCCCGCAGCTGGTCTTCCTGGCCTTCTGAATCAGGGATCCAATCCTTGTAGCCGACGGCCCCGGATCGCAGGGAACGCGCGCGCCGCTTGATCCGATTGATGCCGAAGAGCGTGTAGAGCACGACGCCGATGACCGGCGCCAGCCAAATGAGCCCCATCCATCCACCGGAGGCTCGCACATCCCGCCGGCGAAGAATCACGTGAGCGGCGGCCAATGCCTGGGAGGTCGGGATGGCCAGGGCCAACAGAGCCGGCCAGAACCGGAAGAGATCGGTCACGGTGCGCGCTCAGTACCGTAGAAGCCGCGTCACCTTCACCGCCAAACCGCGACTCCGCAGGCCCGTGCCACCCGGACCGGTGTCGCGATCATCGGTCCAGACCACGAAGATCTCGCTCCCCGGTGCATATTCCCAACGGAAGCGAACGTTGCTCGACAGCGTCCCGTCGGCGTCGTTGTACTGCACGAGCGAGCTGGCGAACATGCGCGGTGTGAAGGCGTAGTCCGCTCTGAGCCGGAAGACCGCCTGGGTCGACTCGGGCTCGCCGGGAAGGTCGATGAGGTTGAAGCTCACGCCCGGCTCGAGCGAGAGGTGGTTCGAGACGACCACGCGGCCTCGGCTGATCGACAGCGCACGGATCGAGCCGTGATAGAAAGCGCCCCACTGGTAGGAGATGTTCCCAGAGAGACGGCGCTGCTCCCCCGACGTATACGATGCTCGGTAGCTCGTGAAGGTGTAGCGGCCCGTGGGAATGTCGAGGTCGCTCGAGATCGCGAACGGTTCGTCGATGCGCTCGAACTCGCGCACGGCCTCGATGGCGTATCGGTCGCTGGTCTCCATCTCGACATCGAAGCGCGCGGATTGCCTCCGTGACTGCATGCGACCCGTGGACGCATCGGCGAAGAAGTCGATCCCGGTCTCCCAGGTCAGCTTCCGGATCGCTTCGATCGACGTCGGCCTCGGGCTGAATCGAAGCGTGCCGGTGGTCTTCTCGAAGTCGCTCCGACGCAAGAAGCCGACCTCCGGGTTGAACGCACCCCCGACCTCGAGCCTGGACGCAGTGGCGCCGTATGTGTCGCCTTCGTAGCCGGCGGCCGCCTGCCAGCTCTCCTGGTTCCCGGACAGACCGGGCGTCTCGCTTCGGGCCCAGTACGCGCCCATCTCCAGGTTCTGGAAGAAGGCGAACGCCGCGTCGACGCCATAGACCTGGTTGGCTCCCGTGCCGCCCACGGAAACCGACCGGTTGGTGAAGAGCGCACCGACGGAGCTGCGGCTGAGTATGTCCCGTTTGACGCGCAGCACGGTGAAGTTCGTGCTCGAGATGTCGGCCGCCTCCTCGGCGCCGGTCTGGATATTGATCGCGCCGACCGCGAACGGACCGACCTTGCCGGTCACGCGGCCGCCACCCTGGATCGGGATCACCTGCCCCCGATCCAGGCCGATCCGTCGGCTGTAGAACAGCGTGGGCGCGTCCCCACCGCCGCGGCCGAACTGTCCCCCGCGGCCGGGCCGGAATCCGCCGACGCCGCCTTCCCCGAACTCGAACACGCCCCGGCCCTCCAGGAAGAAGTCGCGCTTCTCAGGAAAGAAGAGGCTGAAGCGGGTCAGGTTGACCTGCTGCTCGTCGACCTCGACCTGAGCGAAGTCGGTGTTCACGGTGAGATCCGCCGTCAGGTTGGCGGTGAGACCATACTTGAGGTCGAGGCCGACGTCGCCGGTCGCGTCGTTCGAACGGGTCGGCGTGGACACCCGGTCCGTCGTCAGGCCGCCGATCGCGTACGGCTTGAGCTCGAGGTTGCTTCCGGCCGGGGGCAGATCGAGCCCGACGATCGTGCCCGCGGCCGAGATCCGGTTGAGCGCTTGGGGACCTGCCAAGAAGGGCGGGACCGGATTGAGGTACGTCCATTCGTTCTTGTGCCGGATCGAACGGCGGAGCTGGATGCCCCACATCTGGTCGGTTCCGGCGTTGTAGCGAAGGGACTTGAAGGGGATCGCCATTTCGACGACCCACCCGCCGTCGAACTCGCCGCCGGCGACGTCCCACACGGGATTCCAGTCGGTGTTGGACCCACCCTCGTCGACCACCGAGTAGTCCGCGCGGGCGCCGAGCGGGTTGGCGTAGAACATCATGCCGCTGCGCCGATCGTAGAACGTGTCGAACATGACCCCGAAGTGTTCGTTGTTTCGGAGGCCTGGGGTGTCGCGTCGCAGCTCGTTTGCGACCCAATCTTCGGGTGGAGCCGAGTCCCAACAGCGACAGGTCACGTAGACATTCTGGTCGTCGTAGGTGACCCAGACGTCGGTCCGCTCCGAGGAGGGGTCGCCAGCAACCGGCGCCACCTGAACGAAATCGCCGAACGGTCGGAAGTCGGCGTAGACCGACTCGTCGAGGCGGCCATCGAGCACGAGCGGCTCGTCGAGTCGGATCGCACGAACGGTTGCGCGTCCGCGTTCGTCGCGGGTGATCGACTCGGGCAAGATCGGCGCGGGAGAGCCGTCGATCGGACGTCGATCCGCGGTCGAACCCGATGGGGGCTGCTGCGCCGATGCGACCAAGGGGACGCTCCATGCGAGCACGGCCCAGATCAGGGCGGGCGCCAGGAAGGCGTTTGTTCTGGAAGCTGTCGGGTCCGCGCGCATCGACGACACTCGGCTTGGTTCAGGCGGGTGCCGGAGGTCGGGTCGGGCGTCCCCACGGCGGGCTGTGAAGGATTATTCCGGTGCGCTCTCGGCACCGCAAGGCCCCTGCCGACGCGCGCCCGGCGCGCGCGCGGAACTCCGCGAATCGCGCGCAGAGGACGGCGACGGCGAGGCTTTGGGCGGTGGGCTCTCACCGTTGAATCAAAAAGCACCGATGGTGGGAGCTTCCGGGCTACTGAGCGTGGATCGCGGCCTTCTGTCCACGCAGCACGTACTTCTGGATCTTGCCCGTGGCGGTCTTCGGGAGCTCGTCGAGCACGGTGACCCCCTTGGGAATCTTGAAGCCGGCGAGTCGGCCCCGCGCGAAATCCACGAGCTCCGCGGCGTCCATCGTCATTCCGGCTTTCGGCACGATGAAGGCGTGCGGCGCCTCACCCCATTTCTCGTGCGGCAGCCCGACCACCGCCACCTCCTGAACCGCCGGGTGCGCCAGCAACACCCCCTCCACCTCCACCGAGGAGATGTTCTCGCCGCCGCTGATGATGACGTCTTTGATACGGTCCCGGATCAGCATGTAGCCGTCGGGGTCGACGACTGCCGCGTCGCCGGAGTGGAACCAACCCCCTCGAAAGGCCCGTGCCGTGGCCTCGGGGTCGCGGTAGTAGCCCTCCATGACCACGTTTCCCCGTACCACGATCTCGCCCACGGTCTCGCCGTCACGGGGCACGTCGTTGCCGTCGTCGTCCACGACGCGGAGCTCGCCGGAGGTGATCAGCTCTACGCCCTGGCGCGCCTTGTGGCGGGCACGCTCTTCGCTGCTCAGCGCCTCGTGCTCGGACCGCACCTCGCAGACGCTGATGAGCGGAGCGGTTTCGGTGAGCCCATACACGTGCGTGACCGTCCAACCGAGGTCTCCTTCGACCCGCTGGATGGTGTGCGCCGCCGGAGGAGCGCCCGCGGTGAGCACCCGCACACCGCGAGGCGCGGTCGATCGCAGCTCCTCCGGGGCGCTCGCGATCATGATCAAGACCGTCGGCGCCGCGCAGAGGACCGAGACCTCCTCGGCCGCTGCGAGCTCGAACACGGTCGCTGCGTCGACACTCCGCGCGCACACGTGCGTTCCACCGGCGGCGGTCACGATCCACACGAACGTCCAGCCGTTCGCGTGAAACATCGGCAGCGTCCACAAGTAGCGATCGGCGCTGGTCATGGGATGGTGTACGAGCGTCCCGACCGCATTAACCCACGCGTTACGATGGGTGATCATGACCCCTTTCGGGTTCGACGTCGTCCCACTCGTGTAGTTGATGGCGAGCAGGTCTCCCTCGGATATTTCGGGTCGTGCGAAGAGGGCAGCCGCGTCGGCCACGAGCGCCTCGTAGTCGAGCCACCCCTCCTTCTCACCCTCCAGCGCGACGAAGTGCTCTACGCCCCCCAGCTCCTCGCGCACCGAATCGACGAGGTCGAGGAAGTCCTCGTGGACACAGAGGACACGCGCCCCCGAATGGTTGAGCATGTACGCCCAGTCGGACGGAAGCAGACGATAATTGAGGGGCACGATGACCGCGCCGATCTGCGGCACCGCGTAGTATCCCTCCAGGTGCCCGTGCGTATTGGGTGCGATGTAGGCTACCCGGTCGCCCTGTTCGACACCGAGCGATTGCAGCCCGGCGGACCATCGGTCGCATCGTTCCAGGAACGCCTCGTACGTCCATCGCCCGTCACCGTCGACCACTGCCTCTCGGTCTCCGTAGATGCTGCGGGCGCGGCGCGCGAACTCCATCGGAGTCAACGGCGTCTGCATCACGGGCCTCCGGAGTGGGGAGGGGCGAAGGTGCGCAGGATGGTCATGGTGCGCGACCCGTGTAGGTGACGCGGAAGATCCGGTTGCCGGCGTCGTCGGCGATCAGCAAGGACCCGTCCGGCAGCTCCTGCACGTCGACGGGTCGGCCCCACACCTCCTTCTCTTCGTCGTCACGCAGGATGAAGCCGGTCAGGAAGTCTTCGGGGGGGCCTGTCGGCCGTCCGTCGGCGAACGGGATGCGCACGACGGAGTATCCGGCCAGGTCCAACCTGTTGATGGATCCGTGCAGCGCAACGTACGCGCTGTTCGCGTACTCTGCAGGAAACCCAGCGCCCTTATAGAACGTGAGTCCCATCGGGGCGGCATGCGCCGGAAGAAGCACATCGGGCACGAGTGTGCGCTCGATCAGATCTGGCCTGGCACCGTTGAGGATCGGCTCTGGGTTCGGTCCGATGTAGGCGTATGGCCAGCCGTAGAAGCCCCCTTCTCGGACCGAGGTCACGTAGTCGGGCGCGAGCTCGTCGCCCAGGTGATCGCGCTCGTGGACCGCGGTCCATAGCTCGCCGGATTCGGGGTGGAACGCGAGCGGCACCGGGTTCCGCAGTCCCCCGGCGATGACCGCATGTCCGGTGCCGTCCGGCTCGTAGCGGTTGATCGCTGCCCTCCGCGGGTCGTCGCCGGGCATCGCGTTGGTGGCGCTCCCCACGGAGACGTACATCCGGCCGTCGGGGCCGAAGATCAGGTTTCGCGTCCAGTGGTTGAACCCCCTGGTACGGCTCACGTCGATGCCGAGTCGCTCGGCCGTGTCCGTGTCGAGCGCGTCACTGCTCACGGGTAGGTCGACGACGTGCGCCGGGGCGGCTTCGGCACGCGTCTGGCCCGATCGATACGGGAACCGAACCACGGCGTCGTTGTTGCCGACAAAGAGGTGGCCCTCGCGGAAGGCCAGGCCGAACGGCCGGTTCAGATCGGTCGCGAACGTCTGTCGCAGCTCCGCGACCCCGTCCCCGTCCGCGTCGCGGAGCACGACGATCTCGCCACGTCGGCTCTCGGCGACGAAGACGTCGCCGTTCGGCGCGACGACCATCCGGCGTGGATCGCCCAGACCCTCGGCGAAAACGCCGACCTCGAAACCGGGCGGGACGGTCAGCGCCGCCCCCACCGGACGCTCCACCACGCTCGGAATGGCTCGGTTCCAGGGCGTCTCGAAGGGCGCGGGCAGTTGCTGGACCGTTACCGCCAGTATCAAGACGATCGATGACATGGATTCTCCAGGTAGGGCTTCGGGGGTGAAGCTACGCTCCCCACGGGCGACGCTCCGCCGGACGTCCGCTTCCGGCTCGGCCCGTCACCCGGCCGTCTTCATACACGACCTCACCGCGTCGTACCGTCATGATCGGCCAGCCGGTCAGAGCCCAACCCTGGAACGGCGTATAGTCGGAGTTCGACGGATCGTCATCGGCGTCGACGATGTGGGTGCGCTCCGGATCGAGGATCATCACGTCGCCGAACGCGCCTTCGCGTAGAACGCCCCGATCCGGGTAGAGGCCGAACGCGCGGGCCGCCGCCGTAGACGTCACCTCGACGTACCGCTCGGGGGTGAGTCGTCCCTTTGCCACACCTTCGGAGTAAAGGACCGGTCGCACGAAGCGCAGGTCGCTCACGCCCGGCCGGAGGCGTCCGACGTCGAGCTGCGGGTCCATCTTCTGGGCCCGAGTCCATGGCGCGTGGTCGGTGGCCAACATGTCGATGCGACCATCGCGAAGCCCCCCCCACATGGCTTCGACGTCGCGCGCCGAGCGGAGCGGGGGCTGCCCGACGTAGAGGGGTCCGTCGGGACCACGGAGCCACTCCTCCGTGAAGTAGAGGTAGAGCGGTCGGGTCTCGATGCTGAGCGGTAGATCGCCGAACGCCGGGTCACGGGCCGCTCGCAGCGCTCTCTCGGAGGAGAGGTGCACGAAGTGCATCGGGGCACCGGTCTGTGCGCACAGCGCGGTCGCGTCCTGCGTCGCCGTCAACTCCGCGAGCTCCGGGCGACTCTCCGCGTACCATGCCAAAGAGGTGCGTCCTTCGGCGCGGAGCCGCTCGAGGGCCGAGGCGAGGATCGCGCCGTCTTCGCAATGCATCAGCGTCACCACGCCTGCGTCGCGCGCGGCCTCCAGCACACGGATGACCTCGCGTCGGTTCGCCCCGAAGTCGGAGCGCGTCATGAAGATCTTGTGACTCGGTTGCCCCAGCGCGGCCAGCTCCGGCATCTGCCCCGCGAACTCGGATGTCGGCGGCCAACTCGAGGCGTGGAAGAAGACGTCGCCGACCGCCGAGCGCGGGACCTCCGAAAGCCAGCGCTCCATCGCTTGCACCGCGTTCTCGCCGTCCTGCCCGTATGCGAACGTCCCCACCGAGGTGATCCCACCGGCGAGCGCCGCCGACGTCCCGCTGGTCAGGTCGTCCACGAAGCTGCCTTGCAGGTGGGCATGGGGGTCGATCCCGCCCGGCATGACCAGGTGCCCCGCCGCCTCGATGACTCGCGCGTCTGGACCGGGAGCGAGCCCGGCGCCCATTTCGGTGATCCGCTCGCCGACGATCCTCACGTCGGACATGCGGCTGCCGTCGGCGTTCACGACTCGGCCCCCGCGAATCAGCAGCTCAGGCTCGGGCTGACGTGGAGCGTGCGGCCGCGACTCGGGGCCGCCGAGCAAGCGGTGCCGCGCCGCGTCGAAGGGGATCGACGCGAGTCCGAAAGCTCCCCCGGCGACAGTGCGAATCGCGTCCCGTCGATTCATGGTCATCGGGACAAGCTCCGTACCCCGCGTGGGCGTCGCAACCGCACGTTGACACAAGAGGGCGGTGGGCGTCGTATGGGGCGTGCGTCAACCGCCCCTGGGGAGGCACGTCGTGGAACGCCTTTGGTCAGATCTCAGGTACGCGCTGCGAGGACTCGTTCGCGCCCCCGGCTTCGCCGTCGTCGCCATCGCGACGTTGGCGCTCGGGATCGGAGTGAACAGCTCGATCTTCAGCCTTGTGAACGCGGTGCTGCTCCGTCCGCTTCCGGTCGAGAGCCCGGAGGAGCTGGTCGATATCTATGGCCACTCCGCGACCTCGACGTCGCACGATTCCAACTCGTACCCGAACTACCTGGATTACCGAGAACAGTCGCGGACGCTCTCGGGAATCGCCGGCTACTCCAACTTCTTCGCCAACCTCTCGATCGACGGAAGCTCGGAGCTCGTAGTCGGCGAGCTCGTGACCGAGGACTACTTCTCGGTGCTGGGCGTTCAGCCGGCAGTGGGCCGCGCCTTCGTCCGCGAGGAGTTTTCGCTACCGAGCGCCTTTCCGGTGGCGGTGCTGAGCCACGTCTTCTGGCAGACCCGGTTCGGTGGGGATCCCGCGATCCTGGATCGGACGCTTCGCCTGAACGGGACGACGTACACGATCGTCGGCGTGGCGCCAGAGTCGTTCGGGGGCATGTTCCCGGCGGTCACCGCCCAGATGTGGATTCCGACCTCCATGGTCGAGGAGGTCGAGCCGCTCGGAAACAACCGTAATTCGGGACCGCTGATCGGAGAGACCCGGCTCGATCAGCGCGCCCGACACTGGATGTGGCTGCGGGGACGCATGCGGCCCGACACCGATGTCCGCCAGGTACGAGCCGAACTGGAAGGAATCGCGGCGCGGCTCGCCGACCAGTATCCCGACACGAACGAGCGTGAACGAGTCACGGTGATCGCCACCAACGACGTAGCCATCAACCCGGACTTCGATGCCACCCTCGCTCCGGTGGGCTTCTTTCTCCTCGGCGCGGTCGGTCTCGTCTTGCTCGTCGCCTGCGCGAACCTGGCCAACATGCTGCTGGCCAGAGCTTCCAGCCGCCGCCGGGAGTTCGCCTTGCGGGTCGCGATCGGAGCGTCGGGAACGAGGATCGTTCAGCAGCTTCTGACCGAGAGCTTACTCCTCGCCTTGGTGGGGGGCGTCGCCGCCGTCGGGCTGTCGGCGTGGCTCTCGCAGCTGATCGCGGGTCTCGAGCCACCGCTGCCGATCAACATCGGGTTCGACGTCGCGCCCGACTGGAGGGTGCTGGTCTTTACGCTTTCCGTCGCGGTCCTGACGGGATTGGTCTTCGGGCTTCTTCCGGCGCTACGGGCGTCGAGGCCGGATCTCGTGCCCGCGCTCAAGGATACCGGGGCGTCGGCGAAGGCGCGGGGACGGTGGTTGGAGCTTCGCGATGTCCTGGTCGTGGTGCAGGTGGCTCTTTCGTTGGTCCTGCTCGTGGGCGGTGCGCTCCTGGTCCGGAGCGTGGGCGCCGCCCAGCGGGTCGATTTCGGCTACGAGGTCGACGAGGTCGCGTACATGGGCCTCGCCATGGAGATGAACGGATACGACGGGGAGCAGGCCGGCGTGTTCTACGACATGGGCCGGGACGCGCTCGCCGTCCGACCCGATGTCGTGGCGGTCGGGATCACGAGTCGGGTTCCTCTCTCCCTCAACAACAACGGGTTCGGGGTGTTCATCGACGGCCACCAGAGCTCGGGGGACGATCGGCCGTACGTCATGGACGGAGCATACGTCGACGAGAACTACTTCGAGGCCTACGATCTCGAGGTCGTGGGCGGCCGTGGAATCGAACGCGCCGACCGGGAAGAGGGGCGGCGCGTGGTCGTGGTGTCGCAGACGATGGCGACCCGATTCTGGCCGGGTGAGTCGGTCGTCGGGCGTGAGTTCCGCACCTCGTGGGGTGGGGAGCCGTGGCAGGTCGTAGGGGTGGTGGAGGACTACAAGGTCGACACGCCGGGTGAAGCGCCGAAGCCGTACCTCCATCTTCCCCTCCCGACGCAGAGCACCTTCGGCAACTTCGTGGTTCGCACGGCGGGGCCGGCGATCGACGTGCTTCCCGGGCTCGAACGTGAGCTGAGGGTGCTGGATCCCGACCTGGTGTTCTTGGAGACGGGGACCATGCGTGGACTCGCGGACGTTCGGCTCTTCCCCATCCGGGCGGGCGCCTGGCTGCTGGGAGCCTTCGGCGTGCTGGCTCTGCTTCTGGCGGCTGTCGGCCTTTACGGGGTCATCGCTTACTCGGTGAGCCGCCGGACTCGGGAGATTGGTGTCCGGAAGGCGCTCGGGGCCGAGCACGCTCAGATTCTCGGTCTCATCTTGAAGCGGGGAATGCTGCTCGTCGCGATCGGCGGGGTGGCGGGCGCGGTGCTC
>JAOTVL010000113.1 GCA_029863525.1 Gemmatimonadota bacterium
GGGGACCAGGTGACACTGATCACGATGGCGATCGACGACGCCAATTCGGACGACGAGTTCGACCCCTTGCCCGACCAGACGGTCAGCGCCACCACGGTCGACGACGACACCGCGGGCATTTCCGTCAACGTGATCACGGCGACCACGAGCGAAGCAGGAGGCACGGCAACCTTCACCGTCCAGCTCGACTCGGAGCCGACGGCGGACGTCTCGATCGGCGTCTCCTCGGATGATCCGACCGAGGGTCTCGTCACCTCACCGACGCCGCTGATCTTCACGCCCACCGGGGGTGGCACCCCATGGAACACCCCGCAGACGGTGACCGTCACGGGCCAGGACGACGCCCTCTTCGACGGGGACATCGCATACAACATCGTGACCAGCCCCGCCGTTTCGGGAGACGCAAATTACAGTGGCCGGGACGCGGCCGACGTCTCCCTCGTCAACACTGATGATGAGACGGACACCTTGTCGCTCACCGACCTCGGTGACGCCGCACCCGCAGACGATGACGGGCTGGAGCGAAATATCGACGCGGTGCCCACGGCCGAGCAGGAGCCGACTCGGTGAACTCCATCACCTCCACGACGGCGTCCGCCCCCCTCACCCCCTTGCCCTACCTCCGACCCCGACCCACGGTACATTTGTGCATGCCCGAATGGGCACCGACGACGAAACTGAGCCGCCCCCCTCATGTCCGATTCTGATTCCGTAGACGTAGGAAAGTTCGGCGGGCCGCCCGACGAGATCGATGAAGGTGCGCTGCTCTTCCGGCCGAGCGGCGCGATCCCGTCAGACGACGATTGGGTCGAACCGGCCACGCGCGACGAGCCGCGGTCTCGCGGGCCCGTCATCTGGGGTGTGGGCATGGCGGTCGTGTTGATCGGCGTCTTCGGCTACACCTTCCTCAATGGGTCCGAGCCGGAGGAGACGACGCCGATCGTGGCGCCGATTCTGCCCGAGCTCCCGCCCCTGCCGTCGCGGACCGCGGAGATCGTGCCGATCCCGACCGATACAGTCCGAGGACCGATCGGGTCGTCCGTGCGCGTCGGCGTCCGGGCGACGGACGAGACCGGTGGCGGAATGTCGGACACGATCATCGTCTTCGTGATCGAGGCGGGCGACGGGACGCTCCTCACGGAGGAAGTGCGGACGAGCCGGGACGGCATCGCGGTGAACTTCGTCCGACTCCCCTCCCAACCCAGTCGCACCCTCGTCCAGGCGAGCGTGGCCGGTGCGGATCTCACTCCCGCTCGCATCGTGGCTCTGGCCGTTCCGGGCCCTCCGGAGCGCGCCTCCATCGCAGCCGGCAGCAATCAGGAAGCTGAGGTGGGACGGATCGTCCCGAACAGGCTGGTCGTGGCCATCGCTGATTCCTCGGGCAACCCCGTCCCCGGTGCCTTGGTGAGCTTCACCGTCCGGTCGGGCGACGGCGTCACCGCGCCGTCGCAGACACGCACCGACTCGCTCGGGCAGGCTTCGGCACTGTGGCGCTTGGGCATGATCGAAGGAGAGCAGACGCTCGTCGCGGCCGTGTCCGGGATCGCCCAGCCCGTGACGTTTCGGGCCACCGCCAAGCCCCAGGCCACGCTGGAGATCAACAACCCCACCCCGACCGAATCATCTCCGGTCACCGTGGTTCGGAACAGCTTTGTGGTCGGAGGGAGCCATGTGTGCTCCCTCCGGGGCGGTAGCCTCACGTGCCGCGGCGCCAACGACTTGGGCCAATCCGCACCCGCGGGCTCGTTGGGCTTCGTGGCCCTCGCGGCGGGTGCGTCGCACACGTGTGCGCTCGGGGCGAATGGCGTCGCCTCCTGCTGGGGAGCGAACGACGCGGGCCAACTCGGGGACGGATCCCGCAACGCGCGCTCGGCACCCGTCCGCGTGCGGACGGAGCTCCGGTTTTCCGCCCTGGCCACGGGTGCCTCCCACACGTGCGGCCTCGCCGGCAACGGCGTACCGCTGTGCTGGGGGGACAACGAAAGCGGGCAGTTGGGCGACGGCACGCGCAATGATCAGACCGCCCCCCGTATCGTCGGCGGAGGGCTGGCCTTCAGGGAGATCGCGGCGGGCTGGAGCCACACGTGCGGCCTGACGGCGAGCGGAAACACGTTCTGCTGGGGGCTCAACAACAGCGGGCAACTCGGCGACGGCAGCTTACTCGATCGACTCGTGCCCACGCTGGCCCGAAATGGCGTCTCCAGACTCGTGGCGGGGAGCGCCCACACCTGCGGCATCAGCCAGGGGAGGGTCTTCTGTTGGGGGAGCAATTCGGCCGGCCAGCTCGGAGACGGAACGATTCAAGACCGGACCGAGCCGACCGAAGTGCAGGGCCTCGGCGGAGCTCCGCGGGACTTGGCGGCCGGGGCGGTTCACACATGCGCGCTCATGTCCGGCGGCCAGGCGTATTGCTGGGGTCAGAATTCTCAGGGTCAACTCGGTAACGGGACGACCCGAAGTAGCCCGACCCCGGCCCCCGTCGCGGGCGATCTGCGCTTCTCCTCCATCCACGCCGGTGGCGCACTGACGTGCGGGATCGCGACCGACGGCGGCCAGTACTGCTGGGGGAGCAACCACGTCGGGCAGCTGGGAGACGGGACCCGGACCAGCCGGTCAGACCCGACGCGCGTCGGCGGGTAGGCCGATCTAGTCGAGGGGCCAGATGGGCCATCCCACGGTTGGGCTCGCCTGGGGGAAGCCGGTGGCTGAGGCCTACCTAGAGCTCGGGTCCGCCCACCTCGATCTCCCTGGGGCGGTCGGCGATCCTGACCACGAAGCGCAGCCCCGACCAATCGTCGTCGACCGCACAGATCTTGTTGTCGACGAGTCCGGCGGAGAGGCCCGTGCGTCTCACCTCGGACTCGGCGAGATCGACGAAGTGCTCCGAGCTCTTCTTCGGCCAACAGACCCAAAGGCCGCCGTTCCACCGAAGCCGTGACACCGCGGCACCGAAGTTCTCATGCAGGTCCTCGGAGCCCGGGCTGAAGAGCAGAACCACGTCGAAGCGGTCGTCGGGAAGACTGTCACCTTGCCAATCCATTTCCACCCCGGCTCCGTCGACTCGGGGCCGGCTGATGCCCACCGCCTCGATCCCGACGCCCGCCGGCAACGGCTCGAGCAGGTCGGCCAGCTGGTCCGGCGGCGCCACCACGAGGACCGAGTGGCCCTCTTTGATCCCCAACTTCTTGGCCAACGACGTCCCTGAATAACCAGCCGTCACCGCGTCCGCCCCCCTCGTCGCCTCAGCGCGCACCCCAGCGGATTGCGACACCGCCTCCGACGAACCAACCGTCCCCGTCGAGTGCCCAGCCACCGTTGACGTCGAGTTGGACGTCGGGTGATGCCAGGAGCGTGAGCCCACCCTCGCCGAAGTTCACGTCGCCGTCGTCGCTGAAGAACCCGGCCCACCCGGCGTAGGCACCGACCTCGTCGCTGAGTGAAACGCCCGGCGTCACGATGACCGAGATGACCTCTGCGCCGCCCCCTCCGCTCTCGCTGATGCCGAGATTGGCGCTGAAGCCTCCCCGATCGCCGAGCGAGACGTCCGCCAGAGCGTTCACACCCCCAATCCACTCGTCGTTGGTGAACGAGTCGGAGCCGGTCGGAGCCGTCAGAATGCCCTGGAGGGATAGGTTCATCCGCCCCCCACCGACCTCTCGGAGCACGGGGACCTTCACGCCGAGGCCGATGTCCTGAAATCCCTCGTCATCCGACGCGGGAAATGCTTCGCTTCGCGCCACCACGAACGAGTTGGCGAACAGCTCGAGCTCGAGCGACGAGAAGCCGACTCGGATCAGCGCCTGACCGATCGAGTAAGCGTCCGTCCCCGTTCCGGAGGACAAGGAGACCCCGCTCTCCAGCTGGACGATTCCCGTCGGGAGAACAGCGGAGCCACTCCCGATGCCCGGTCGATCCGAGGTGATCGACTGGGCGTGGAGGGCCGCGGGACTCAGGAGGAGAAGGAGGGTCGCGGGCGCGCGCGAGACGAATGACGGATGGGGGCGTGGCACGTTGGGCTCCCTGAGGTTACTGCCCGGCAAGGCGGGCTCCGCTCCAAGGCTGCGTGCGAACCCCCATCGGATCAAGGGGCATGCGCGAGGCTTTCTCGGACCGCGACGTCCGCGTTACCCTGGCCCGTGACGAGCGCGATGAATGGCGAGCCCGCGCTGTCGACCCCTTCGACCCAAGGCGCGAGGCTCTCAGGTGGGACCATCCCTTTGAGACGACGGCTTCCCGGCATCGGAGCGGCACGCGATCTGTACATCGCGTTCTTGGCGCTCCTGGCCATTTCCACCCACGTAGTGCTTCGCTACGGAGTGGGTCGGCTCGGTCTCGGCAGCGATGCTCCGCTCTTCCTCGCCCTGGCGTTGGGTGGACTGCCCCTCGTGTTGCAGCTGGCCCAGAAGGCGCTACGGCGAGAATTCGGCTCCGACCTCCTGGCGGGGATCTCGATCGTGACCGCCGTCCTGCTCGAGCAGTACCTGGCAGGGACTCTGGTCGTTCTGATGCTTTCGGGTGGTAAGGCGATCGAGGCCCTCGCGCTGGATCGTGCGTCGTCCGTGCTGCGGGCGCTGGCGGATCGGATGCCATCCGTGGCGCACCGCCTCGACGACGGCCTCGTTACGGACATCGATGCCGCCGACGTGCGCGTGGGTGACATGCTCGTCATCCACCCACACGAACTCGCCCCCGTCGATGGAGAGGTGCTCGAGGGGCACAGCGCTATGGATGAGTCCTACCTGACGGGCGAACCGTACGTCATGTCCAAGGCTCCAGGCTCGATGGTTCTCTCCGGCGCGATCAATGGAGAAGCGGCTCTCACCATACGCGCACTTCGCCCGGCGAGCGGGTCGCGACACGCCAAGATCGTCGAAGTGATGCGTGAGGCGGAGCAGAACCGGCCGACCATCCGGAGGCTGGGAGACCAGCTGGGCGCATACTACACACCGCTCGCCGTGAGCATCGCCCTGGCGGCCTGGTACGCGTCGGGCGATCCGGTCCGCTTCCTCGCGGTCATGGTCATCGCAACCCCCTGCCCTCTCCTGATCGCGATCCCGGTGGCGATCATCGGTGCCATCTCGAGGTCGGCCGAGCGTGGCATCATCATCCGCAACCCCGCCGCGCTCGAGCTCGTCGGCAAGGTACGGACGATGATCTTGGACAAGACTGGGACCCTCACCTATGGCCGGCCGGCACTGAGCGAGGAGTCCTATGCGAGGGGTTTCGATCGAACGAGCGTCTTTCCTCTCGTTGCGGCGGTGGAGCGCTACAGCAAGCACCCGCTCGCCTCCGCCGTCATCAATGCCGCCGAGGAGTACGGAGTGCGCGTTCCGGCTGCGCAGCGCGTGTCGGAGCCCCCCGGAGCAGGCCTCACAGGGACGGTGAACGGCACCGAAGTCACGATCACCGGACGAGCTCATCTTCTGCGTGAAGGCCTCGTGGACGAGTCCGAGCTGCCGCCCTCCGAAGCCGGCCTGGAATGCGTCGTCCTCATCGAGGGTCGGTACGCGGCAACCTACCGGTTTCGCGACGCGCCGAGACGCGAAAGCGCGCCGTTCGTGGCCCACCTGCGCCCGAAACACGGGATCGATCGAGTGCTTCTCGTCTCGGGCGATCGTGAAGAAGAGGTTCGCTATTTCGCAGGACTGGTCGACGTGGACGAGGTTCACGCTGGGATCTCTCCTGAAGGCAAGGTCGAGATCTGCAGACGCGAAACCGAAAGGGCCAAGACGCTGTTCCTGGGGGACGGCATCAACGACGCGCCGGCAATGCTCACCGCCACGGTCGGCGTCGCGTTCGGCCGCGGGGACGTCACGTCGGAAGCCGCGAGCGCCGTCATCGTCGATACCTCTCTCGCTCGAGTGGACGAGCTGCTCCACATCGGCCGGCGAATGCGCCGGATCGCGCTCCAGAGCGCCATCGGCGGAATGGCGCTCAGCGTCCTCGGCATGATGGTCGCCGCCGCGGGATATCTGCCACCCGTGGCTGGTGCGCTGGCGCAGGAAGCGATCGACCTCGTGGTCGTCTTAAACGCCCTGCGCGTCGCCATGTCGCCCGGCGCCGTGACCGACTTTTGAGGGGCGAAACCCGTCTGCCTTCGCCGCCGTACGAACCTACGTAGAGAGCTGCAGCTGGGCCGATCTACCCGGCGCTCAAGCGTCTCGAGAAAACAGGTCAGGCCGAACGCTCGAGGAGGTGCGCCGGGTCCTTGGGTGAACGGAGGGGTGGACGATGGATGCGATGTGGCGTGACATACGCATGGCGTTGAGGAGCCTGGCCCGCCGACCTTTTTTCACGGCGCTGGCCGGTGTGACCCTCGCCACGGGAATCGCGGCGAACACCGCGATCTACAGCATTGTGGACGGGGTGCTGATCGATCCCCTGCCGTACCCCGACAGCCACCGGCTCGTGAGCTACAACCACGAGGCGCCCGGGCTGGGCGTGAACGTGCCCCTGATTCCACACTCGGAGGCGATGTACCTCCACTACGCGGAATACGTCCGCTCTCTCCAGGCGTTCGCGGTCTACGACGACGACAACGTCAACCTGATCACCGATGCCGAGCCTCAACGGCTCAACGGGCTCAGGACAACGCAGCGCTACTTCGACGTGATCGGTGTCCAGCCCTTCCTGGGGCGCAGCTTCGCCGAGGGCGAGGACCGTCCGGGCGCGGAGCCCGTCGTCGTGCTCAGCTACGGACTCTGGGAGCGCAGCTTCGGAGCCGACCGCGACATCATCGGCCGGATCGTCGAGATGGACGGCGTTCAGCGTCGTGTGATCGGCGTTATGCCCGACGAGGCGGCCTTCTCCGACGAGGACCTCTGGATTCCGATGGTCATCGATCCTGAGACGGCGGAAATCGGTTCGCTGGGTCTGATCGGCGTGGGTCGACTTGCGCCCGGTGCGACGGTCGAAACCGCCAACGTGGAGATGCAGGACCTGCTGCTGCGATTCGCCGAGGCCCACCCGGACGAGCTGGGCCCCGACATCATGGAGCAGGCCGGGCTGGCTGCCGACGTCAAGCCGCTCAAGGAGGTGTACGTGCAGGGGGCGCGTGAAGCGCTTCTCGTGCTGCTCGGCACGGTGGGGTTCGTCCTGCTGATCGCCTGCGCCAACGTCGCGAACCTCTTCCTGGTGCGCGCGGAGTCTCGTCAGCGAGAACAGGCGGTCCGGACCGCGATGGGGGCGAGCCGCACCGACATCATGCGGCAGTACCTCGCCGAGTCCGTCGCACTCGGCCTGGGCGCCGGGCTTCTCGGGCTGGGTCTGGCCGCGTTGAGTGTGCCGGTGCTGCTGCGACTCGCGCCGGCGGATTTCCCGCGGGCGCTCGACATTGGCATCGACGGGAGCGTGCTCGGGTTCACCGTGGCCATCTCGCTGGTATCGGGCGTTCTGTTCGGCCTCTTCCCGGTCCTCGGCTACGGCAGGCGCGACCTGTCGAACGCGCTCAAGGACGGTGGGCGTGCTTCGACCGCCGGGCGGGAGCGGCACCGGGCCCGGAGCAGCCTGGTGGTGGCTCAGGTCGCGCTGGCCCTTGTCCTCTTGGTCGGCTCCGGCTTGATGGCTCGCAGCTTCGCCGCAATGAGCGACGTCGATCTCGGGTTCGAGCCCGCAGGCGTGATCACCTTTTCGCTCGGCCTGCCCGGTGCGGAGTACCCCGATGCCGAAACGGCGCTCGGCTTCCACCGTCGGCTGCTGGAGCAGCTCGCGGCGATCCCCGGGGTGCTCGGCGCGGGCTCGATCAATGGCGCACCGCTCACGGGCCAGAAGAACGCAGGCCCGATGGAGCCCGAGGAGCAGCCGTTTCCCGAAGGCGAGCTCGGTCCGATCATCGAGCGCCGCCGTGTGTCGCCGGGCTATTTCGCGGCAATGGGCATCGAGGTGCTCGAGGGACGAGAGCTCGAATGGACCGACCAGGCCGACGAGTTCCGCGGCGTCGTGGTGAGCAGCGCGCTCGCCAACGCGTTCTGGCCGGGCGAGAGCGCCGTGGGTCGCCGCATTCGGAACCAGGGCGACGAATTCTCCTGGGAGGTCGTGGGTGTCGTTGAGCAGGTCCGCTTCGACAACGTCGAGGACGATCCCGCGCCGCTCGTGTATCTCCCGATCGTGGCGGGATCCCCGCAGGAGCCGGAGGGCTCGACCTTCCTCGACGTCGTCGTCCGGACGAGCGGCGACCCCCTGACGGCGATCCCGAGCGCCCGCGAAGCCCTGCGGGCCGTGGATCCGCGACTGCCCATGATCAGCCCGCGCACGCTCGAGACGGTCGTCGAAGACGCCATGGCCGCTACCTCGTTCACCGTCGTCCTCCTGGGCATCGCCGCCGGCATCGCGCTTCTGCTCGGCACCGTAGGCATCTACGGTGTGATCTCCTACATCGTCAGCCGCCGCACGCACGAGATCGGGATCCGTATGGCGCTCGGCGCGCCGGCGGCCACGGTGTTGAAGGCCGTGGTCGGCGAGGGACTGCGTCTGACGGGCATCGGCGTCGCCCTCGGGCTGGCGGCCGCCTTCGGACTCAGCCGCGTGCTCGCCTCGCTGCTGTACGGTGTGTCAGCGACCGATCCGCTCACCTTCGCTGGAATGGCGCTGCTCCTGACGTCGATCGCCGCGGGGGCGGCGTGGGTGCCCGCTCGCCGGGCAAGCCGTGTGGACCCGGTCGAGGCGCTGCGGTCGGAGTAAGCCATACACGGCGCGGCGGCGCCGCGTACCCGGCAAGTCCACGGGCGGCGGGGGCGATGCCGCCCCGCGCCGCCCTGGAGCCTGTCAGTCCACCGCGGGCGGACGAACCTGGAAGTTGCCGTTCGCGACGTCGTATCGATTTCCCGGATTGTCGAAGATGAAGTTGAGGATGCCGTCCGTCGCGGCATTGCCGTCGCACACCCACTCCGGGTTTTCCGCCGGGAAGAACACGGTCATGCGGTCCGGCGGCGCGCCGCCTCCCTCGCCGTTGTCTTCGACCGCCATCGCGGTCACCGGCGTTCCGAAGACGTGCGGCTCGTCGATAATGATCCAAGCCAAGTTGGGACGGCTGAAGCGCAGGCAAATGACGTCGGCCCGACCCTCGGCGCCGTTCTCCCGGTTCTTCAGTTGAGCGCGCCCCTTGACCGTGCCGTCCAAGTGCATGGTGGCGTTGAACGAGAACGTGCGTAGCTCGCCCTCGGGATTCGTCGGGTCACAGTTGTAAAAGTTGCCCGCGGTCGTCGCGCAGCGGCTGTGACCGCCTCCGCTCGCAGATGCGATCACGGGGTTGCCTCCTCCTGTCGCGAAGCTCGGCGTGGAATCCACGAATGCGGTGGGGGACTCGCTGCAGCCTGCTACGGTGAAGGCCGCGACGCAGAGAAACGGAAGAAACAGTCGCTGTTTCATGACGCACTCCATTGCTGGGGGTCGAGTGCCGAGACTCCACGCCGTCAGTCATCGGAGTGTGCATCCGGAGAGCGTGTATACCGGCGAAGGGCGCGGAGACTCGAATGAATGCTGGACGCAGCATAGGAGGGGAAGGGCTCAGGCGCCAGGAAGCGGAAGTTCGATTCGTCCAAGCCGGCGCGGCGGCTCGGCCATAGGCTCGGACGAGGCCACGCCGGCCCTCAGACCCCCGATACGATCTCGCGGCCCAGCTCCTCGAGCTCACGCTTGGCGCACCCGTCGAAGGTGTGCGACGTGGTTTCGTCGTAGGCCGCACACAGCCGCTTGCAGCGCGGCCCGACGACCAGCTGGTCGGCCATGTTGAAGAGGACGTTGTCCTCCTTGAGGATGTGGTTCCGGATCAATCCGACGTAGTCGTGTCCGGCCCGGAGGAGTCGGCGGCGAGCCACCGCGTCACCCGAGCGCGCGGCGTCGATCGACTCGGCCATCGCCGAAGCGAACTGCCTGCCGAGACGGTGCTCGTGCAGCATGACCGCAATCGGTCCGGTGTCGTGTGGAAGACCTTCATCTTCGAGCGCCGGAAAGAGTAGATCCTCCTCCTTCCCGTGGTGGCAGGCATCGGCGAACAGCCGGATGAACCGGATGCACTTGCCGATACGGTCGTACACGGCGTCGGATGCCGCCTCGGCCAAGACCTCCTCGAGGGCGCCGGCCACCTGCAGAATCTGCTCGTGCTCTTCACGAAGCACCTGTGTCGGGTTCATCTCCGCCATGGGGATCTCCTGGTTGGAACGCTCTGTGCCGGCCTGCTCTGCTTTCCGAGTGTAAATCGACCGGTACGGCTCGCCTCCGCCGGAGAAGCACACGACGCAGCCGTCCTCGAGGTCGTGCGTCAGCACCGGGTCCGCGACCACCTCGAATCCGAGCTCGCGGTAGAGCGCGATCATCTCGTCGGCGCGGGCCCCCGCGGCGACGAAGCGATGCACCCACCCCTCGCTGAGCCGGCGGGGGTCGGGCCGAGTCGAGCCGGTGCCGACGCCTCCGCCGACACCCCCGTTCTGGTCGGATGGGCCATCGCCGTGCCGCCCCACCACAGGGAGGCGGCGTTCTTCCGCGCTCACACGCGAACCGCCGCCTCGTCGGATTCCAGCCGTGCCATGCGACGGTGCCCGAGGTGGGCGGCCCCCAGAGCCGACGTGAATTGGACGAGATCACCGGCGGGCACGTTGGCGTCGGCATCGAGCTCCTTGCGGATCACGTCGGCCATGCGATCGAAACGCAGGATCCCACCGATCAACGTGAACTCGGGCTGCATGTTCACGCGCTTCATGAGCTGAACCGAGCGGCCGCCGAGAGACACCACGGCACCGTGCATGATGTCCGCGGGCGACGCCCCTTGGCTGAGCTGGTTGATGACCTCCGATTCGGCGAAGACGGCGCAGACACCCGAGATCGTGACCGGACTCTTCGAGGTGACGACGAGCGGGCCGATCTCCTCGGTCTCGAAGCCCATGTACCTGGCGGTCTTCTCGAGAAAGGCGCCAGTGCCAGCGGCGCATTTGTCGTTCAGGCGAAACGACTTGACCTTGCGGTCTTCCCCGATGCGGGTCGCCTTCATGGTCTGGCCGCCGATGTCGAGAACCGTCTTCGTCTCGGGGAAGAGGAGGCAGGCCCCCCGGGCCGCGGCGGTCAGGTCGGTGACGTGGGCATCGGCGTCCGTGACCTGGTGGCGGCCGAAGCCCGTGGTCACCACGTAGCCCAGGTCGTCGCGCCGAAGCCCCGCCTCCTGGAGCGCCGCGTGAAGCACGCCTTCTCCGACCTGGGCGAGCTTGAAGCCCGTGGGGCTCATGGCCTTGCCCACGATGCGGTCTTGGTCGTCCAGGATCACGGCTTTGGTATAGGTCGACCCGAGGTCGACGCCGGCTGAGTACCTCATGATGCCATCACCTTGTCGTCGCTGGGTCGTCGGCTCGCACGCACGTGGTCGAGCGCGAAGAGCGCGGCGCCGAGCGCGCCCATGTAGTGCGACTCGTCGCTCACGTTGAGCTGGAGCCCCACCCGCTCCTGTAGGGTCGAGACCATCGCGCTGTTCTTGGCCACACCTCCGGTGAACGTCACTTGGTCCTCGATCCCCACCCGACGCAGAAGCCCCGCGGAGCGGGCGGCGATCGACTGGTGAACACCGAGTAGGATATCCTGGATCTTCTTCCCCTTCCCGACCCAGGAAAGAACCTCCGATTCGGCGAAGACCGTGCACGTCGTGCTGATCTTGACCGGGCGCTCCCCCTCGAGCGCGGTGGGTCCCAGCTCGTCGATCGGAATGTCGAGCGCCTTGGCGGCCGCCCCTAGAAAGCGACCGGTTCCGGCGGCGCACTTGTCGTTCATGCAGAAAT
>JAOTVL010000114.1 GCA_029863525.1 Gemmatimonadota bacterium
GCCCGGGCGTCACCGTCGATCAGCGCCGCCAACTCGCTTGGCAGCTCCGTGGAGGCCAACCGAAGCTCCAGGACGACCGAGTCTCCCGTGTCGATCCGAGCCTTCGCGCAGTGTGATTCAGCGAGGCCGCTCGACCGGTACGTGGTCGAGGGGATCAACTGGGGTCTCCGCACGATCTGGTTGAACGCGTCGAACGACCTGGTCGCCCTCGTTCAGGCCAACACGCAGTTCAGAGAGGCGATCCGGGAGGGCTATGAAGAAGCCCTGCCCTTCTTCATAGCCGGCAACGTCGAGGAGCAGATGCGCACGCTCGCCGGCTACACCGAGTCCCTCCGAGGCACGCGCACGGAAGTCACTGCACTCGTTGGCGGAGACGTCGTCGACGGACTGAGCGACGCGACACGCAGCGACATGACCGTGATCGTCGCCGATGGCCGCATCACCGAGATCGCGAGCCGCGCCGAGGTGCAGATCCCGCCGGGCGCGAGGGTGATCGACGTGTCGGGCAAGACGCTGATTCCGGGGCTCTGGGACATGCACGCACACGCGAACCAGGTCCAGTGGGCGCCGGCGTACCTGGCCGGCGGTATCACGACCATCCGTGACCTGGGCAACGAGCTCGAGTTCGCCACGGCGTTCAGAGACGCAGTCGCCGACGACGGGATGATGGGCCCGGACATTCTGCTCGCCGGGATGGTGGACGGGGCGGGCATTACCGGGAACGGGGTCATCCGCGCGACCACACCGGAAGAGGCTCGTGCCGTCGTGGCGAGGTATTTCGACGAAGGCTACGACCAAATCAAGATCTACACCGCGATCGAGCCCGAAGTCCTTTCGGTTCTGACGGAGGAAGCCCATGCGCGGGGGATGACCGTCTCGGGGCACGTGCCGCGCGCGGTAGGCAACGCCGTCGAGGCGGTCGAACGAGGCATGGACCAGTTCAATCACCGACCGTTGTTCCTCTCCGTGCTGTTCCCCGACGAGTCGGTGGCCGACCTCGGTGGACTCTACCTCTTCGACAGGGAAATCAGTCCTGACCGGATCGCCCGCGCGACGTCGCACTTCCTGGAGCACGAAGTGGTCCTGGACCCGACGATCTCGCTCGACATCATTCGCAACCTGCCGAGTAGCACGCCGGTCGAAACCGTAGAGCCGGACGTCACGCGCATCGCCTACGAGCTATGGGAAGGCAAGAGATTCCTGCCGGGCGTCGATCCGCTTCGGGCCGAGCAGATGACCGAGGACGTACGCATGGCGATGGAGATCATCGGGACGTTCCATCGAGCGGGTGTGCCGATCGTCGCGGGGACGGACAACGTGGTGCCCGTCTTCAGCCTCTATCGGGAGATGGAGGCGTACCACGAACTCGGCGGGTTCACGCCGCTCGACGCCTTGCGAGCCGCCACCGTCATTCCGGCACGCGCCATGGGAATGGAACGAGTGACCGGGACGCTCGAGGTCGGAAAGGAGGCCGATATCGCGATCCTGGATGGAAACCCGCTCGTGGACTTCTCGAACATCCGGAGCGTGTCGGCCGTGATGACGAACGGGGACTACTACGAGAGTGGGCCACTTTGGCGAGCGGCGGATTTCGAGCCCGGATGAGCGTCCTCGAGGTGCCCGCCCCGTACCGGCCCTCCGCACCTCGGAGATGAAGGCCCTAGCGGTACCCCTCCGCCTGCAGATTGAACAACTCCGCATAGCGTCCATCCAAGTCGAGCAGCTCCTCGTGACTTCCGTCCTCCAGAACCCTTCCCTCGTCGAGCACCACGATCCGGTCCGCCATGCGCACCGTCGAGAAGCGGTGACTGATCAGGACGGCCATCTTGCCCTGTGTGAGCTCGGTGAAGCGCTGGAAGACCTGGTGCTCGGCGCGTGCATCGAGCGCCGCCGTGGGCTCGTCGAGCACCAGCAGCTGGGCGTCGCGCATGTAGGCCCGCCCGAGCGCGATCTTCTGCCACTCGCCCCCCGATAGGTTCGCGCCGCCTTCGAACCGGCGGCCCAGCATCTGATCGTACTTCTGGTCCAGGTGCTCGATGACGTCGGCCGCCATGCTCTTCTCGGCAGAGTCCACGATTCGGTCCGTGTCCTCCCGCCGCTCGATCCGCCCGACCGCGATGTTCTCCCGCGCCGTGAGGTCGTAGCGAAAGAAGTCCTGGAAGATGACCCCGATCGCCTGGCGCAGCTCGAACAGGTCATACTCCGCCAAATCGACTCCGTCGAGGAGGATGCGCCCCTCGGTCGGTTCATACAGCCGAGTGAGCAGCTTCACGAGGGTCGTCTTCCCCGCTCCGTTCTCGCCCACGAGGGCCACGCGCTCGCCCGGCAGGATCTCGAACGAGACGTGACGTACGGCCCACCCGTCCGCGTCCGGGTACTGAAAGCCCACGTCGTCGAAGACGAAGCCGCTGCGGACCGGGTCCGGCAACCGAAGCGGGTTCTCCACGTTCTTGATCTGCGGACGGACGGCGAGGAAATCGAAGAGATCCTTGAGCTGCAGCCCCTGCTCGTAGGCACGGGCGATCGTCATGAGAATGCTGCTGATCAGGCCCCGGCTCCGCTGGAAGGTGCCCATGAGGAAGGTCAGCGACCCGATGGTGATCGCTCCGATCACGGCCTCGTAGACGATGGTCGCGACGGCACCGTAGTAGGCGAGCGTGGAGAGCGACGTCAGAACGCCACCCGTGGCAGCGCGGTGCGTGGCTACGCGACGGTTCTCCTGGACGTACTCATCGGCGAGGTCGGAGTACTTGCCGATGAAGTGGTCGGAGAGGCCGAAGAGCTTGATCTCCTTCGCCGGCTCGACCTCGGAGGCCACCCACCGGTAGTAGTCGAGCTCGCGGCGCTGCGGCGTCCACTGGAACATGAACGAGTACGCGATGCCGGCGTACGCGGTCTCTCCGAGGAACGACGGCAGGATCGCCACGACCAGAATGAGGAGTAGCCATGGGTTGAACGCCACCAGGGCGGTCAACAACGAGAGCAGGGTGAGCGACTGCTGACCCATCGTCAGGGTCTGCGACATGAGCGCGATTCGTCCCATCGTCTGGCGCCGGGCCCGCTGCATCTTGTCGAAGAACTCGGGATCCTCGAAGTGCTGGAGGTCGAGCGTGGACGCGTGCTTCATGAGCCGGACCGACATCTCGTTCGAGAAGAGATCGCCGAGCAGGCTCTCGAGGAGGCTCGTCAGCCTCCCGAGGATGTCCGAGACGAGCGCGAGCCCCAGCTCGAGGCCGATGTACTGCGCAAGAAGCGTCCAATCCGGATTCGCGGCGCCGACGTTGGCGACGACCCCGTCGATGATCAGCTTGCCCACCCAGAGCATCGCGAGGGGCAAGAACGCGTTGATCGTCCGCAGGACGACGATTCCGACGCCGTACGACGGTTTCGTCGCCCATACCATGCGCAGGAAGGGCGGGATGTAGCGGAAGGCGGCCAGACGCTCCCGCACGGGGGGCAGCGGGTTGCCGCGCCGGTCGCGCGGCTGGTAGAAGAATCTCACGACTTGGGGCTACCCGTACGCGGGGTCGGCGTTCGGCGGGGACGTCGATACCATTGTCGTGGAACGGTGTAGTCTCGCGGGCGATCGCGTCACTCGACTCGAAAGGAATCAACACCTCATGGCGGCGAAGAAGCGGGGCGGGCCTCGGCGCCCGGTGAAGGGCTTCAGGCCCGGGAAAGAGCCTGCACATCTCAAGAAGCAGAGGGCGAAGGCTCAGCTCGGGAAAGACGCCTCGTGGGCTCAAAAACGAGCCGTGGACGCCGTCGCGGGTCGCAGTCCTCAGGAGGTGCGAGCAATGGTGCGGAGTTGGAGCCGGGGCCTGATCGCGGGCGCCGTGCTCCTCGCCATCGTCGGTGTCTTCCTGTACGGCTGGGCCGTTCCGGCCGGTGTCGCCGCACATGTCGGCTCGGCCGGGCTCCTCTATGTCGGATACCGCCTCAGGAAGCAGGGCGCGGGGTTGGCCGACATGGCCGAGTCACTCTAGGACCGGGCGAGGAAGAGGCGGCTCAGGCGCCGGCTACCTGTCCTCAGCACGGCGCTCGGGTTGCGCGGCTCCACAATTCTGCTGATGGAGGTCGGCCCGCGCTGCGTATACCATCGCGGCGCACCACGGACATACGGCGTACCCGTTCAGGTCACGCTCCCACAACTGCGTATCCCGAAGGTTGCGCTTCCTTCGCTCTGGTCGATCGGGCGAGTCGCTCACCTCATCTTCCCTCCGCCCTCGGCCAGGCCGGTCCCTGCTCTCCACTGCCCGCCGCACCGAAGCCACGGAAGACGAACTTCTGCACCCGTTTGCCCTCGTAGGTCTCCGTCGTATAGACGTTGCCGCGCGAATCGACCGCGATGCTGTGAACGCCGTAGAACTGACCGGCCTGGCGGCCCCCGCCGCCGAACGTGGACACGACCTCCAAAGACTCCCGGTCGAGCACGTGCACCTTCTTGTTGGAGCCGTCGGCGAGGTAGATGAAGCGCTGGCCGGGATCGTGTGAGAAGGCAATGTCCCACGCAGAACCGGAGCCGAGCGTTTCCGGTGCGATGAACGCCTCACGGATGAAGGTGCCGTCTGGCTGGAAGACCTGGATACGGTCGCTTGCCCTGTCGCACGCATACACGAGGTCGTCATGCGAGAGCGCGGTGCAGTGGAGCGGGCTCCTGAATTGCTGAGCTGGTGGGTCGTCCGGGCTGTAGGCCGGGATCGGAGCGTCATCCGGGGCGTTGCCGTACGCACCCCAGTAGCGCTTCATCTCTCCGGTCTCGACGTCGAGCACGGCGACCCGCTTGTTACCGTAGCCGTCGGCGACGTACACCTCGCTCGCCTCGGGGTCGATGTTGACCTCCGCGACACGCCAGAAGTTCTCCGGATGGTTGCTGCCGCTCCGCATGAACGGCTCGCCGAGTTGAAGCAGGAAGTCACCGGCGCGCGTGAACTTCAGGATGTGGGAGTCGTTCTCCCCGTTGCCACCGATCCACACGTTGTCCATGTGGTCGACGGTGATGCCGTGGTTCGACTGCGGCCAATCGTACTCGTCACTCGAGCCGCCCCAGGAGCCCACGAGGTTGCCGTCCGGATCGAACTCGAGCACCGGAGGAGCGGGTGCGCAGCACTCCGCCGTGGGAGGGTCAGCCACGGCGTTGATCTCGGTGCGCTCATCGAAGGTGTCCTGGCGGTGGATGATCCACACATGGTCCCTTGAATCGACGGACACACCGATCGCCGAGCCCAAGATCCAATGATTCGGAAGCGGTCGCGGCCAAAACGGGTCGACCTCGAAGATCGGGGGACCGGCCGCCGCATCAGCGACCGGCGCGGCCTGCTCCAGACACGCCGAAGCGATGCCGAGGATCGACAGTACGGAAGCTCCGCCCGCGAGCCCGAAGGCTGCTCGATTCATGGGGCCCCTTTTGGTGATCGGGTCGGACACGGGCCCCGATCAGTATCCGGTACGGTCCTTGGTGGGGCAAGCCGATCCGACGTCCCGACGGCCCCTCACCGAGGGCCCGCACAGCGGCGCGATTCGACCCCGGCAGCTCATGAGCGGTGGGCGCGTCCCGCTTGCCGACCCTTCGACGCGGCAGGATGTTGCGGCCAGCCGGGGCATCGGTGTCTCGGGCTTTTCGTGGGATTGTTCGCGCAAGGAGTCCCTTCATGATCCGGATCGCACGAGTATCTATGGCGCTGCTCGCCACGAGCCTTGCCGCGCCCCTCGCCTCCTCGGGACAGGAGCTCGAGCCGGTCGCGGGCCGCTCGCCGACCGATGGTCAACGGGTGGTCCTCGTCACTGGCTCCACGGGCGGGCTGGGAAGGGAGGTAGCGCGGACTCTCGCCGCACGCGGAGACCACGTCGTCGTCCACGGGCGGAGTGCGGATCGGGGGATGGAGCTCGTGGCCGAAATCGAAGCCGGCGGTCGCGGGAGCGCGCGCCTGTACCTTGCCGACTTCGGTTCCTTCGACGCGGTCCGGGCCCTCGCACGCGCAATACGGCGTGACTACGATCGGCTCGACGTGCTCGTCAACAACGCCGGGATCTGGCTGCAAGGCCCCCGCCAACTGAGCGACGACGGGTACGAGCTCCACTTCCAGGTCAACTACCTCTCCAGCTTCCTACTCACGCGAGAGCTTCTTCCGCTCCTGCGGCGGAGCGCCCCGTCCCGAATCGTCCACGTCTCGTCCGCCGCCCAACGACCGATCGACTTCGACGACGTGATGCTGGACGACGACTACACTGACGGTCGCGCATACGCGCAGAGCAAGCTCGCCCAGATCATGTTCACCTTCGATCTGGCCGAGGAGCTGGCAGGGAGTGGCGTCAGCACGAACGCGGTCCATCCGGCGTCCATGATGGACACGGACATGGTGTTGGAACGGGGCGCCCGCGTGCGCAGCAGCGTCCACGACGGGGTCGATGCGGTGATGCACCTCATCGACGGAGACGATCTCGGAACCGGAGGTTATTTCAATCAGACGACCCCGACTCGCGCGAACCAGCAGGCGTACGACGAGAGGGCCCGGGAGCGTCTGCGGGCTCTGGCTGAGAGGCTGACGGCTGGGCGCTGAGCAGCTCTGCTTCCACGGGGGCTGTCGAACGGCCTGATTCCTAGTTTGTATACTCAACGGACGCACCGCACCCGAAACCCCGACCCGCAAGGAGCATAGGCCCGTGAGCTTCGATCTGGCCTCGTACGGCATCACCGGTGAAACGACGAACCACTCCATCGTCGGCTATCACATTTACCGAAACCCATCCGTGGCGAAGCTCTACTCCCTCGCTGTGCCCCTGGAGCGATACGCGCTGGCGAACAACGGCGCGCTGATGGCGTTCTCGGCGCCCAAAACGGGACGCTCTCCGAAAGACAAGCGCATCGTCGAGGAAGAGACGACGAAGGCCGACATCTGGTGGGGCGACGTCAACCGCCCGATCCCCGAGGCTTCATTCGAGCTCAACAAGCAAGCCGCCATCAACTACCTGAACTGCCGCGATCGTATCTACGTGATCGACGGCTTCGCGGGGTGGGACCCGAAGCATCGTCTCAAGGTCCGGGTGATCTGCACCAGAGCATACCACGCGCTCTTCATGCGTAACATGCTCATCCGGCCGACCCCCGAGGAGCTGGCGGATTTCGGAGAGCCGGACTGGGTGATCTTCAACGCCGGCCAGTTACCCGCGATTCCTAGCCTCGACGGAGTCGGCTCGCGCACGAGCGTGAACGTCAACTTCAAGACTCGGGAGATGGTCATTCTCGGCACCGAGTACGCCGGCGAAATGAAAAAGGGCATTTTCGGCGTGCTCAACTACACGCTTCCCAAGAAGGGCGTCCTGAGCATGCACTGCTCCGCCAACGAGGGCGACGAGGGTGACGTCGCTCTCTTCTTCGGCCTGTCCGGAACAGGCAAGACGACGCTGTCAGCCGATCCGAATCGCCACCTCATCGGAGACGACGAGCACGGCTGGAGCGATGACGGCGTCTTCAACTTCGAGGGGGGCTGCTACGCCAAGACCATCGATCTGAGCCCGGAGGGCGAGCCGGAGATCTACAAGGCCATCCGGTTCGGGTCGGTGCTCGAAAACGTGGGCTTCGATCCCGAGACGTTCGAGGTCGACTACTCCGATGTCAGCATCACGGAGAACACGCGTTGCTCGTACCCGATCGAGTACATCGACAACGCCAAGATCCCCTGCATCGGAGGGCACCCCAGCAACATCATCTTCCTGACATGTGACGCCTTCGGTGTGCTCCCTCCGGTGAGCAAGCTCACCCCCGAGCAGGCGATGTATCAGTTCATCAGTGGATACACGGCGAAGGTGGCCGGCACCGAGGTGGGCGTCACCGAGCCGGTCCCGAACTTCTCGGCGTGCTACGGTGCCGCGTTCCTGAGCCTCCACCCGACGGTGTACGCGGAGCTGCTCGCGGAGAAGATCCGCAAGCACGACGTCGACGTGTGGCTGGTGAACACGGGTTGGACGGGAGGCCCACACGGTGTGGGCAGCCGCTTCGAGCTCAAGTACACTCGGGCCATCATCGACGCGATCCTCGGGGGCCACCTCCGGGAAGCGGAGTACCAGAAGGACGGGGTATTCGGTCTGTCGATGCCCACCGAGGTACCTGGCGTTCCGTCCGCGGTCCTCGATCCACGCAGCACGTGGACCGACACCGACGCATACGACGCGACCGCACACAAGCTCGCATCGATGTTCATCAAGAATTTCGAGCAGTACGCGGACCAGGCCTCCGCGGAGGTCCTGCAGGCCGCGCCCGATCCGACCGGCGCAGGCGCGGTGTAGGAGGCCCGCGGGCCAACGTCGGGGCTAGCGCCCCACCGTGGGCGCCGGTGCGCCTGGCCGACGCCCCTCGGCCTGCCCGAATGCTATTCGGACGATCTCGCCCCGAACTGCTGATCGAGCATGAGCAGCGCCGACATGTTGTCTCCGGCCCGCTTGAGCTGCTCGACTGCCCGACCGGCGCTGTCCTCTTCCTCGACCTGCTCCGTCACGAACCAGTTCAGTTGATTCTCAGTGGCGTAGTCCTTGTTCTTCCTGGCCAGCTCGTACAGATCGTGGATCATGCCGGTGATCTTCTTTTCATGGGCAAGGGCCGTCTCGAAGATCTTCAGCGGTGTCCCGAGCTTCTTCGCCGGCGCCGCCACGGTCTCCAGAGCCACGTGGCCTCCACGCTCGAGGACGTAGTCGTAGAGCTTCATGGCATGCGCGAGCTCCTCCTGGGCCTGCATCCGCATCCAAGTCGAGAATCCGTCGAAGTCCTTCTCGGCGAAGTGGGCCGACATCGCCAGATACGTGTAGGCCGAATGCAGCTCGGCGTTGATCTGCTGGTTGAGTGCCGCCTCGATCGTCTTGTTCACTGGGTTCTCCCTGGGTCGGGTTCCGTCGGGAGCCGGGCCTCCCGATGCAAGGAATCTAGTATCCGCGCCGGCCGAAGGGCGGCGGTGCCCGGTGCGTTCACCGAGTCGACGTGGAGAGGCCGAGTCCGCTACCCGTGCGGCCACGGAGATCTGCGCGGATCCCCCGAGAGAAATTGACGGGCGACCGCTTCCGTCGGATCATGCTCGCGAGTGCCGGTGTGAACGCCACGACCGACCCGCTCTGCGACTTCTTTCTCTTTGGAGAGGGCACCGACCCATGAGGCACCCCGCCGTGCTTGTCTGTGTCTCGCTTCTCGGCGCCACGTCGGCCGCTCACGCCCAGCTCCCGCGCTACGGCCTCTCGACCCGGGTCGAGAACCACATGCTTCCCGCGGTGACGAGCGGCCCCATCGACCCGGACTGGCACCCCGACGGATCGTCCGTCGCGTATTCCATGCGCGGAGACATCTGGATCCAGCGCCTGGGTTCGGCCGACGCCCGGGCCGTCACCCGCGGCCCCGGCTACCATTTCGAGCCCGCCTGGAGCCCGGACGGTCAATCGCTCGCGTTCGCCGTGGACACCGACGGCGAAATGGACATCGGCCTGGTGCGCGCCGACGGCACGGGTTATACGCGGCTCACCGGCGAAGCCGGCGTAGACGTCCAACCCACCTGGACGCCCGACGGGCGCTACATCGTCTTCGCCTCCGCGAGCGGGGGTGGATTCGACATCCTGCGCTACGAGTTGGAGACGGGAGCGATCGGGCCGCTCGTCGCGGGTCCCGGCAACCAGTTCCAGCCGGCCGTCTCGCCGGACGGGGCGACGCTCGCCTACATCTCCGGAGTCAGAGGACGACTCGGAAGCGGGGGTATCTGGACGGTGCCCATGGCAGGTGGTGAGCCGACGCTCGTCCACTACGAGGAGACGAGCTACCGCCCGGCGCCTGCATGGACGCCCGACGGCTCCGCGCTCGTCTTCGCATCCGATGCGGCGGGCTCGTACGACCTCGCCACGGTCCCAGCCACGGGAGGCAACCGCGTCCGCCTGACCGCCGAACCGCTCGACGAGTTCGCGCCGGCGATCAGTCCCGACGGCGAGCGGGTGGCCTTCGTGAGCAACCACGAAGGGCCGACCGCGCTTTGGGTCACGTCCCGCTTCGGCGACGGACACCGCTCATGGCAGAGGATCATGCCGGCGCGCCTGTCTCCCATGTACGAGACCGCGACCGTGCGGGGACGCGTCGTCGGCCCGAACGGAGGCACCGTTCCGGCGCGCATCCAGCTGCTCGCGGTGGACGGGCGCGGATACGTGCCAGACGGTGCCTTTCATCGCGTCAGCCCCGCCAACGAGATCCACTACTTCCACTCCTCCGGGGAATTCGAGGTCACCGTTCCCGCCGGGGCGGTGCGGGTCGAGGCCTTACGGGGCTTCGAGTGGATTCCTGCCGACGAGACGGTCGAGGCCGTCGCGGGGCGCACCGTCACCGTGGAGCTCCGGCTTGAACGGCTCGCCGATCCAGGCGCGTCGCGTTGGGTCTCCGGCGACACCCACGTGCACGACCTGCACGAGGGCCGCTACGGCATCACGCAACAGGAGTTCTTCGACTGGCAGCGCGCCGACGACCTGCACGTCGCGAACGACCTGATCCACATGGACGGCACCAAGATCATGGGCCGGTGGAGCGACCTCACGGGCGACGCTTGGGCCGGTTCGACCGACGACTACATCCTGCGCTACACGCAGGAATTTCGCGGCTCGTTCGGCCACGTCGGCCTGCTCGGCGTGGACGAGTTCATCATGCCGCTCATCGGCGGCGCGACGAACACGCCGTATCCCGCCGACGGGCTGAAGCTGATGTACCTCGACAGCATACGCGCGCTCGGGGGCATCGGTGGCTTCCTACACCCCTACACGCCGGACAGTGCGAGCGCGAGCACACCCGGACGCGCAGCCCAATCGGACATCCCGATCCATGCGCTCCTCGGCCGGGGCGACTTCTACGACGTCGTCTCGATCGCATCGGACGAGCTGGCGAGCGCGGAGATGTACTACCACATGCTCAACGTCGGTGTCCGGCTGCCGGCCACCGGAGGCACGGACAACTTCTCCAACGTCTGGCGGGATCCGTCCGGTGGCACCGCGCGCACATACGCCCGGCTCGACGGCCCGCTCACGTGGAGGAACTGGATCGAAGCCGTGCGCGCCGGTCGCACCGTCGCGACGAACGGCCCGCTCCTGTTCGCCATGATCGACGGTCGCGAGCCCGGCTCGGAGCTCCCTCCGCGCTCGGAGGTGAGCATCGACATCGACCTGGTGTCGATCGCTCCGGTCGACGTCGTCCAGGTCATCGTCGACGGCTCCGTGGCTCGGGAGATTCACGTCGAGGACGGGGGACGTCGGCTCGAGGTGTCGACGACGGTGCCGGTCGAGGGCGCCCGCTGGGTCGCCGTGCGCGCTCGAGGCGGGAAGGCCCGCTACTCGGGAGACAATTACGCCTTCGCGCACACGACGCCGGTGTATTTCGCCGACACGCCGCCCAACGAGGCCTCGAGATCCTCGGCCGGCTTCCTGGCCCAGGTCATCGACGAGATCTGGCGGAGGATCGACGAACGCAACGCGTGGGTGAGGCCCGGGGACCGGGCGACCTACCGGTCACAGCTGGACGAGGCGCTCAGGAGGCTGGGGGCCCGGTGACGACGCGTCGGAAAGCCAATCCAGCCCTACCGCACGGGCGAGCTCGCCGACTGCGTGTGCACGACCCGCCATGCGCCGTCGACCCACCGGAACAGGTAGGTCCCGTGCCCACGGTTGTGGATGTCTCGACCG
>JAOTVL010000209.1 GCA_029863525.1 Gemmatimonadota bacterium
GACGACGTGGTGGCGGCCATTCGGTATGGGACGGAGCGATTTCCGGACCGCCCAATGGTGCTGATCGGCCACTCGATGGGCGGCGCGGCCGGTGTCGTCGCGGCGGCCGACGGCGCGCCCATCGCCGCGCTCGCGCTCATTGCGGCGCCTTCGGACATCCTGAGGGTGACCGCCGAGTACATGACCGACAAAGGCTTGCCCGGCCCTCTGATGGTCGCCGGCCTCCGCCCCTTCTTTTGGCGTCGCGTGGGGGGCACCTTCCTACCGCTCACACCCAGTCGTCGCATCGCTGACCTGGAGATCCCGCTCCTGTTGATCCAGCCCGAGAACGATGCCCGCGTTCTCAGGTCCCACGCCGTAGCCCTGGCCGACGCGGCGGGACGGCCGGTGCACATCATCGATGATCGAGAGCACACCGACGTGCTCGACGCACCCGAGACGCTCCGTCTCATCGAAGAGTTTCTCGAGTCGGTGTAGTTGCGTGGCGCGCCCGACACACGCCGCGCGTCCTACGAAGTCATAGACCCAGCGGATCGGGACAGTTCTCCGCGGCACGTGTGTCCGAGATCTGCGTGACTTTCCAGCCAGCCCCGTCGTGGAGCATCGCGATCGAGTTGATGCCGCAGTGCGAGATTCTCCCATCGAGGTAAAAAGTGTACGGCGCCCACACCACGGCCATGTTCCCGTCGGCGAGTACCTCGACGTCGTAGATCTGCTCGTTCCACGAGCCTTCCGATCGACCGATCGCCTCGATCCAACCGTCGACGCTTTGGAACCGGACGGCGGCGGGGCCCTGCCCCGAGTCCACCATGGCGAAACGTGCGTCGGAAGCGAACACGGCGCGCACCATGTCCGAGTCGGCGGTCCGCATTCCCTCGAACATCTGCTCGACCGCCGCCAATGCTCCAGCGGTGTCCTGGGCCCTCAGGTCGGCCGATGTGAGCGTCATGACCGTGAAAGCCGCGACGGCAATACGGATCTTCATCGACCCTGACCTCCTGGATTGTCGGAGCGCTCCCTCGGCGCCCAGGCCCGCGACGCTAGACGCTCCCACGTGCGAGGGTCAAGTGGGAGAACCGCGCTAAGGGCGGGGTGTACTCGATCGCCATGACCGATTCCGACCCGGGGCTGAAGAGGCCCGCCGACTCCGTCGCCGTAATGTCCGAGCTGATGATGCCCCATCAGGTCAACAACCTCGGGCACGTCTTCGGTGGCGAAATCCTGTCGATGGTCGACCGCGCCGCTGCGGTCAGTGCCATGCGGCACGCGGGCCGCGCCGCGGTGACGGTTTCGATCGATCGCGTCGAGTTCGTGGAGCCGATCTATACGGGCGAGCTGGTGACGTGCACCGCCCGTGTGAATTTCGTCGGGAGGACTTCGATGGAGATCGGCGTCGCGGTGGAAGCGGAGAACCTGTTGTCGGGCACGAAGAGGCACACGAACACGTGTCTGCTCACCTTCGTGGCGATCGACCAGGACCACAAGCCGCGTGCGGTCCCGCGGTTGGACGTTTCCGACCCGGAGGACGCGCGGCGATTTCATGAAGGGAAGCGCCGCCGGGAGGTCAGAGAGCAGCTGGACCGGGAGTTGCAGACCTAGGCTGGGATCGCACTCCTCGGCATCGGCTGTTACGGCCCTTGTTTCGGGCATGGCCGGGCCATTCCTCCATAACACGAGGTCCTGACGAGCGACGTTGTCAGGACGTCGTTGGCGGGCACACTTTGCAAGTTATGCGGAATCATTACCGCCGCGAGCGCCTTTGGCTGGTCGCCGCGCTCACCCTACTGCTGTCGGGTTGCCAACAGCTCGATCAGGCGTTGCCATTCGATTTGGCCGATGGCGAAGCCACCAGTCTCACGATCGGCACGAACGGCGGCATCATCAGCGTGCCACCCGCGTTTTCGCTGAACGTCCCGGCCGGGGCTCTCGGCGGCTCTACGTCGGTGTCGGTGATGCCCCGCATCGCCGAGCCGTTCCCGTCAGACCAAGGGACGCCGGTTCCCGGTACTGCGTTCGATATCGGACCGGTCGGTACCGTGCTCGCCACGCCCGCCAGCGTAGCGCTCGCGGTCGATCCCGCGCTGTTGGAGCTCGGTGAGGAGGCCCGACTCTCACTCGCGCTCATTCGCAACGACGGGTCGATCGTGACCTTCCAGGGTGCGTACGACCTCACCAATGGCGTCTTGACTGCGGAGATTGACGAGTTGGGTCCGGTTGCCGCGGTCGTGTCCGTGGACGCGGTCCCCGTGAGCCTCGAGCCGCCACCCACCCTGGGCGGAGGTACGATTCCGCAGCCCGCCGCGCCCAGTCCGGTGGGTCCGGCGCCGACCAGCCACGGTGGCGTCGAGTTTTCGGCGTCGTGTGCACCGGAGACGCGAGAGTGCTTCTCCTCCGGCCTGATCCGACTCTGGGCGGATGCCGTCCTCCGGGAGAGGCTCGGCGACCGCATGTTCTTGCTGTCGCCCGCCGTCGAGACCTCACTCGACTTCAGATCGTACGATCCGCTCAGCGGCCTACCCACCGAGATCGTCGGGTCGATCCGGATCGACGGGGAGCTGCGTGCACGCGTCAACGGCGCCGTCACGAGCATCGACGTCGGGGACGGGATCACCACGGGGCCGTCAGCCGATCCGACGCC
>JAOTVL010000210.1 GCA_029863525.1 Gemmatimonadota bacterium
AGTCGGTGGCTCGCAACCAGGTCACGAAGAGGCCCCGCCTCCTCCCCCTTCCCCGCGATGTCGAGCTGTGCGTCGATGCCACGGTCCACCAAGCGACGAAGGGCATCGACGACGAGATCGACCCGCTTGTACGCTTTCAAGCGGCCCACGTAGAGGAGCGTGGGTGCCGCCGATTTCTTGCCTGACGGGGTGTACCACTCGAGATCGATCCCGTTCGGTATGACCTCGATACGGTCCCGCCGGAGCCCTCGGGCGACGAGGTCGTCGCGGGTGCTCTCCGAGACCGCGACCGCGGGCACGCGTCGGTACACCAGCGGAAGCGGGCGCTCGAGCCACCACGTGGCGAGCGCGACGGGAAACGGCCCCGCCTGAAAAGCCGTCGCTCCGAAGAGGTGGTGCGCGAGCAGGACCACGGGAGCCGAGGCCCAGAACGGCGTGAAGAGGGGAACCTTGTTGAGATCCTCGACCACGACGTCGAACGTCTTCTCCGCCCTCAGCTCCTTCCTCGCGTACTTCGGCCCGGCGAGCGAGAACGTGTATCGGGTACCCGCCCGTCGCACGTCGATCCCGTCGAGCTGGGACCTTCGCGCGCACCCTGGCCAACCAGAGACCAGCGCGGTGACGGCATGCCCCTGGGAGGCCAATCGACCGAATACCTCATGCAGGTGCGTCTCCGCTCCACCAGCCAGCGGGTTCTCTCTGTCGAGCCAGTTCACGACCAGAATCCGGAGTCGACGGCGCGGATCGGAGCCAGGAGCCGTCACGCCCGGCTCGCGTGTTCCTTGAACAGCGCGTCGAGAACTCCGTTCACGAAGCGAGGGGACTCGTCTCCGCCGTACGCTTCAGCGAGGTGAATCGCCTCTTGGATCGCCACCTTCGGCGGGATGTCGTCGCGATAGAGGAGCTCGACCGCCCCGATCCGTAGAACCGCGCGATCGATCCGAGACAACCGATCGAGGCTCCAGTTGTCGAGCTCGGCGCTCAGCGCGCGATCGATCTCCGGCAGATGGTCGTCGAGAAGCGAAAGGAGCTCACGGATGTAGGGGAGTCGGCGCGGGGCGATTCGCCGAGTGGCCGTCGTGTCGACCAGCGCGTCGCGAAGAGACCCGCCGAACCCGACGCTTTCCCACCGGTAGTGGATCTGGAGTACCCACGCCCGCGCGCGGCTCCGATCGACTCGTTCTCTCGGCTCGAGACGCTCCGCGTCGGGGTCGTCGACGAGGCTCACGAACCTGCCTGGAGAGATCGGTACACGGCGATCATCTCGAGCGCCGCCATGGCGGCCTCGTAGCCTTTGTTGTCCCGGCCTGCTCCGGCGCGCGCGCGCGCCTGGATGACGTCGTCCGTGGTGAGCACACCGAAAAGGACGGGAATCGCGGAGTCGCGCGCTACGGCGCCCAGGCCGAGGGACGCCTCCTGACACACGAAGTCGAAGTGGGGCGTCTCGCCACGGATGACGCACCCGAGCGTCACGACCGCGTCGTACTTGCCGGTCGCGACGACGCGCGCAGCGGTCTGGGGAAGCTCCCAGGCACCAGGCACGCGAATCACGGCGATTCCGGCGTCCGACGCCCCGTGCTCGTGCAGCGCGGCCATGGCGCCTGCGAGAAGACTGTCGGTGATCTCGGCATGGAAGCGTGCCGCGACGATGGCGACCCGCACACCGGTGGCGTCGACGGCGCCCCTCCGAGCCTCGACCGGTGAGCCCTTGGTGCTCAAAGGATGTGCCCCAGCTTCGAGCGCTTCGTCGCGAGGTAGTGCTCGTTGTGCGCGCCCGGCTCGATCTTGAGCGCTTCGCGACCGGTGATCTCGAGGTCATAGCCATCGAGCCCGACGATCTTCTTCGGGTTGTTGGTCAGCAGCCGGATGGAATGGAGCCCGAGGTCCAGCAGGATCTGCGCGCCGATGCCGTAGTCGCGCAGATCGGGCCGGAAGCCGAGATGCTCGTTGGCTTCGACCGTATCCATTCCTTCGTCCTGGAGCTGATAGGCCCTCAGCTTGTTACCGAGCCCGATGCCCCGCCCTTCCTGACGTAGGTAGACGATCGCGCCCAGGCCCTCCTCATCGATCTGCTGCATGGCGGCCGCGAGCTGCTCCCCGCAGTCACAGCGCATCGATCCGAAGACGTCGCCGGTGAGGCATTCGGAGTGCATCCGCACGAGCACGTTCGCCCTGTTCTCGATGTCGCCCTTCACGAGCGCCACGTGCTCACGTCCATCCATCACGCTCGTGTATCCGATGACCCTGAAGTCGCCGAAGGCGGTCGGCATCTTCGCCGTCGCGATGCGTTCGACCAGGCGGGTCTTGGTGAGGCGGTAGGCAACGAGCTGAGCGACCGTGATGAAACGAAGACCGTGCGCTTCGGCGAACACTTCGAGCTCCGGCCGTCGCGCCATCTGGCCCTTGTCGCCCAGGATCTCACAGATCACGCCCACGGGGGGCAAGCCCGCGAGCTCCGCGAGATCGACGGACGCCTCCGTTTGGCCGACGCGCCGTAACACGCCCCCCGCCTTGGCACGGAGTGGGAAGATGTGACCGGGCCGCCGCAGGTCACCCGGCTTGGTCGCCGGATCGGCGAGCACCTGAATCGTCTTCGCCCGGTCCTGTGCGCTGATCCCGGTGGTCACGCCGAACTT
>JAOTVL010000211.1 GCA_029863525.1 Gemmatimonadota bacterium
ATAGCGGGAGCACAGCCGACGGCACGGCCACGGCGACACCGGTCCCCCCCCGAGACGGAGACCCCGAGATCACGACCGAGGTCGTCGCGGATCACGGCCTCTCTCCCGAGGAGTACGAGCGGGTCCGAACCGTCCTGGGTCGCACCCCCACATTCACGGAGTTGGGCGTGTTCAGCGCCATGTGGTCCGAGCATTGCGGCTACAAGAACTCCAAGCGGCTCCTACGGCTGCTGCCCACGCGCGCACCCTGGGTCATCCAGGGCCCCGGGGAGAATGCCGGCGTCATCGACGTGGGCGACGGATACGCGCTCGCCTTCAAGATCGAGTCGCACAACCACCCGTCGGCCGTCGAGCCCTACCAGGGAGCAGCGACCGGGGTCGGAGGGATCCTTCGCGACATCTTCACCATGGGCGCGCGGCCCGTGGCCGTCCTGGACTCGCTCCGCTTCGGCGACCTGGACAGCGGTCGGGTCCGCTACCTCTTCGACGGCGTCGTGAAAGGTGTCGGCGACTACGGGAATTGCGTCGGCATCCCGAACATCGGTGGTGAAGTCGTGTTCGATCGCGGTTACGAGGGTAACCCGATCGTCAACGCGATGTGTCTCGGGCTGATGAAACGAGAGGAGCTCATCACCGCTTCGGCGTCGGGTGTGGGCAACTCGCTCATGGCCGTCGGTGCCCGAACGGGACGGGACGGAATTCACGGGGCTACGTTCGCCTCCGAAGAGCTCAGCGAAGATTCGGACGAATCCAGCCGCCCGCAGGTCCAGGTGGGCGACCCATTCACCGAGAAACTACTGCTCGAGGCGAGTCTCGAGCTCATCGCGAGCGGGGCCATCACCGGTATCCAAGACATGGGGGCCGCCGGCATCACCTCGTCGGCGTCGGAGATGGCCGGGCGGGGCGGAAGCGGCGTCGAAATCGAGATGACCGACGTCCCCACCCGCGAGCACGGTATGAGCCCGTACGAGATCCTTCTCTCGGAATCGCAAGAGCGGATGCTGGTCGTGGCCGAGCGGGGCCGCGAAGACGAGGTCCGCCACATCCTGGAGAAGTGGGAGCTTGAGGCGGCGGTGATCGGGCGGGTGACCGACGACGGCATGTTCCGCGTCCTAGAGAACGGCGCCGTCGTCGCGGACATTCCCGCCCTGCCCCTCACCGAGGGCTGCCCGACGTACGAACGGGAGGGCGTCGAGGCCGACGAGGTGATCGAACTCCGCGAGATGGACCTCAGCGAGCACCTCATTCCCGAGGGGGATCTCACCAAGACGTTTCTACTCGTCCTGGGCTCGCCGAACGTCGCGTCTAAGCAGTGGATCTATCACCAGTACGACACCACCGTGCGCACGGGAACGGCGGTGAGGCCGGGTGGAGACGCCGGCGTCGTGCGGATTCGCGGTACGAACCGGGCGGTGGCCGCGACGACGGACTGCAACGGCCGCTTCGTCTACCTGGAGCCGAGGACGGGTGCGATGGCCGCGGTCGCAGAGGCCGCACGCAACCTAGTCTGCGTGGGCGCGATGCCGACCGCGATCACGAACAACCTCAACTTCGGCAATCCGCTGAAGCCCCATATCTACCACCAGCTCCGTGAGTCGGTGCTCGGGATGCGCGAGGCGTGTGAGGCGTTCGAGACCCCCGTGACCGGCGGAAACGTCTCGCTGTTCAATGAAACCGACGGCCGCGCCATCTACCCCACTCCGGTGATCGGAATGGTCGGGGTGATCGACGATGTCTCGAAGATGACTCCGAACGCGTTCCAAGCTCCGGGCGAGGACATCGTCCTCCTGGGGGAAAACACCGGAGAGATCGGTGGGTCGGAGTACCTCTACGTGACAGCCGATTTGGTGGCTGGCTCGCCGCCGTCCGTTGATCTCGAAGGTGAGAAACGGCTTCAGCAAGCGGTCCTCGCGATGAACCATGCCGGCTTGATCTCTTCGGCCCACGACTGCGCACAAGGAGGTCTGGCGTGCACCCTCGCCGAGTGCGCCCTCGGCTCCGGTGACCAACCGCTCGGTGTGGACGTCGCGATCGATGAGGATCTACGTCCCGTGGTGTCGCTGTTCAGCGAGGCCCACGGGCGCGTGGTCCTCTCGTGCGATCCCACACACACCGACGAGCTGCTGAGCTTGGCCGCCAAGTACGACGTGCCGGCCGAACGCATCGGGACCGTACGTGACGCGGCGGCCGGCTTTTCGATCACGGTGCGCGACGGTTCGGTCTCGGTCCCGCTGACCGACCTGTCCGATGCGTACTTCGAGGCGATCCCGCGCATCATGGATGCCACGCCCGCCACGGAGCGCTGAGTCGTGTGTGGCGTGGTCGGAATCAGCGGCGTCGAAGACGCCGCCCATCAAGCGTTTTTGGCGCTCTACGCGCTCCAGCACCGAGGTCAAGAAGCCGGTGGCATCGTGTCGTTCGACGACCGGGGCGGACACGTCCGCAAGGGCAACGGGTTGGCCTCCGAGATCTTCGATCGCGAGGCCATTCTCGAACTCACGGGTGAGACCGCGGTCGGACACACCCGCTACTCGACCGCAGGCGGCGGAGACCTGGCCAACGTGCAGCCCGTCACGGCGAAGTACGCCCGGGGAAACCTCGCGCTGGCCCACAACGGC
>JAOTVL010000010.1 GCA_029863525.1 Gemmatimonadota bacterium
AGCGACCGAGTAGACGCGTCCTCTCCCTGCGAAGACTTCGCCCTCCGGTCGTGCAGCGGCCCAATTCTGGAGGGTACCGTGCGACGTCAACACTTCGCGGGCCCACGAAGCGGCAACGTCGAGTACGACTGCTCGGCTCGTCGGCCGACGCACCTCTTGATAGCCCTCCGGGGTTCGCTCGCGCGAGGCTCGGTCCGCCTCCGACTGCTCGGACATCAGGCTGACGCCTGGCCCTCCGCGGCTTCCATGAGGTAGATGCCCGGGCCTTCGAGCGTCGTTCCCTTCACCTTCACACGGAAGGTGTACTGGCCGGCGTGCGGGAAGATCACCTCCTCGATCGGCATGATGAGAGGGCTTCGGGCCGGAGGTTGATCCGGAGGAGACTGATGCACCTCGGTCTCACCTTCGACGGTCAAAGACACGTTGCCCAGGTCGTCCTCGAGGTCGGCCTTGAAGAGGTAGCGACCGTGGTCCCCTCGGTCCCACTCGAGCACGAGGACGACGACGAGACGTTCCTGCTTGGCGGGAAATCCGGGCGCGGCGAGATCGTGGTAGACCCCGTGGACGTCGATGCGGCCCGTCGGAGTTTGTCTTGCGTCGTCACAGACGGCGGAGAAACGGAGGTGCATGCGGGTCAGTCTTGGAAGGAACGGAAGATCATCGTGGGCGGGACGACGGGGTGCCCCATCCGCCTCCCCCCGGGGATCGGATGCTGACGACGTCTCCTGCTTCGGCTCGAAACGTGACTTTTCCCGGAAGCGGTTCCTCTACCCCCGCCCTGATCAGGACGTTCTCGCCGACCGCGCCGTCCTCACCACCACGTGCGCCTGCCGGACCGCGCAGGCGTCGTTCGCAGAGCAGCGCTACACGCGCCGGGCCCAGCACCTGCAGGTCACGACGGAGCCCGTCGCCACCGCGGTGGCGGCCGGCGCCTCCCGAACCGCGACGGATGCCGTAGCGTGTGATCCTGAACGGGTACGCGTGTTCGAGCGCCTCGATCGGCGTGTTCAGCGAGTTCGACATGTGGACGTGGACGCCGCTGAGGCCGTCACCCCGGGGACCGGCGCCCATGCCTCCGCCCACCGTCTCGTAATACGCGAACGAAGCGCCCGTCCGCGGATCGATGCCGCCGACGGTGGTGTTGTTCATCGTGCCCTGCGAGAGTGCAGGCATCAGGTCGGGAAGTGCCGACGCGAATGCGCGAAAGAGCACGTCGGTAATGCGCTGGCTCGTTTCTACGTTGCCGGCTGCGACCGATGCGGGTAGGGACGCGTTCACGAGGCTCCGATCTGGTAGGACGAGCCGGACGGCCGACATCGAGCCTCCCCCAGCGGGAAGGGGTTCACCGAGCAGCGCCTCGACGACACACCGAACGACGTATCGCGTCGCGGACGAGGTGATGGCGGCCACCGCGTTCACGCCTCCGACCACTTGGGGCGACGTTCCCTCGAAATCGATGGTCACGCCCGAGCCCGAGAAGTCGAGGGTGGCTTTGATTGGCAGGGGACCCGACCCGAAGCCGTCGTCCTCGATCACGTCCTCGCCGACGTGCCGACCGTCGGGGATCGCCGCGAGCCCTGCCGCGACGAGTCGGTCGGCGTACCGAATGAGAGCGGCCATCGCGGAAAGCGTGGCATCGGTGCCGCGCCGGTCGACGATCTCCAGGAGTCGGGTCGAGCCCGTGTGCAGGGCGGCGAGCTGTGCGTCGAGGTCTCCGGCACGTTCGACCGGCGTTCGGACGTTGGCCAGGACGGTCGTCCACAGGTCGTCGTTTCGAACGCCCTCCCGGAAGAGTCGAACCGGGGGAATCCTAAGGCCCTCTTCGAAGATCTCGCTCGCGAGCGGCATCGAGCCGGGAGTCGAGCCGCCTACGTCGCTGTGATGCGCGCGGGACGCCACGTGTCCGAGGAGTCGGTCGGTGCGGTCGTAGACGGGAGAGATCAGCGTGATGTCGGGAAGGTGCGTCCCCCCCCGGAAGGGGTCGTTCAAGCAAACGACGTCGCCCGGAAGGAGCGTCCCCAGCTCCGAGAGAGCAGCCTCGACACTCATCGGCATGGCGCCCAGGTGAACCGGCATGTGATCCCCGAGCGAGACCGCCTCCGCGTCGGGGTTGAAGAGGGCGCACGAGTAGTCTCGGCGTTCCTTGATGTTGGGTGAGAACGAGGCCCGCTTCAGTGCCGCCCCCATCTCCTCGGCGAGGGCGGTGAAGAGATGTCGGAACACCTCGAGCTCGACCGCGTCCGGACCGTCGTTCTGTAACAAGAACGCTCCAGTTTATCTGTCTTCGTTTGAAGGTTAGCTTATGTCGCTGAAGCTAAGAGCAGGATCCAGCGTGCTGAAGGCGCGCTTTCTAGTGACTAACATGATTGGAGGGTGACTTGTCGCACGAAAAACTCTTGGATCGGGCGCGGGACGAGCTATTCAGTCACGTCCACCGCTGTGGTGTACTTCAGGCGGAGGAAGATGACCAGCGCCATTGGATGGACGAGACAATCGACTACATCGGGGAGCGGTATCCCGATTTGTCGGATGCGGATCTGAAGAACCTGCACGAGATCGGTATCCGATTCTGCAAGCCGGCCATCGCGCACGGCGCGACCACCGCGAAGTCGGGGGAAGAGGTAGTGGAGGACGTCGCGGTCAGCTGACCGCCTTCGCAGCGGGCGAAAAAGGGGGTCGGCGCCATGGGCGCTGACCCCCTTTTCGTGCCTCGTGAGTGGGTGGCGTCGCCTCGCGCGACGGAGAGCGGGAGACGGGTAGCGCGAATCGGCCACCTCTTCTATACTTCCGCCCACTTTTTTTCCAAAAAATCCGGTTTGGGGCTACGCACCGCCGCGAGATCGACCGAACGTGGTTCGTCGAACAGGGGGGCAGGGACTTGGGTGACGCATTGCAGCTGGACAATCCGAAGCAGCAGCTGCAGCAGTACTACGCTGGCCAGCAGGTCGAGTCGCCGAACGGCGGCTTCCTCATGCTTCTCGGGGTACGCGGCAATGGCGATGGCTCGGCGACCGCGATCTTCGAGTGCAACGTCTCGTCGCTTTGGTACCAGATCATCATCCCGAAGGCGACCCGGACGGAGCGAAAGAAAGTACGCGAGGTACTCGACGTCGGGGGAGATCCGCATTGCCCCCGGCATGGCCGCTCCCGCAAGCTCACCCGCGCCGGGAAGGATTTGGTGTGCCCGGACTGCGGGGTCGCCTACGCCAAGGCGTAGAGAAGTGTCTGGTACCGCAGGTAGTGGTGCATTAGCTTGTGGACATCGACCCACAGTGTCCGGCCGGGGGCCTCACTAAATGCCCGAAGGGTTCCTCAGTTCAGAGGAATACGACGAGCAGGCGCACAAGCTCTACAACGACGGCGACTACGATGGGGCCCTCGAGATGCTCAAAGAGGGGCTCTCTCTTTATCCCAACGCCGTAGAACTCTACGTCGGACTCGGATACGCCCGGTTGGCACGCGAGGAGTATGCCTGGGCGCGTCATGCTTTCGAGCGCGCGGTGGTCCTCGATCCCGGTCATGAAGACGCACTCGTGGGCCTTGGGGAGACGCTTCTCCGCTTCGGCGAGCGTGACGAGGCCCTGAGGCGGTTCAACGAAGTGGCCGAGATGGGGTTCGACGATGATATCGAACTCATGCTCACGATGGGTCGGGCGCTCTATCGGGCAGCGATGTACGGGGAGTGTCGAGACATCTTCGCGAAGGCCGCGGCGGGCCGACCAGACAGCGCCGAGGCGGCCGCGTCGCTCGGTTACGCCTTGCACCGCCTGGGGGACGACGTGGGGGCCGGGCGCCAGATTCGGCGCGCGCTCCGGCTAGACGCCGACCTGTACGAGGCGCGGGTCTACCTGGGTCATCTTCTCTACGACCGTGGAGATTGGGAGGGCGCGCTCCGGGAGCTGGAGAGGGTACCGCCTCAAGAGCACTGGGATCCGCTGGCGGTGTGGCGGCTCATGGAGTTGAAGCGAACGCTCTGGCACATGGATTCCGGGGATGCCCGGCTCTCCCCATGGGAGACGCGGCTACGGGACCTCGAGGATCTCGACGACCCCATCGACAGACTCCTCGCCGACGTCGAGGCGAGAATGGGCGCGGCGGATCCCGCCACGTACTTCGACCCGAGTCAGCTGGAGCTCTTCGAGCGAGCCCGCGAAGGGGAGGACGGGATCGATCGCGTGATCCGCACGGCCGACGGACACTTGCTTCGCGGCGACTGGCACGAGATCGTGCGGCAGATGCGCGATCAGGCGGGCTTCATGCACGAGAGCGTCTCCGAGTACATGCGGCGCATGGCGGAGCGCTGGCACGAGCAGGCGGGCGTCGAGATCCCGTTCACCGATCCGGAGACGTTCCTTCGGTCCGCCGTGGATCAGGGACTGATCCGCCTGGAATTGGAGGAATAGGATCGATGTCCGACCAGACACTCGAGCGCTTTCACCGAGCACTCATCGAGGAGATTCAGACCCAGCGGCCGGAATACTTGACCCAGCCGTTCACCGTAGCCGAGATCTACCAGAACCTCGTGCCTTACGGTTCTCATCGCGACCGCATCGGGGTGGAGATGAACGGCGACTACGAAGACGCCCTCATCCGGTTGCTCGCGGGGGAGGGTGGCTACCTCATTCTCGACTCGGAACCGGCGCTGCGGGGCCTGCAGGCCGAGCTCGACGGCCCGAATCCGAACACGGGCGTCTACCGCGAATTCGCGGCTGTCGATGTCCGTCTCAACCAGGCCTACCTGGATCTCTCTGCGGAGGCTCTCGATCAACTCCCTGACCTCGTCGAAGAGCTCGAAGCGGAGGACCCGCTGACCATCACGGACCTCGCGCCGGCCGAGGGTCAGGCCACAGCCTCGGACCTTGGCGTCGAGCCCGCGAATGCGGACATCTTCTCCGATGCCCCGGGGCCGGCGGACCTCCTCGCCGCCGCCAACGGAGCCAGCGACATGGCCAATGAGCCCGTCGAATTCGTCGAAGTGGGGCAGGATCCGGGCGACGAGGCCGCGCCCACCGACGATGAATCGGCGAGCGCGGAGGAATCCGACCCTACGCTGCGCGGCTCGGCCCGCCCTCCACTCGAGCCGGAGTACGTCGAGGCGCAGGCCGAGGTGCCCGACGAGGCCGGTCCCGGCGAAGGGGCGTGCGTGTGGTGTAGGGCAGACCTTCCGGATCGCGACAACCTCAACTTCTGTCCCTACTGCGGGACGGACGTGACGCTGATCCCGTGTCCTGCGTGCGGCGAGGAGGTCGAAGCCGGTTGGCGCTTCTGCATTGCGTGCGGAACCGAGGTCCGTGACTGACGTCTCTCCCGTCGCTCACGCCGGGCCGCGTGGGGCGGCGGTCCGGATCGCGGTCATCATGTGCTCCGCGCTCGGCATCGTTGGATGCGAGCAGCCCGATTCGGAGCTGATCCCGGACGAAGTCCTACAAGTACAACTCGGCCTGACGGTCGAGGACCGGGTGCATACCGTACGGGTGGAGGCCGGGACCGAGGAACGCCCGATTCCACGCACGGTCACTGTACGACCCGGCGATTGGGTGCAGTTCGTCTCGGCGGACCACTTCGTTCACGAGGTCGGATTCTACCTCGACAGTCTCGGCGGAGCTGCTCGTGCCTTCCTGGTCCGGACCGGACAGGACGCCTCTCCTCCCTTGGTCGAGGAGGATGCGAGGTTCGTCGTTTCGTTCGCGGGGGCACCGGTCGGTCGATACCCCTACGGGCTGTCCGGCAACCGCGGTCCGGGATGGGGGGAGATCGTCGTCGAGGACCCGCCTCGATGACCCTCGATGGGAGTCGCTCCCGTCTGGCGTGACCCTCGTGATTTGTCTAACCTCCGCTGCACGCTCCCCAGGCGTGCGCACGTTCCCCTCACACCCGCCGCATGGCTCGGATTGCGCTCATACCGGGAGACGGAATAGGACTCGAGGTCGTGCGGGAGGCACGCCGGGTCCTCGAAGTCGTGGCGACCGCCGAGTCGCTCGACCTGACACTCGACGACTGGGACCTGGGCGCGGAGCGGTTCCTGCGTGAAGGCGTCTCGATCACGGACGCCGAGTTTCAGGCTCTCTCGGACGACTACGACGCGATCCTCTTGGGCGCGCTCGGTGATCCACGAGTGCCGACCAACCAGCACGCGAAGGACATCCTTCTCGGGATGCGGTTCAAGCTCGATCTCTATGTGAACTACCGACCGTGCGCGCTGCTGTCACCCGATCTCTCGCCCCTCGGGTCACCCCCGGCCGAGTTGCGCCTCGACATCTTTCGGGAGAACACCGAGGGAGCCTACACGGGCATGGGTGGAAGCTTCAAGACCGGCACGCCCGACGAGGTCTCGCTCGAGGAGAACATCGCCACGCGCAAAGGAGTGGAGCGGATCATCCGGGCCGCCTTCGCGTTCGCCGAGTCCCGCGGTCGCTCGCGGGTGACCCTCGTTGACAAAGCGAACGTGCAACGGTTCGTCGGCGGGTTGTGGAGGAGGGTCTTCGAAGAGGTCGGCTCCGAGTACCCCGATATCGACCGGGACGGGATGTACGTTGACGCCATGGCCATGGACCTCGTTCGGCGCCCCGGCCGCTACGAGGTCATCGTCGCATCCAACCTGTTCGGCGACATCATCAGCGATCTGGCCGCCGAGGTCACGGGTGGTCTCGGCTTGGCACCGTCCGCGAACATCCACCCGGGCCGGCACGCGCTCTTCGAGCCGGTGCACGGTTCGGCCCCCGACATCGCGGGCACCGAACGGGCGAACCCTTTGGGCGCGATTCGTTGCGTGGGGCTGCTTCTCGACCACCTGGGACACGCCGAGGCCGGGGAACGGGTGGAACGCTCCGCGGTCGCCTCTTTTCGGGCGGGCTGCACGACCCCCGACCTCGGCGGGGAAGCCTCGACGGGAGATGTGGGCTCGTGGATCGTAAAGCACCTCGAGACTTCCTACGCCCACGGAGATTGAATCCATTGAACCCACGGTCAGCGCCGCATGAGTGAAAAGAAGACGATCGGTGCGATCCTGATGGGCCTCGGTAGGATCTCCGAGGACGACATCACGACCGCGCTCGACTATCAGCGTGAACATGGGGGCTACTTCGGAGAGGCGCTGGTCGCGTGCGGCCTCGTGTCCGAAGAAGAGCTCGAATGGGGCCTCGCGTCTCAGTTCGACCTTCCATACGTCTTCCCGGAGGCGGAGGCCGTCGATCTGGAGGCCGCGTCCCTGGTCTCCCCGGAGTGGGCGCTCACCCACCTGGTGCTCCCAATCGTGAAGACCGACTCCACGCTCCAGGTCGTCGTCGACTCGCCGCTCAAGGAAGGTCCCATCGGTGAGCTTCAGAAGAAGACCGATCTGGACATCGAGCTTGCCCTGGCGTCGCCGAATGCGATCCGAGAAGTGATCCGTCAGGTGTTCGCTCGCGCTGCTGCCTTGCAGGACGAGGAGACCGCACCGCTGTCCCTCGAGAACACGCTGGAGTTGATCTTCGACGCAGAGGCTCCGCGGTGGGGCATTTCGGTTCGTGGGGCACGTGCGCACGCCTGGTGGGACGAAGGTGGGGGCATCCATCGCCGCCCCCTGGACGGGAACTGGCTGTCCACGCTCGAGGAGGTGCTCGTGCCGCCGCCGAGCCAGGTCGCTACCGACAGCCGCCGATTCGGGTGGGATGCGGGGGTGTCCAGATCGGGAGATGTCGCCCCTGTCGGCGTGGAGTGCCTCACGGACGAGTCCGGATGTGAGTATCTGTTCGTTGCCCGGGACCTCCAGCCGGCACTCGAGGAACGCTTCACCCCGCCGCCGGAGGGAATCGTCTCCGAGATCAGGATCCTGGCCCGCACCGGCACGGCCCGGTTCGCGGTCACGACCGATCCCCCGCAGCTGGGGCATGAGATCCTGCCCCATCTGCCTGCGCTCACCCTCGAACCCCTGGCCCGGGGCATCTACCTCTCCGCTCGCGAGGAGCCGGCCGGCACCGGAACGTTCAGCGTGACGCTTCCACCGGACCCGAGTACGTGGGAGCGAGAGATCGAGGCGCTGCGAGCGTTCCGGTTCGACGTCGTCACCGTGGATCTCTCCAGCGGGGACAGCGCGTGGGCTTCGAGCGCGCTGGACGTCGCGTCGGTGGCCTTCTTGCTGTGGTCCGACGCGGACCTCGAGCCGGCCAGACAGGCCGGCGTACGGTGGCGTCTGCACATCGAGCGAGGGGATGGTCGTGAGCTGCGCTGGTCGCTCGAATCGCTGACCGAATGACGGAGTGGAAGAACCCGAACATGAGTTGGATTCACACCCCTGGGAGAGCCTAGATGGCGCAGATCGATCAATTCCTGAAGGTCCTCGTGCAACAAGGTGGCTCGGACCTGCACCTCACGGTGGGGTCTCCACCCATCATGCGGGTCCACGGGCACCTCCAGAGGATCAAGTTTCGCGAGCTCTCCAATGAAGACATGGAGGCGCTCGTCTACGAGATCATGGAGGAGGAGTGGCGCATCACGTTCGCCGACAAGCTCGATTATGACTTCGCCTACGAGGTCGAAGGATTGGCCAGATTCCGCGTGAACGTGTTCTGGCAGCGGAAGGGGCTCGCCGCCGTCATGAGGACGATCCCCGAGAAGATCCTGACGGCCGACGATCTAGGCTTTCCCGACGCGGTACGCCGACTCTGCATGCTCACCAAGGGACTCGTCCTGGTCACGGGTCCCACGGGGTCCGGCAAGAGCACCACTCTGGCTGCCATGACGGACCTGATCAACTCGACGCGTGCCGACCACATCCTCACCATCGAGGACCCGATCGAGTTCGTTCACGAGAACAAGAAGGCGTTGGTCAACCAGCGTGAGATCCGGACCAACACGAGGAGCTTCGCCAACGCGCTCCGAGCCGCGCTTCGCGAGGACCCCGACGTCATCCTGGTCGGGGAAATGCGGGACCGAGAGACGATCGAGCTCGGCATCACCGCGGCGGAGACTGGGCACCTCGTTTTCGGAACCCTGCACACGAACTCGGCGCCGAAGACGGTGGACCGGATCATCGACGTGTTTCCGGCCGACGAGCAGGAGCAGATTCGCTCGATGCTCGCGGAGAGCCTCAAGGGGGTCGTCGCCCAGGTGCTGCTTCGTGCGAAGGACGGAAAGAGCCGAATGGCCGCGATGGAGATCATGATCGGCACGTCCGCCATCGGAAACCTCATCCGGGAGGGCAAGATTCATCAGATTCCGTCGATCATTCAGACCGGGAAGAAGGACGGGATGCAGCTCTTGGATCAGCACATCCTCGAATTCCTCATGTCCGGGCGGATCACGCCGGAAGAGGCCTACATGAGGTGCAACAACAAGCAGGCGTTCCTGCAGCACTTGGACAAACCACCCGAGAAGGAGTTCGTCTGACCCGATGATCCCACGTGTCGTCGGCGATCTCGACGCGCTGGGCAGGGAGGTCGAACGCCAACGAGCGGCGATCGACGAGATCTTCTCTTCGGTACCGAACGGGGCCTTGACCTGGCGGCCAGATCCGACACGCTGGTCGATTGCCGGACACTTGGCGCATTTGGGGATCGTCAACGAGGGCTACCTTGGAGCGATCGAGAGGACGATCGCCGACGCCCGACGGAAAGGCGGACCGCTCGGTGTGGGCCCGTATCGGCATCCGTGGGTCACGACCCGGTTCGTCGCGATGCTCGAGCCGCCTCCGAAGCGACGCGTGGCGACGTTCCGATCGATGGTACCCGACCCTGCCCTGGGCGGAGACGAGGCGCGGCGCACCTTCGAGGCGCTCCAGCTCCGACTGGCGGACCTCATCGATGCGGCGCGTGGACTCGACCTCGGACGCGTCCGCTTCAGCTCACCGTTCTTCCGCCCTCTGCGCTTCTCCCTCGGAACCGGCTTCGAGCTACTGCTGACGCACAACCGGAGGCACCTCTGGCTCGTCCGGGAGATCATGGGCCGTGAGGATTTCCCCCCGAACGAGGGGAATCGTGCGCGTGAACCGCGACCGGGCGAAGGGGGTAGCTGAACGCCCGACCCTACGGATCACTCTTCGAACGAGGCTTCATGGCAACGCAGGGCCACGCACGGGACGTCGTCGTCCTCTCAGGCAAGCGCACCGGTTTCGGCACCTTCGGTGGATCTCTCAAGGACTTCACCGCGACCGATCTCGGCGTCATCGCCAGCCGGGCCGCGATCGATGCAGCCGGCATCACGGCCGATCGGGTCGACCACACTTTTGTCGGCAATGCGCTGCAGACGTCGTCGGACGCGATCTACCTGGCCCGCCACGTGGCGCTCCGCGCCGACGTACCCCAAGAGAAGCCGGCGTTGACCCTGAACCGTCTGTGCGGCTCGGGCTTCGAGGCCATTGTCCAAGGAGCGAAGGAGATCGTCCTCGGCGAGGCGAACGTCTGTCTGGCCGGCGGAACGGAGTCGATGAGTCAGGCACCGCACGTCGTGCGGGGAGCGCGGTGGGGTCGGCAGTTGCGCCTCGGGCCGGCGGGGGAGCAGTTCGAGGATCTATTGTGGGAGGCGCTCCTCGACACCAACTGCGACCTGACGATGGCGCAGACCGCGGAGGAGCTCGCCTCCCGTTATGAAGTGACGCGTGAGGAGGCCGACCAGGTCGCGGTCGCCTCTCAGCAGCGTGCAAAGGCAGCCTGGGACGCCGGGCACTTCGACGCCGAGATCGCCGAGGTCGTGATCGAGTCACGAAAGGGCGACACGAGGTACGCGGCGGACGAGCACATGCGCCCCGACACGTCGATGGAAGCGCTCGGGGCTCTGCGTCCCTACTTCAAGAAGGACGGTCTGGTGACCGCCGGGAACGCGAGTGGGATCGGAGATGGCGCCGCGTGCGCGGTCCTCGCGAGCGCCGAGTGGGCCGCGGCGGAAGGGCTGAAGCCACTCGGTCGCATCGTGTCGTGGGGCTTCGTCGGCGTCGAGCCCCAGGTCATGGGAATCGGTCCCGCACCTGCAGCGAGGCTCGCGCTCGAGAAAGCAGGAATGTCACTCGAGGACATGGACCTCGTCGAGGTCAACGAGGCGTTCGCGCCCCAATACAAGTCCGTCGAGAAGGAGCTGGGCTTGGACCCGGCTCGGACCAACGTCAACGGCGGCGCCATCGCCATCACTCATCCGCTCGCCGCCTCTGGTGCCCGGATTACGATTCACCTGCTCCACGAGCTGAAGCGTCGCGGCGCGAAGTTCGGTCTGGGCTCGGCGTGCATCGGTGGCGGACAGGGCGGCGCTGTGGTCGTCGAAGCGCTCTGAGTCCCCGGCTGGGCGGGCACCATGGATGACGGCCGAAGCCGAAGCCTGACGCGGCGGCAGTTCGACGCCGTAATCCGCCGCGCCGCGGAGCTCGCCGAAGCCGATCCGGATGGCTCCGAGGGCGCTCTGTCAGAAGTGGAGCTCTTCCGCATCGCGGGCGAGGTGGGCCTTCCCGAGGGGCATGTGCGGAGGGCCCTGGCAGAGGTGCGCTCGGGACAAGAACACGCGGGGTTTCTCGATCGGACGTTCGGGCCGGCGTCGATCACCGCGTCACGGATCGTGCCCGGTACCCCGGACGGACTCCGGACGATCATCGACGACTTCCTCGTGGCGACCCAGCTGCTCCAGACTGTTCGGAGGAGTCGGGACCACCTCCAATACCGGCCGGCGCTGGACTGGGCCTCGCAGCTGGCCCGGGCGGCCAGTTTCTCTTCGAGGAAGTACTACGTCGCCTCCGCGAAGTCCGTGGAGGTCCGGCTGGAGAGGGTCGACGATCAAAGCACGTTGGTAGAGCTTTTCGTGGACCCCGGCACGCGGAGTGAGAACGTGGCCGGTGCGGTGTTCGGCGGAGGTGTGGCGGCCGGGGCCGTGGGTATGATCAGTGGCATGCTGGTGGCCGCGGCCGCACCCCTTGCTTTGGCGGTCGGTGCGGGTGTATTCGCCGGCGCAGTCGTCTGGACGGGGATCGGTAGTGCCGTCGCCGTCACGCACAAGAAGAAGGTCCTGGAGGTCCGCAACGAGGTGGAGGGTGTCCTCGACGACCTGGAGGTGGGTCGTTCGCTCGAACCGCCACCCTCGTCGTGGCGGCGATGGGTGAAGCGAAACTTCCACGGCGTCGCGCGGGACCTGACCCGGCACGACGACGATGAGTGAGCGATTCGGCCCGGTAAGGGTCGACAGGAACGAATCAACCCGAAGGGAGAGAAAGTTTTGCAGATCGAAAAGGTAGGTGTCGTCGGATGCGGGCTCATGGGTAGTGGCATCGCCGAGATCGCTGCCAAGAGCGGCCTTGCAGTGCGGGTGCGGGAGGTGGACGAGGGTGCCCTCGAAGCGGGTAAGAAGCGCATCCGCAAGTCCATGGATCGCGCTGTGGACAAGGAGAAACTCACGGCTGAGGATCGGGACGCGGCCTGGGAGCGCCTGTCGTTTACGACGAAGGTGGCCGATCTGGCGGATTGTGATCTGGTGATCGAGGCCATCGTCGAGGAACTGAAGGCCAAGAACACCCTCTTCGAAGAGCTGGACGGTCTGTGCGGTGAAGGCACGATCTTCGCGTCGAACACCAGCTCGCTGACGATTACGGACATGGCCGCGGCCACGTCGCGGCCAGAGCGCTTCGTAGGCCTGCACTTCTTCAATCCGGTCCCAGTCATGAAACTCGTCGAGGTGGTTCGCACCATCGCCACGAGCGACGAGACATTCGATCGCGCCTTCGCGTTCTCAAAGGCGCTCGGCAAGACGCCCATCGCGGCCAAGGATAACTCGGGGTTCGTGGTGAACCTCCTCCTGGTGCCGTACATGCTCGACGCGATTCGTCAGCTCGAGCGGGGAGTGGCGAGTGTTGCGGACATCGACACCGGAATGATGCTCGGTTGCGGCTACCCGATGGGGCCCTTCACGCTTTGCGACTTCGTAGGCATCGACACGCTCTACAAGATCTCCGAGATCATGTACGAGGAGTACCGCGAGGAGCGGTACGCTCCGCCCCCCCTTCTCAAGCGGATCGTCTCCCTGGGTCGATATGGTCGGAAGACGGGGAAGGGGTTCTACGACTGGTCGGGCGATGATCCTGTCCCGATGCCGATTTGAATCCGTTCGCACTGCGCGCGGTTCGGCTCCGCGGGGGGCGCGTTTTCAGCGTTCGGAGACCGGTTGGCGCGTTCGGGTTCACCTTGCCACATTGGAAGGAGACCAACCCGGAGCCGCTGCCACATGATCGTCGTCCAAGTCTCCGACTCCTACCTGAAGCGTGCGGTCCTTCGTGTCGCTCCGCCGGAGGAGGACGTGGTCGTGGACAGCGCGCTCGCGGTCGAGGCGATCGAGCGAGGCTTCCCCCGCTTGGTCGTGAGGGACGACCGACACACGTGGCCTACGGTGCCTAGCGGCGTGCGCCTCTTCCAGATCAGCGGGGCCATCCTGGCCCGATGGGAAGTGGAGCGGAGAGCCGTGGCCCTTCCGTCGACCCGCTTGGACTACCTGGCGGATCGGGTCGGAGCGACCATCGATGCCACGCTGGCGGATCGGAATTGGGTCGACACTGCCTTTGCCGACCTGACGAGGGCGGCGGGTCGCCGACTTCCCGCTCCTCTGCGCGCTTTCGGTCGCCGGATTCTCGAGTTCCCCAGTCACTACACCAGCCTCCACCCGCTCGCACAGGCGTGTGGCACGTCGAGAGGAGCGCTGAAGGCTCGTTTCCGGCGACGAGGTCTTTCGACGCCTTCGACCTACGGACGGTGGTTCCGTATCATGGCCGTGTCCCATGTGCTGTCGGATCGATCGGTGACCGTCGCCGAGGCCGCGAGTCGTCTTGGATTCACGTCGGCCGGCAACATGTGTCGCATGATGTGGAACGTGGTGCAGATGACCCCTACGGAGGTCCGATCACTACGCGGCTGGAATCGGTTGCTGATCACCTTCGCGTGGTCACACCTGACGCCCGAGCTGCTCGAATCCTGGTCGTCGCTCGACGAGCTCTTCGAGCGGAAGACCGCCTGACAAAAAAAAACGGCCCTCCGCGGGGGAGGACCGTCTTGGACCATCGGTCCGTCAGGTACGCTTCCGGCGTTGACGCCGACGCTCGCGCCGAATCGCGGCTTCGCGCTTGCGTTTGCGCTGCGCGCTCGGCTTCTCGTAGTACCGGCGCTTCCGGAGCTCGGAATAGAGACCGGAGCGCTGCACCTTCCGCTTGAAGCGACGCAGGGCGCGGTCCAAGCTCTCGTTGTCCTGAACGACGACTTCCAAGACGATCACATCCTTTGGAAAAACCCGACTGTTGAGCTTGGAAAGCTAAATGCGCCCCTGGTTCGTGGCAACGGCGCGAATGCGTCAGGGAAGGCGCCCCTCGCGATGGAGGGTATGCGCGTAGAGACGGTACGCCTCGGGGTTGCTGAGGAAGTCCTGCGCCCAGGTGTCGAAATCGGGTAGCGGAAGGAGTGCCTCGATATGATCGACGACCATGCGAGCGAACTGGACCCGGTCTTTCGTTCTGAAATCTATCCGCTCTCCCGCGAGGATGTCGTCCACCGCGGACTCGAAGTCCCTCGGGTCCACGAGGCAGATGAAATGCGAGACCTGGTCGAGCCGGTACGACTCGTACAGGGAGCGCAGTCGATCGGCTTCCCCGTCGTTAGGAATCGGGCCCTTTTCGCCCGTCCATTCACCGGCGATATCGACCGAGTTTTGCTTGAGGAGTGAACGGAACCGGCCACGTAGGTGATCGCGCGTTCCGTTCTGCTTCGCGTCGGTGTGGATGGCGGAGTCGAGCAGGCCCTGGAGGAGCGGGCGCCCAAGGCTGCGCGCTTTCAGGTGAATCTCGGACTCCGTGCGCTCGACGAAGATGTTCGTCGTGCGGACCTCGTCGTCGCGGAGCTCACTGTGGCTGGGGCGAAACGAAAAGTAGCCGTGCCACGAGGCATCCTCGCCGACGAAGGTGACGAGGAAGCAGGCCCAGCTCTGTTCTCCCCTCTCGAGGAAACCCACAGATCGGCGACGTTCACCGTGGATGCTCATGGTTGGGCGTGCACGGGTGTGGTCGAATCCGGAATCGGGTCACCGAGGACCTGGGAAGATGAATGGGGCGTGAAGGCGTTGCAAGACGATCCGGGTGGGGACGGTACGGATCTTCTTGCCCTCGCCGTGAGCAGATTGTTAACGTGGGGATCCTCACATACCGGGCCGATCGCGATCGGACGGGCACGAGCACATTCGTGGAGCGTCGCCGATCCCAGGGTCGGGGCGCTCTTGGCAACGAAGGCCAGTACTTCGTTCCCACGCCGGAGAGCTTCCGATGCATCTGAATCCGACCGTCGCGACCCGTCCCGAAGCCATGGCCGATGTGCCCGGGATCTGCGAGCTGCCTTTGACCCGCGCGGTCGTGCAGTATCGCGACATGCACGAGATGGATACGCCGGGCGGTCGCATCGAGGACATCGGGCTGGCTCTGGTGATCGAAGGACGCTATGCGGCGACATCGGAGGTCGTGGATCTGGGCAGTGGAACAGTGAAGGTGCTAGACCTCAGCACCGAGCTGGTCGTCCTCGACTGGGTCTACGGCCCGACGATCGAGCATGTGGGTGAGCTCATCACTGCGGCCGCCGCGACTCGCGAAGCGGACGAGCTTCGGTCGTACAGCCGGAGGCTCGGGTTGAGCGTCCTGGAGCGGGTCGGCTTCGGTCCGCTGACGCGGCCCACGTTTCTCCGAATCGGCTTCCGGGATATCTGTCGGGACATGGATCTGCACGAGGGGACGTCGATTCGGATCGTCCTCGGAACCGGCCGGCTGACCAGGGTGCACCTCGACTACGATGCGTGCGCGCTCGTACTCAGAACCGCGTTCTACGAGCCCGACTCGGTGCTCGAGCGCGGGCTGTCCGAGGCGTTTCCCGCCGCCGACCTCCGGCGACAGGAGCCAGGCGGGCCGGCTGAAGCCATCGCCTATCACGTCCGGCTCCCGATTCCGACGACGCTCGCCGAGGCACGGGCCACGTTGGCGAGGATGCGACGCGGCCTGGCCTCACTGATGGCCCGATTCGAGCCCGATCGGTATGCCGCGCTCGAAAGCCTCATCGAGACCTTCGGCGCGCGCGAGACGTTGAGCTCACTTCAGATTCACGAGCCGCTGACGCACGTGGTGCCGGTCAAGCCGCCTATCCTCGGCTCCTACGTCATCCATTGAGCGTGCCTGCCGCGCGGGCGGAGGCCATCTCGGGGGCCGAGCTCGCGATGCAGTACCAAGCCTACCGGCGACGGGAAGCACGAGGATTGATCGGGTTGCTTCCCGTCGGGGCGATCCGCCCCTTGTATCGACGAGCACTCAGGGAATCCGGTCAGCGTCCGGACCGCGACGATCCGATGCGGCTTCTGGTTTCGTACTGCGAGCGGATCTTGCCGCTCCCGCCCTTCGAGATGTGGCTCGAGGATCGAGGCCGGTTTCCCGCCCAGCACTGGGACGCGCTCGAGGGCTCTGCCGAGGTCCCTTCGCCCGCGAGTCCGGCGACGTTCGACGTTCGTACTTTCGCACGCGATTCGGTCGAATGGCGCGCGTGTCTGCGCGGATTTCGCGACCGCGACGTTTGGCGAGGCTTCATCGCCTTCGAGGACGCCGAGTCCGGGGACGCGGTGTATCGGACGGCGCTCATCTTCCGCGAGTCCGAGGCTTCGGAGCTCCGGGATCGTTTCCGGAGCTTCGAATCGGGCACCCTGGAGGCGTTTCTCCGGTCGGCTCTCCCGTGACGACTTTTTTGTAAAAACCTCGTCGCAGGGGCAGGGTTTTGCGGATACTCTACGAGCCCTGAAAGCCGGTGTCTTGCTTCGACTTCCGCAATGTCCCACAAGACTCGCGAGCGCCGACCCACCCTTCGGGAACACATGGATTTCGGTTTTTGTCACATTTTGTAAGTCTATGTGTAACAATATGTTACGAATCCATATGAATTTGGCTTTTCGTTGCCGGAGGGGGTTGCGCGCTGGCAATTCCGCCTTTACCGTTGTTCTCATTCGAGGTTGCTAGCACCTCCCCGCCGCCCTCTTCGACCCCTACGGCCGAGAGCCCCGGCACCCCCAGGAAAACGTAACTTTTTCACGCTCAACGTCGGGTCAGGTGTGCCTATGTGGGAAACGCGTTCCGTGCAACTCTCCGTGAGGCTGCCGCGTGACATCGCCGCACAGGCGGAGGAGGTCCAGGAGAAGGACCCCGAGTTTCTGAGTCGCGTGGTTCTGTACGGTCTGACGCGTCGATCCATCTATCGCCATCTGCGTCGGCACGACGAGGGTGGTGAGGAAGCTTCCTTGGAGGTCACACCCCCCGGACCCTGATCGACCGGAAAAAGCTTGCGTTTCTGGGGCCCCGAGCCCAAACGTTGGCGCGACCGAAGCCTTCGGCTTCCTTTCGCACCCGTTTGAGCCGGGGCGTTTTCGTGTCCTGGTGGGGGGCATCAACGTGGACGCAGGCCACAAGGGCTCGGAAGAGCCACTCAACGTCCTGCGCGCCAAGTACCACGATTACTGCTCGGCGCAGGTCGCTGATCTTCTCGTGTACATGAGTCCCGACGAGATCTACTTGCTCGCGCATCGGGCGTACCGCGAGGAGGGTGGAGAGGGTGAGATCTCCTATGCGGAAATGGTACGGGTCGCGACGGACTGGCTTTCTAAGCGTGTCGCGTTGCCACCCTTCGACGTTTGGGTCGAGGACTACCGGGCGCACCCGGACCGATATCAGGAGTACTTCTTGGGGTTGTGGGAGTCGGAGGTCGACTCACTCGATGGTTCGGAGGCGTGAAGGCACGTCGACGGGGCGTCAGAACGGTAGGTCGTCGTCCGGGTCGGTCATGCTCGGTGCGGGGCTGCCACCGCCGTAGTCGCCTTCATAGCCACCTGCAGAGGCTCCTTGCGTGCCCGAGTATCCACCCCCGGTCGAGGACCCCGTCGAGCCGAGCATGACCATTTCCTGGATGACGATGTCGGTCCAGTACTTCGTGCCGCCCTCGCCTTCGGTCTGGGAGTACTCGATCCGCCCCTCGACGTAGAGACGATCCCCTTTCTTCACCCATTGTTCGACGACGTCGACCAAGCGGCCGAAGAAGGTGAGACGATGCCACTCCGTCTTTTCGTTCTTCTGACCCGAGTTCCGGTCGGTCCAGCTGCGGTTCGTGGCGAGCGACAGCTTCGCGACCCGGGCTCCGGAACCCGTGGCGCGGATCTCGGGGTCGTTTCCGACGTTCCCGATCAGCATGACTTTGTTGAGGGACCGACTCATGGGAGAGAGCTCCTGTGCGTTACCGCTTTGACGCCCCGACGGGGGCTTGAAGAGGCCGGAAGGTAAGCCGTGTGCCGAGGTTTTTCCATCGCGGTACGGGTCGCTATCTTTCGCCCCCGAACCTCGTGAACGCACGCCCGGAGACACGGTACGAAATGACCGACCTGAACTTCATCACCGTCGAGTGGGACGCCGACCTCGCCATCGTAACCATCGATCGGCAGGACAAGCTCAACGCGCTCAATGCCGACGTCGTCCGCGAATTAGGAGAGGTTTTCTCCGGCCTCCAGGACGATGACAACGTCCTCGGTGTACTTCTTACAGGTGCGGGCACCAAGGCGTTCGTGGCCGGCGCGGACATCGGTGAGCTCGCGCAGATGGACTCGATCTCGGGAGTTCGGGTCAGCCGGGACGGGCAGGACGTCTTCCGCTCGATCGAGCGGTTTCCCAAGCCTGTCTTGGCGGCCGTCGGTGGCTACGCGCTCGGAGGGGGATGCGAGCTGGCCCTGGCGTGTCACATGCGGATCGCCAGCGACCGAGCCCGCTTCGGTCTCCCCGAAGTCGGGCTCGGCATCATCCCCGGCTACGGCGGGACGATTCGACTCGCGCGGCTGGTCGGTCTCGGGCGAGCGATCGAGCTCACCCTCACCGGTGACATGGTCGACGCCGAGCGCGCCCACGCGATCGGGTTGGTATCGAAGGTTACGGCCCCCGAAGAGTTGATGGACGAGGCGAAGGCCCTTTTGAGGAAGGTCACGTCCAAAGGTCCGGTGGCGATCCGGCTCGCCCTCGAATCGATGTACCGGGCGCTCGACACGTCGACCGCCGAGGCGCTCGACTACGAGTCCACCCTCTTCGGATTGCTGGCATCGACCGAAGACATGCGCGAAGGCATGCAGGCCTTCTTGGAGAAGCGGAAGGCGGACTTCCACGGGCGCTGAGCCCTGGCTTGTTCACGGTCGAGCGGAGCCCTCGACGGAGCTCGATCCCGTTAGATTCAACCATGTTTTCAGGGACCCTCCCGAGCAACGGGCCGTGCGGCTGACACGGCTGGCGATCCGCCACTTCCGGAACCTGCGGAACCAAGATCTGGAGATGCCCTCCGAGGGGATCGCCCTGATCGGTGACAACGCCCAAGGGAAGACGAATTTCCTGGAGGCGATCTACTATCTCGAGACGCTTCGATCCTTCCGAGGAGCAAGCGACCCCCAGCTGATCACCTTCGGTGAAGACGTGTTTCGGGTCGTCGGTACGACCAAGCGAGAGGACGATGTGGACGGGCCGATCGAGCTCGCCGCGGCGTTCCAGCGTCGTGGCAAGCGAAAGAAGGTGACCGTGGATGGATCGGAGGTCGAACGACTCGCGGACGCGCTCGGGGCGCTGTCCGCTGTGATCTTCTCGCCGGCCGACATCGAGCTCGTGAGCGGTGGGCCTTCCGAGCGCCGGCGGTTTCTCAACATCGTCTTGTCTCTCAATCACCCCGGGTACGTGGCGGCGATCCAGGAGTACCGACAGGTCCTCCAGCGGAGGAATGCGTCCCTGAAATCGGGGGAATCCGCCTCGACCGTTGCCGCGTGGCAGCCGGCCCTCGTTCGTTCGGGGGCGCGGGTCATGACCGCTCGCCGGGACTGGATCGACGGCAAAGCGGAGGCGTTTGGCGACTACTACCATCGGGTCAGTGCGCGATCGAAGGGTGTCATGACCTACAGTCCCGATGTCTCGTTTCCGGAGGGTGCCGACACGGACGAGATCGAGTGCGCGTTTCGTGAATCGCTCCGCGACTCGGCCGACACGGAACGTCGCCGGGGCGTGACAATGGTCGGCCCGCATCGGGACGACGTTCGCCTGCGGCTCGAAAACGAAGATGCCCGGCTCGATCTTCGTGACTTCGGTTCGGGGGGGCAGCGACGCACTGCGGCCTTTGCGCTCCGCTTGGTCGAGGCCGCAACGATTCGGGAGCGTCGGACTCGCGCACCCTTGATGCTCCTCGACGACGTGTTCGCCGAGCTGGATCCGGGCCGCAGCGAGCGCATCCTCGAGCTCATGGAGTCCGAGGACCTGGGTCAGGTCGTGCTCACGGCCCCCAAAGAGGCTGACGTCAGGCTTCGGCGAGATTCGCTCCCGCGGTGGCGCATCCAGGCGGGTGAGATCTCGACATGAGCGCCGACGGTTCGGATCGGCGAAGATCCGGCTTGGAGAGGATGTCCGCGGTCCTCGGGGACGTGCTTCAAGAAGCGGGTGTTCAGCACCACGTGGAGAGGGTGAAGATCCTCGACCTCTGGCCTCGGATCGTGGGCGAGCAGGTGGCCCGCGTCACGCATGCCAAGAGCGTGGACGGCACGACCTTGATCGTCGAGGTTCGGAGCAGCGCCTGGCTCATGGAGTTGAACATGCTGAAAGGCGACATTATTCAGCGGGCCAACGAAGAAATGAACGACGTTTCCATTGAGAAGATCGTCTTCGTGCTGGCGGAGACGGCATAAGCGCGGTCCTCGCGCGAGAGACGCTTTCGGAGCGAACATGGCGAAGAAGAAGAAGAAGGAAGGCGGCGACTACACCGCGGGACAGATCCAGGTTCTCAAAGGCCTGGAGGCGGTCCGGAAGCGGCCGGGCATGTACATCGGCTCGACGTCGGCGCGCGGTCTCCACCACCTCGTTTACGAGGTCGTCGACAACTCCATCGACGAAGCGATGGCCGGCCACTGCACTCGGGTTACGGTCACCATCCACGAAGACGACTCGATCACCGTAGAAGACGACGGACGCGGTATTCCTGTCGATATCCACCCCACCGAGAAGGTCCCCGGTGTCGAGCTCGCCATGACGACGCTCCACGCAGGCGGGAAGTTCGACAAGGACACGTACAAGGTGTCCGGCGGTTTGCACGGCGTGGGCGTGAGCGTGGTGAACGCCCTGTCGCTCTTCCTCGAGGTCGAAGTTCGCCGCGACGGTAAGCTCTACCACCAGCGATACGAGCGGGGCATCAAGACCAAGGAGCTCGAGGAGCGCGGGAAGGCATCCGGCGGCGGCACGACGGTCACGTTCAAGCCCGATCCCGAGATCTTCACCGAGCTGGTCTATTCGTTCGAGATCCTGTCCAACCGGCTCCGCGAGCTCGCGTTCCTCAACAAGGGCCTCGAGATCGTCCTGAAAGATGAGCGCAGCGACGGCGATGAGGAGTCCTATCAATACGAGGGCGGCATCGCGGAGTACGTGACCTTCCTACGCGGTTCGCGTGGCGCTCTGCACGACAAGATCTGCTACTTCGAGGCGTCGAAGCCGGAGGCCGAGATCGAGCTGGCCATGCAGTACGACCAGGGCTTCAGCGAGAACACCCACACCTTCGTCAACAACATCAACACCCACGAGGGGGGGATGCACCTCACAGGGCTCAAGGCAGCCCTGACTCGAACGATCAACGACTACGCTCGGCGTAACAACATCTTCAAGAAAGGCGAGACGCTCTCCGGCGACGACGTGCGGGAGGGACTCACGTGCGTGCTGAGCGTGCGGGTCATGGAGCCTCAGTTCGAGGGGCAGACCAAGACCAAGCTCGGGAACAGTGAGGTTCGCGGGGCGGTCGAGGCGGCGGTCAACGAGCATCTCTCGATCTTCCTCGAGGAGAACCCGAAGGCCGGAAAGGTCATCATCGAGAAGTCCCTCCAGGCGGCACGCGCACGCGACGCGGCCCGGAAGGCGCGCGACCTGGCGCGGAAGAAGAGCGCGCTCGAAGGTGGCGTGTTGCCCGGGAAGTTGGCGGATTGTTCGATCTCCGACCCGACGCAAACCGAGCTGTATCTGGTCGAGGGTGACTCCGCCGGCGGAAGCGCCAAGCAGGGTCGCGACCGAGGCTATCAAGCGATCCTCCCGCTGAAGGGCAAGATCCTGAACGTGGAGCGCGCCCGAATCGACAAGATCCTGTCGAACGACGAGATCGGCGCGATGATCACCGCGATCGGTGCGGGCATACGGGACGAGTTCGAGATCGAGAAGACCCGGTACCACAAGATCGTCATCATGACCGACGCCGACGTCGACGGAGCACACATCCGGACGCTGCTCCTGACTTTCTTCTTTCGTCAGATGCGCGAGCTCATCGAGGCCGGTTTCATCTACATCGCGCAGCCGCCGCTGTACCGGGTACGGAAGGGGAAACAGGAGTATTACGCGTACAACGAGCAGGAGCGGGCCGAGTATGTGAAGCGCTTGGGTGGCGTCCCGGGCGAGGGTGGCAAGGGAATCCACATCCAGCGATACAAGGGGCTGGGCGAGATGAACCCCGACCAGCTCTGGAAGACCACGATGGACCCGGAGTCGCGCACCATTCTACAGGTGCAGATCGAGGACGGCGCGATCGCCTCGAACCTCTTCGATCGACTCATGGGTGACGATGTGGAGCCACGCCGGGAATTCATCGAGAAGAACGCCAAGTACGTCCGTAACCTGGACGTCTAGTCGCCGGACGAGGCGGCTCCGACCCACGGGACTGAGGCCTCTTCAGCCGACGAGCGCCTCGACGTCGATGAGCTGGGCATCATGGCGACGCGCGACCTCGCGGCGAAGCTCCCTCGGCGCGCGCCGGCCCGTGAACACGACGCGGAGTCTGCGCTCGCGTCCGAAGCCGTATCGCGTTTCCCGCATCGAGCGTTCGATGGCGGTAAGCGGATCGGCACCCTCGTCGGCTCCGCTCCACCGGCATGTACCGTAGTACGCGGCCCCGGAAGAGAGGATGCCGGCGACCGGCAGATCGTACCCCGCGCCCCAAAGACTCCCTCCTTCGCGGGCGTTGGCGCCGAACGTCTCGATGGCGTCGAACGTCATGTGCTGCCTGCAGACGAGGGGAAAGACGGACTCGAGATGGTCGTCGACCCGCGGCCTGATCATGCGCGCGTAATAGTCACCGAGCTCGTTGCCGGAGGGTCGAGCGAGGCGTCGAAGAAAGACGAACCGGAACCAGAACGCGAAGAACGGATCCGTGATCGCGTACCGTGTCGAACGGCTCCGAGGCGGTGCGTCGATCGATCGGCGAGCGGCGATGAGCCCGAGCTCCACCAACCGCTTCAGATAGGGAGCGACTTGACCACTTCGGGTCAGGTCCGGTACGCCCGCGTGCACCGTCGCCCAGTCCGCTTCTCCGGCCGCGAGGGTGTGCATCACCGCGTAGTAGCGGGAAGGCGCCTGGACGTCGCGTTCCAGCCAAAGCGAACCGACGTCGGCGAGCGGCCCGTTCGGTGACATGAGCAACCGGCGGACGTTGGTCCCGACGGTGACCGACCGATCCAGGTGACCGACCACCGACGGAAGGCCACCAAAAACCCCGTATGCACGCACCTTACTCGCAGCAGTATGTCCCGGAAGAAGCTCGGCGACGGCGCGTAGCGGTAACGGGCCGATGGATAGGTGGGTGGTCGGGACGGTGGCACGCTCGTTGTCGACCTCGGCGAGGGAGCCCTCGGGACCCACGAGCACCAGGTGCAGGGTCGAGCCCTGTTCGGCAGCTCTGGCGAGCGCCCCGACCAACGCCTCGAGATGCCGGGCGCGCGCTTCGTCGAGGCGGTGGGCGTCGTCGAGAACCAGCACGAACGGGCGCCCTTCGGAAGACGCGGCGCCGACGAGTCGCTCGCCGATCTCGGCCCAGCCGCTCACCCCGGTCGGCGGAGGTGAGCCCTCCGCGCTCCACGAATGGAGTCGCTCGAGCAGCATTCGGCGCTGCACAGGATCGGGTAGGGGGGGGCAAGCGTGCACGCCCCCCCTATAGTCCGCTGCGACCCTTCGCAGGAGTGCGGACTTACCCCCGCCCCGGATCCCGGTCACGCGCACGAGCTGGGGCTCGCGCCGATCGAGCAACGATCGCAGGTGGCCGAGCTCCTTGGATCTTCCGACGAAAGGCATCGATACCACACCTCTATTGCAGTAACAATAGATATAATAGCGTAACTGAATTTATTTTAAGAAGAGCGGTTCGGCACTTGAGGAGAGGTGTCTTCGAGACGAGCTTCGACGCTCAGACTTCCCAGGCCCCCACGGAGACGCCCCACCCATGAGCCGAGTGATTCCCCGCTTCGATACCCTTGCCGCAGCGAAGTACGACTCGACGCCGGCGAACGCCAAGCGCCATCGCACCAACCTGGAGGAGGTTTTCGGAGAGAACCTCTTCGGACTCCACGAGATGAAGTCCCGCATGCCCACGGCGCAGTACGAGGCGCTGCTCTCCACGGTGGAAAACGGCACCGAGCTCGATACGAGCGTCGCTGACGCCGTGGCGGCGGCCATGAAGGAATGGGCGCTCGAGAAGGGTGCGACGCACTATACGCACTGGTTTCAGCCGCTCACCGGGGCGACCGCTGAGAAGCACGACTCCTTCTTGAAGCCCACCGGGGACGGACGGGCCATCACGGAGTTCCGCGGAAAGGAGCTCGTCCAGGGCGAGCCCGACGCATCATCGTTCCCGTCGGGAGGCCTGCGCGCCACGTTCGAGGCCCGCGGCTACACCGCATGGGATCCGACCTCGCCGGCGTTCATCATGGAAAGCGCCGGCGGAGCCTTTCTGTGCATCCCGACCGCATTCGCTTCGTGGGCCGGCGATGCGCTGGACAAGAAGACCCCGCTCCTTCGCTCGATGAATGCGATCGACGAGCAGGCCCGACGGGCACTGCGGTTGTTCGGTTCACCGCCCAAGGCCGTGAAGCCCACCTGCGGCGCCGAACAAGAGTTCTTCCTCGTCGACGAGGAGTTCTACTTCCGCCGGCCCGACCTCCAGACGTCGGGCCGCACGCTCTTCGGCACGAAGCCGCCGAAGGGTCAGGAAATGGACGACCACTACTTCGGGTCGATTCCTGCCCGCGTTCTCGAGTACATGAACGAGGTCGAGTTCGAGCTCTATCGCCTCGGGGTCCCGATCACGACCCGCCACAACGAGGTAGCGCCGGGTCAGTACGAGATGGCGCCGATATTCGAGGATGCGAACCAAGCGGCCGACCACCAGCAATTGGTCATGTCGACGCTCCGACGCATCGCGCGTAAGTACGGACTCGTCTGCCTACTTCACGAGAAGCCGTTCCAGGGTGTGAACGGGAGCGGCAAGCACCTCAATTGGTCGTTGGGCACCGACGAGCAGAACCTGCTCGAGCCGGGCGACACTCCCCACGACAACATGCAGTTCCTTTTCTTCTGCTCGGCGGTGCTCAAAGCCGTTGCGGACCATCAGGACCTGCTCCGTGCAGCGGTGGCTCATGCGGGCAACGACCACCGACTGGGAGCCAATGAGGCGCCGCCTGCGATCATCTCCGCGTTCTGCGGCGATCAGCTTCAGGACATCTTCGAGCAGATCGAGCAGTCCGGCCAGGCGACGAGCAGCAAGCCGACCGGTCTACTCGGACTGGGCGTGAAGGTCCTGCCGAATCTCCCCAAGCACGCCGGCGACCGGAACCGGACGTCGCCATTCGCGTTCACGGGCAACAAGTGGGAGTTCCGGGCGCTCGGTTCGTCGCAGAGCGTCTCCTTCCCGGCCATGGTGCTGAACACGGTCGTGGCTGAGGCGATCGACGATCTGTCTACCAAGCTCGAGGCGGAGCTCGAAAAGGGCACTTCGTTCGACGACGCGCTGCGCGGTCTGCTCGCATCGGAGATCCACGAGTTCAAGCACATCATCTTCAACGGTGACAACTACTCGGACGACTGGGTCGCGGAAGCCGAGAAGCGTGGCTTACTGAACTTGGGTAGCACGATGGACGCGCTTCCGAAGATCGTGGACGAGAAGAACCTCGCCCTCTTCGAGAAGTACGGAGTCCTCTCGCACCGCGAGCTCGAGTCACGCTACGAGATCTACGTCGAGCAGTATTTCATGACGGTCAACATCGAGGGCGAGACAGCGCAGCACATGGCGCAGACGATGATTCTGCCCGCAGCGACCCGGTACTTGAACGAGCTGCTCACCACTGCGGAGCGTGCGGACGAGCTCGGCATGAAGCTCGACGGGGTGCTCAAGACCGCGGCGAAGGTCAATGAACTGGTTGATCGGCTCACGGAGACCCTCGAAGTGCTCGCGGCCCAGAACCAGGAGCTGGGTGGGGACGACGTCGTCTCCAAGGCGGTCCACATGCGCGAGAATATCATCCCGGCGATGAACGCCGTGCGCGACGTGGCCGATCGCCTCGAGCGGATCGTGCCGGACGACCTGTGGCCGGTGCCGACGTACCGGGACATGCTGTTCGTGAAGTAAGCGATACGGCGACATCGCTTCGCGACGTGGTGTAGCTGGCGCGGGTTCCCGACGGCCGCTTCGGACTGTCGGGAACCCGTGCCGCCGTTTTCGGGTGACATGACTTAGGTGGCCGCGTGAATGACGAACGACGATCTCCCATAGCCCACTTCGGGCGTCGCGCCGCGGGTACGATCCTCCTTCTGGTTACGATCTCAGGAGCGAGTGGAGCGACTCCGTCCGCGCGTTTCTGCACCCTGATCGGCCCCGGTCCGGGACTTCGCGGTGAGTCAACCGCCATACTCGCCCTCGCGACCGGTGACTGGCCTGCTATGTCTGCGCAGGACCATCCGTACCTGGAGTTTTGGAAGGACAAGTTCCGCGGGCTCTCCTTCCGAGTGGAAGGCGACCGTCTCGTCGAGACCGACGAGTCGATTGAGGCTGCCGAGACCCTCGCCGCACAATCCGTTCCCGGCCAGCAGTTCGTCGTTCTGGGCGTTCACCGGGCAAACCCACGCGACGTCCGGGTCGGGGACCGGGTCACGATCGTCCCGTGGGATTACTTGCCATCATGCGCCTATCGCCCGTTCGATGAGACCGCGTGGGTGACGCCCGGTGACACCGTCGTCTTCCAGCTCCAGCGAACTCGAGCCTCCGACGCTTTGGTGTTCGACGTGACGGCCTCGCACGATCCCTACCCACGTCATATCTGGGACTTCCGACCACGAGGCGATGATGGGTCCCTGACATCCCCCTGGTTGAGCGCAACCCAACACTGGGAGTTCCTCCGCCTCTTCCCGCGCCCGTCGACCGAGTTGAGCCCGACGGACCAGCGTGCCCTCGAAGAGACCGTGTCCAGCTGGGCTCGGGAAAATGGTGTGCTCGACAGCCGTCCCGTTCGCGACTGGCTGGAGCGGCGCGAGCGGACACGCGGCAACTGACCGTTATCGGACGTGGGCTCGGGGCAGTACAATCCAAAGTCGACCGCACATGTGCGGTCTGCCTGGGCACGGGCCAAAAGGGGAACGAGACATGGGAGCGTCCCTGAGCGGACGGCGCGGTTCGATGGGTTCCCGGGCGAGTGCGGGTGACTGGGACCGGCGTGCGCGAAGCTACACGCTGATTCTCGGCGGTGGAGGGGCCAGAGGCTTTGCCCACGCAGGCGTGCTCCGAGCCCTCGAACGCCTCGGGAGCCGGCCATCTGCCATAGTCGGCGTCTCGATGGGCGCGATCATCGGGGCGGCCTACTCCCTGCGCAGAGACTGGTATGCCGCGTTACTCGACTTTGCCGAAATCGGCCTTCCGACGAGGGAGGGTCACGCTCCGTCGTTCAGGGAAGGACCGCGCTCGAAGATCAAAGGGGTTGCAGCGAGGGCTAAGGCCATGTGGGATCTGAATCGAGGGTGGGGAGCGTCAAGCGAGGAGGTTGCGGTTGGACGTGACGCCCTTCGGCAGCTCTTGGGCGAGGCGGATCTGGCTGAGGGTCGAGTCCCCATTGCCGTTTCGGCGACGGACCTCTTGTCAGGGGAGAGGGTGGTCATCCGAAGTGGCCCGGCCTTTGATGCGGTCTACGCGAGCTCCGCGTTGGCCGGCGTTCTCCCACCTGAGAGTCGAGGATCTTTCCTCCTGGCGGACGGCGCCTACACCGACGTCTGCCCCATCGACGTAGCTCTGGAATACGGGAATGACTGTCTAGTGGCCGTGCATCCCGGCCGAGCCGACGTGGTTCACGAGATTCGAAGTGGCCTTGAGGCAATCGTACGGGCGACCGAGATCTGCTACACTCACCACGCGGCTCTGCGATTCGATTCGGCCGACGTCGTTATCAGGCCCCCCTTCCGCCGGCAGATCGACACGCTCGAGTTCTCGGCATGCCGGGAGTGCATCGCCGCAGGAATCCGGGGCGTTAGAGCTAACACGTGCGAGCTCGCCAGGGTCCTGGTCGGCGCCTAGAGAACACTACCTTTCCGTTCTACGCGGAGCGCGCACTCCGAACATTGATCGAGGCAATCCATGAGAACGACCCGTAGCATCTTGTTTGCGTTGCTGGCACTGCCGGCGTGCGGAAGCCATGACCTTCAGCAACGCCAGGCTGAGGTGGCCGAGATCGGAAGCGAGGTCATGCCCTTCGACCTCGAGCGCAGCACGCACGTATTCGAGAAGGCCGACTTCGGCGGCGTGCAGGTCGTGTCATCGGACGACGCCGACCCCGAGCAGGTCTTGCTCATTCGAAGGCATCTTGCCGAGGAAGCGGAGCGCTTCGCTCGTGGGGACTTCCACGATCCAGCGATGATTCACGGGGATGACATGGCGGGGCTCCATGAGCTCGTGGCCGGCCATGATCGACTCTCCATCACGTATCGCGAGCTCGAGGCCGGCGGCGAGATTCGATACGAGTCGCACGATCCGACCCTCGTCGCGGCAATCCACACCTGGTTCGAGGCTCAGCTACAGGATCACGGCGCCCACGCGCGATCACACCGATAGCCACTCGGTCGTCCGGGTCGAACGGCGCTCACCTAAAGCCTCCAGCGGTCTCGGCGATCGTTGGCGCCTTGCGGCCGACGGCGCACCTCGAGTCAATTGGTCCGTCCTGCTCCATGGCACCGGGTCGGAGAGATCGATTTGGACGGTAGAAGTCACCGAATGCCCTTCCTCCTGCGCGTAGCCATGGTCTTGGGAGGGCTCTTTGGAATCGTAGGCACGACCGCCGGCCTCGCCGCACTCTTCAACGTGTTCGTCATGGACGGACCGGTCATGATCGGTCAGGACCCGGTGCCGAGGTCCGATTTCATCGCGATCACCGTTCCCTTTCTTCTCCTCTATGTCACGGCCTGCGTCACCGCAGGCTCCGCATCCTGGTCCTTGTGGAAGCGGCGGCGCCACGCGCGGGTGCTCCTCACCGTCCTTCTCGTCGAGTTCGTCATCGGGGACACGGCCATGCTCGTCCTCGCGAGAAGGCTCTCCGACGTTCCCACCGCGGAGTTGGGCATCTCAGCCATGGTCTTCGTCGTCCTCGTCGCGCTGGCGCTCTGGTATCTATTCGGCAAACGCTCCGTCGTCGAGTATTACGATTCGCTCCGAGCACCGACTTCGGAGGCGCCCGCGACCGCATGACCACCGACCCGGGGTCCCTCCTCAGGCTGGCGTCGCGGGTGCCCGGAATCTCGAAATGAGGCCAGGCTCGTCCGAGTGTCGGCAAGCTATGCGCACTTGCGCCCGCCTCCACGTCGTGGGTCAATTGGACCGTCGTCTGACGCACCCGGGGCCAAGGGCGTGTGATGAAGAAAACCGTGATTGCAGTCTTCGCCGCGGCCTCCGCTTGTACCGCGGCCCCTGAGGCGCCCGAAGATTCGGCGAGGCTTCGGAGCGAGGTCGAAGCCTTTCTCGAATCCTACCGCGCGGCAGCCGATGAGCCTGACACCGCTGCGCTACGGACGATGTATGTCGATGATGGCCGCTTCGAGTGGATTGAAGACGGACGCGTGAGTTATGACTCGCCGGACGCAGTCCTCGCCGCTATCGCGGGGCTCTCCGGGAGCTTCCGCATGGAAACCGAATACGACCGCGTCGTGGTCAAGCCGGTGGGGAACGACGGAGCCGTTGCCGCGATGCGGTTCGTCACGTCCATGGGCGAGGGCTCTGCGACCTACGCGTTCAGCGGCATGGTTACTCTCGTCATCGAGCGTGGCCCGGCAGGGTGGCAGATCGTGACCGGTCACGCCTCAACCGCCAGACCGGACGGTCGCTGACCGCGACCCTGCCCCCGCCCGCTATTCCTCTTCGCCGCCGTCGCCGCCGTCGCCGCCCGCCGTCGCGAAGAACACCAAGATCGACAGGTCCTCTGTGATGTCGACGAAGCGATGGTCCTTGTCCTTGGCCACGTAAAGGACGGAGCCCGGGCCCACCTCGATCCGGTCGTCACCGACCGTCGCGGTGCCGCGCCCCGCGAGTATGTAGTAGACCTCGTCGTCGGCGTGCGGAGACTGCATGTCCTCGCCCCCGACCGGGATCTCGTAGAGGCCGGTGAACAGGTCGGGCACTCGGATGAACTCCTGCCACGGGCGGCCGTGCTCGGCGCGCTGAGCTCGTACTTCGTCGATGTCGACGTGGATCCAATCAGGCACTTCCTGCATTGTGACCTCCTCGGCGACCGGGGCCGGGGCCCCGCGGTTGAGGGTGGTGAGACCGGCGACCGCGGCCAGGGAGAGGGCGATCGTCGCGAACAGCTTCATGGTCGGACTCCAGATTTCGTATGTTGCAGGACTCGGGTCGGTTCTCGACCGAAGACATTCCGCTTCCACCGTGCGAGGGTGAATCTGACATCCCGTCGAGGGCGATGCGCCAAGGTGTGACGGGCCCGTCTGCGGAGGGTCTCCGTCTCGTGGACTCTCTCGCTCGCATCGCGAAGAGTACTCCGGTCGGCCGGAAACTGCTCGTCTGCCCGAACATGGCCGCAGGTCGAGAGCTTCTTCGCCGACTGTCTCTGGAGCGTGCGGGGTGGATCGGGTTCGAGGTGACCACTCCGAGCCGCCTGGCTCACCGCATGGCTCAGGCGGGCCTCGAGCGGGCCGGTGCCAAGGTCCTCGACACCTTCGACCACCAGGCCGTCCTCGACGAGGCGTTGGACTCCGCGCTCGCCGCCGACCGGGGTGGCCTGGGCGAGCTGTCCGAGGGAGTCGGGTTCCGCGAGAAGGTTCACGGGGCGATCAACGCGATGCGCCTTGCGCCGGTCAGCCCCCGAGATCTCGACGAGGCGCGCTTCTCTCAGTGGGAGAAGAAGCTGTTTCTGCTCCGGGTGTTGCAGCGGTATGAGCGACTCCTCATGGAGCGCCGAAGGGCGGATCCGGCGGCTGTGCTCCTGCTTGCGTTGAGCGCGCTCGAGGAGGCGGGCGGGACGCTCCCACCGGCCCTCGACGCCGATTCCATGCATCTCACGCCGGGGCTCAAGACCCGGGGCCTCGAGGGCCGGCTGGTCGCGGCGCTCGGCGCCCGGGGGGCGAAGCTACTCGAGACCGACCCGGTCGTGGGGATCGACGCGCCGGAGGGGACGCTGTGGGGCAGGACCGGCGACCCGTCGCCCGGCTCGTGTCTGCACGCCGTCGATGCACTCGATGCGGGAGCCGAAGTGCTTTCCATCGACTTCTTTTCCGCCGCCTCGCTCGATACGGAGCTCCGAGAAGTTCTCCGCCGGGTGATGAAAGCTGGGCTGAGCTGGGACCAGGTCGAAATCGTGACTGCCGACCCGGAGGCGTACGGATCGGGACTCCACGCACTCGCCGTGCGGATGGGCATCCCGGTGACGTACGCGGTCGGCCTGCCGGTGGGCAGGACACGCACGGGGCGCGTCGTTCAGGCATACCTGGATTGGATCGAGGAGGGCTTTCTGGCCGATCCCGTCCGCCGGTTGCTGGAAGCCGGTGACCTCCGTCCGCCCAGGTCACGAGGAACGCACGCACCGGCCGCTCTTGCGCGCCGCTTCCGGAGTCTGCGAATCGGCTGGGGCCGACAGCGCTACCGGTCCCAGATCAGGGAGGCGCTCTCGGGGGTGGATCGCATGGAGCGACGTACGCGAGAATCCGCGGAGGGATTCGAGCGGCGCAGCGAGCGAGCCAGGGCGGAGCTCGAGTCGCTCAGGTCCATCCTCTTTCCGGCGCTCAAGGCCACGCCCTCGGTCCCGGATCGGCTCGGCGTGGCAGGTGACCCGGTGTCCCCGGCCGAGCTCGCCCGGGGGCTCGGGGCGTTCCTTCGGAGGGTTCCGAGGGGCCGAGGTCCCGACCGATACGCCCGGGAAGAGATCGGGAGGATCCTGGAGCGGATCGAGGCGACGCTCACGAGGCGAACGGAGTTCCGATCGTCGGTGGCGATCTTGCGCAGCCATCTCGACATCCGAGTTCGACCGGAGCTCGTCGGGGACGATCCTGACGGGGCGGGTGCGCCGTGGGCGTCGGCGGGAGGAGCGCTTCACCTCTCGGACCTCGAGCACGGAGGATACACCGGACGTCGGGCGGTCTTCTTGGTGGGTCTCGACGCAGAGCGGGTGCCGGGCCAGGGGGGGCAGGACCCTGTGCTGCTCGACAGCGATCGCCGGGTGCTGGGCACTGACCTTCCGACCTCCGCCGAGACGCTGCGCGATCGAATCTTCCGACTTGCTGCTCTCGTCGCCCGCCTCCGCGGATCCGTCACGATGAGCTACTGCTGCTGGCAGCCGACGGAAGCGCGAAGGGTGGCGCCGTCGTCCTTCCTCTTGCAGGCGCTCAGGCTTACGGAGCGAGACGACTCGTTGACGTTCACCGACCTTCACGCCCGCATGGGGCGGGTCGTCAGTGCGATCCCCCCGGTGGGAAGCGCTTCGTTGGACCGAGACGACGTGTGGATGATCGCCCTGGGATCGGACGAAGTCATGCGGCGTGGCGTGGACACGGTGAGGAGCGCCTTCCCGTTCCTCGACTCTGGTTTGACGGCCCTCACCGAGCGGCGCACGGGAGCACCCGGGGCAGTGCACGGCGTGATCTCGCCGCGTCCGGACGTGCTCGACCCTCGTCGGGATCCATCGGCGGTGGTGTCGGCCAGTCGCCTCGAATCGTTGGGCGCTTGCCCACTGCGCTACTTGCACCACTCGGTTCTGCGGGCGTACCCGCCGGACGACCCGGAGCTGGACCCGGACCGGTGGCTCGACCATCGGGACCGCGGAACCTTGCTGCACCGCGTCTATGATGCGGTCTTACGGGACGCGAAGTCACGGGGCGTGCGGTTCGCCGATCGAGCCTTCGAGGTGCTGGCGCTGGATGCTCTGAGGACGGCCATCGAGGCGCTCCGTCACGAGGTGCCGATCCCGGGGGAAGGGACGTTCGCGCGGGAGGTCGCCGCGCTTCGAGACGACGTCCGGTCCTTCGTGCGAATGGTCCGCGCACAGGGTCCGGAGTACGTGGCCCTGGAGTTCACCTTCGGCGTCGGGGATGAGCCATCGGTGCCGCTTTCGCTGGGAGAAGGGACGGTCGAACTGCGCGGTGCGATCGATCGGGTCGATCAGGATCTCGAGGGCATCCATGTCGTGGACTACAAGACGGGAGGTGCCTTCGGATACGGCTCCGTGGTGTTCAACGGCGGGCGTCGGCTTCAACACGCCCTCTACGCGCACGCGGCCGAGACCCGTCTCGGTGGAGACGTGGTCGATGGTCAGTACCATTTCCCCACACGCAAAGGACAGAACCAAGCCTTCGTGTACTCCAGGGACGCGCTCGAGCCCGTGGGCGAACTCGTGGAACTCATGCTCGATGGGCTGGCCGCGGGCCATTTCGTCCCGACGGACAATGCGGACGACTGCACGTTCTGTGACTACGCTCCGGTCTGTCGGGCGCGGCGGGGAGCGTACGGCAAGACCGAGTCGCCACTGGCTGCGTGGGCCGAGGAGCACCTCAACACCGGCCTCCAGCCCGCGTTCGCTCACCTGAAGAAAGTGCGGACCTTCGAGGATTGAGGCGGCCGGCGTCTGCTTAGGGCTGGCGTCCGTCGAGGATCACGGTGAGCGTGTCGAGGTCGATGTTCCCGCCCGACACGATGGCGACCACGACTTCATCCGTCTCGTCCGCGCGCCTCATCGCCGCCGCGACCGCTGCGCCGCCCGCTCCTTCACTGATGATGTGCGCGTGATCTGCGAGCGTTCGGATTGCGTCGCAGACCGACTCGATCGATACGACCAGCGATCCCCGGAGCAGATCCCGAGCGAGCGGCCACATCTCTTCGAGAACGCTGCTTCCCCCGATCCCGTCGACGAACGTCGGAATCCGTTCGACCGACGAGGCTCGATTCGCCGCGAGCGACGCCGCGAACGGAGCCGCGGTATCGACCTCGGCCGCGTACACGGGCACCCCAGGGCGTTTCGCCTTCATCGCGGACGCGACGCCGCAAGAGAGGCCTCCACCCCCATAGGGCACGACCACGCTGTCGAAGAACTCGAGGTCTTCGATGATCTCGAGCCCCACGGTGCCGTTCCCCGCGATCACCGCCGGATCGCTTACCGGATGGATGAAGAAGCCCGATTCATCGGGGTGCCCGTGCTTCTGGATCACGTTCCACCAGTCGGCGAAGGGGATGGCCACCACCACCCCTCCGAGTCGCTCGACGGCCCTGAGCTTGGTTCGTGGCGCGCTGTCCGGAACGATCACACGACAGGTCAGGCCCAGGCGACGGGCCGCGAAGGCGACACCCTGAGCCATGTTGCCCGCGCTCGCCGTGTACACTCCCCTCGCGAGATCGGCATCCGGGGCGAGCGCCATCGCGTTGGCGGCTCCGCGTATCTTGAACGAGCCGATGGGTTGGAGGCTCTCGAGCTTGAGCCACACCTCACCGGCGCCGCGGCGATCCAATCGCAAGAGAGGGGTGCGCACGGCTGCGCCTCCGATGCGCGCGCGTGCCGCTTCGATGGCGGAAAGGGGAATGGGCGAGATGGCGTCCATGGCCCGCAGGATGGAGCTCCCGTCCGGCGGCGTCCAGGACCGAGACAGTGTACCTTCGCGCGATGATCACCAATCCAACCGCTGTCTTCTTCCTGCTCAGCGCCGTGGTCGCCCTCGCGGTGCTGCTGGAAATCCGGACGCGCGTCTTCCGAGCGCTCGGCTCGGCCCTCGTCGGCATCTTGCTCGGTATGGTGCTCTCGAACACTGGCATCATCCCGGGCGAGTCGGCCGCATACGACTTTCTCGGTGGCCCGGCGGTGAGCGCGGGCATCATCCTCATCCTCATTACGGTCGACATCAAATCGGTGGTGAAAGCCGGCCCCCGGATGCTCGGCGCGTTCGTGATAGGGGGAATCGGCTCGGCCGTCGGAGCCTCGGTGGCGGCTGTGCTTCTGGTCGACGCGATCGGTCCAGAGACGTGGAAGCTGGCTGGCCAATACACCGCGACATACACCGGCGGGGGGGTGAACTTCGCGGCCGTGGGGGCGGCGCTCGACACCAGCGGTGAGCTGTTCGCCGCCGGCATCGCGGCCGACGTGACGATGACCGCGATCTGGATGGCGACGTGTCTCACGGTGCCCATCCTGTTTGGGCGTGGCCCGCGGGGCGACGCCGATCCCCATCTTGAAATCGCCGGCGACTACGCCTCGCAGTCGGGTGTCGGCGAAGGGGACACCGACGACGGCTCACCGACGCTCCACCACATGCTCTTCTCCAGCGTCGGGCCGATCGAGCTCCACGATCTCGCGTTCATGATGGCGATCGTGTTCGGTACGCTTTGGGCCTCTGATTGGCTGGGTGCGGTTCTGGCTCCGGTTCCGTCCGTCCTGTTTCTCACCACCATCGCGCTTCTCTTGGCGCAGATCCCCAGAGTATCGGAGATCCGAGGCACCGGCGTGATCGGCAACTACCTCGTGCTCATCTTTCTCGCGAGCAACGGAGCGATGTCGGTGCTGGCGAACATCGTGGTCATCGGACCGCCCATCGTGTACTTCGCCGCCATCACGGTCGGCATACATGGCCTCATCATCTTCGGTGTCGGACGCCTTGTCGGCCTGGACCTCAAGACGCTGGCCGTCGCGTCGCAGGCAGCCGTGGGTGGTCCCGCCTCGGCGATGGCGCTCGCGACGGCCCGAGGGTACACGGACCGGTTGCTTCCCGGCGTCGCGGCCGGGCTCCTGGGATACGCGGCCGGCAACTACCTGGGGCTCGGGGTGGCGGCCCTGCTGCGGGGCGTGATCGGCGGCTAGAGGCCGAGCTCCGCGCGGGCGTCTTCCTCGGTCATGAGATAAGGCGCGAGGTGCTCTACGAGCCCCTCCGGTAGCGGGCGAGACTTCAGCGTGTCCCGGGTCGTGCACACGAGGATCTCGTGCCCGGTGACCGCCAGCTTTCCCGCACCCAGGTGGAGCACGTCGAAGTTGATTCGCAGTGACTTCGTTCCGAAGTGGGTGAAGTAGGCGGCGACCCTGAGCTCGTCGTCCAAACGCGACGGATAGTGGAAGTCCGACTCGAGATGCACACGCGGGAGCCACATGTCCCATCGGTCGAAGACCTGGCCGTAGGGCACGCCCGCCGTGCGAAACAGCTCCATCTCGGCGAGCTCGAAGAACCGGACGTACGCCCCGTAGAAGATGATCCCGGCCTTGTCGACCGCGGACCACCGGACTCGTTCGTCGACTGTGAAGAGCTTCGTCATCGGATCTCCGAATGGTGAGCGCGTGCCGCCCCGGAAAGCAGGGCCCGCGAGCCTCGGGCGTCGCGGCCGATCGTATCGTGACCGGCCGTCTCAGGCGAGTCCACGAGATGGCGAGCCGCCTGGCCGCGGGGCGTACGGATCGGTAGCCTCCGTGCATGCCACTCCACCTGACCGAGACGGAGCGCGGGATGCTCGAAGGGCACTCCGGTGCCGCGCCTGGCGACGCCACCGCCATGGCGATGCGCATCGTCGTGGCCGCGGCTGAGCTCCTGGGGGCGGAGCGACTGGTGGAGATCTCGTCGGCACATATCGACGGCTGTCTGCATCACGGGGATGGCGGGGTGGAGTTCGCCGAGGCGCTGGTGCGAGGTGGCGGACAGGTGGCGGTGCCGACCACGCTCAACGTCGGCGCGCTCGACCTGCTCCACCCGGAGGTGGTGCGCGCTGATGCGCACAAGACCTCGATGGCGCGGCGCCAGATGGATGCGTACGTGGCGATGGGTGCGAGCCCGACGTTCACCTGTGCGCCGTACCAGGTCGGCCACGAACCGGAGCTGGGGGCGCAGGTCGCCTGGGGGGAGTCGAACGCGATTGCGTTCGTGAACTCCGTGCTCGGCGCTCGGACCGAGCGGTACGGCGACTTCCTCGACGCCTGCTGTGCGCTCACGGGGCGGGCGCCACTACATGGTCTACACCTGACCGAGAATCGCAGGGCGACCGTGGTGGTGGACGCCCGAGCGGTACCGGACCAACTCAAGGGCCGAGACGTCTTCTACCCGGTCCTCGGTACCTGGCTGGGGCTCGAGCTGGGACAAGAAGTCGCGGTCATCGACGGGCTACCGGCATCCACGACGCGCGACCAGCTCAAGGCTCTCGGCGCGGCGGCCGCGTCCACTGGGGCCGTCGCCCTCTTCCATGCGGTCGGCATCACACCGGAGGCGACGTCTCTCGAAGAGGCGCTGGGGAACGTGCCCGCGGGTCGGAGAGTGAAGCTCGAGGCGGCCGCACTTCGCAGCGCACTCGACCGCCTGAGCACCGCGCAAGGCGCCGAGCGTGTCGACGCCGTCGCCGTGGGAAGTCCCCACTTCTCGGAGGCGGAGTTCGAGGCCCTCGCGCGCTTGGCCGATGGACGGCGCTTCACCGTACCCTTCTACGTGTGCACGGCCCGCGACACGCTCGCTTCCGTCGAAGCAAAGGGGCTTGCGGCTCCGCTGCGCGAAGCGGGCGTCGAAATCGTGGCCGATACCTGCGTCGTCGTCACCCCCATCCTTCCCGTCGAGGCGGGCGTGTTGATGACCAATTCGGGCAAGTTCGCGCACTATGGTCCGTCCAACACCGGATACGATGTCGTGTACGGATCACTCGAGGACTGCGTTCGCTCGGCCGAGGGTGGCGTGGTCATGCGTGACGAAGGGATGTGGAGCTGGTGAAGGGGCGCGTGCTCGTGCCGGGTCGAGCGTCCGGGCCGCTGCTCCGGCTGACGCATCCCATCAGCTTCTGGGGCGGCGTGGATCCGCGGAAGGGAGAAATCGTCGATCCGCGTCACCCCCAGTTCGGCGCTGCGATTGCGGGTACGGTGCTGGTGGTGCCGTCCGCCGTGGGCTCGAGCTCATCGAGTGCCATCATGCTGGAGCTCATGCGCGAAGAGACCGCACCTGCCGCGATTCTCATGGGAAAGGCCGACGCGATTCTGGCGCTTGGAGTGGTGGTGGGTCGTGAGCTGGGATACGAGTCCTTGCCGGTCCTGGAGATCGCCACCGGTCGATTGTCCGGACTCGACGAGGGCGCGAACGTGCTGGTCGAGGATGGCGGAGAAGTGCGGCCCGACGGGCCCGGCGCTACCGGCTGATCCGAGCCTCACGACTCCGGGCCGCGATCGATACGAGCAACACGGCGAGCAGACCCCAGGAGTGGAGGTTGTGCACCCCGGCCTGCCACGCCGACATCGAGGGCATCCCGTCGATCCCGGCGGTGAGGGAGGCCGCGAGGATGGTGGGTATGAAGAAGGGAAGCAGGAACGGGTAGGTGCACACCGCCACGTCGAGGATGTTGGCGCGACGGTAGCCGTCGACGCCGGCACCCTCACCGACCGACTTCGCGAGCGGCCCGACCGTCAAGATCGCCACGGCGGAGTGGGTCGTGAGCATCGTAGCCGCGGAGATCGATCCGAAGATCCACCACTCCGCCCCGGCGCCCTCGCGGGCGCGTCGCTCCATCCAGTGGATGACGCGCGACAAGAGCCCCGACGCTTCGAGGCCCCCGACGAGACCCATCAGCAGGATCGTGAAGATCGAGACGCCGAAGGCACGGCGCATTCCGTCCAGCAAGATGCCCGAAGCGATGAAGTTCTCCTGATCGATCGACAGAAGATCGCCGGGGGCGAAGCGGCCGAGGAGGAGCCCGAGTGCGATCCCGAATCCGATGCCCGCGAAGAGTCCGACGACGAGATGGCTTCGGCGAAGGAGCAGACCGAGCACCAAGGCCGGGACCGTCAGCATGAGCAACCCGACAGCGTCGGGAGCGACGAGGGCCGTGGCCGGCGCGGAGCCGTCCTCGCCACCGCTGAAACCGAAGACCAGGACCGAGAGGGCGGCTGCCGGGAGCGCGTATCGCATGCGGGAGCGGACGACTCCTCCGAGATCCGCATCCTGCGTGGTCGCCGATGCGATGGTGGTGTCGGAGATCGGCGAGACGTTGTCGCCGAAGGTGGCGCCCGCCAGGATCGCGCCGATCGTGAAGGCAGGGTCGGCGCCGAGCTGTGCCGCCGCCGGATAGAGGAGCGGCGCACAGACCAGGAGCGTCCCCAGGCTCGTGCCGGTCGCGGTCGCGAAGACCGATGTGATCAGGAAGCACGCCACGACGAAGCCCCCGCCTCGGACCCCCGAGACGGACGCGACCCAGATCAGCGATTGGACCAGTCCGCTCTCCCGGAGCACCACGCCGAGGACACCTGCGAGGAGCCATGCCAGGATGAGCAACATGACCAGACGATGGCTCATGCCATCGATCACGGCGTCGGCGTATCGCTCACGATCCTGGGCGAGCAGCACCCCGATGCCCAGCGCCACGAGCAAGACCGGTCCGAAGCCGGTCTCGTCCGGTGCCCCAGAAAGGCCGAGCCACGAGACGCCGCCGATGAACACCGCGAAGGGCACGAGCGCACCGAGCCATCCGCCGTGGAACGTGAGGTCTTGCTTGGCGTCGTCTCTCGTGCCGACCTGGGTCATGGGCCGCTCGTCGATGCGGCGGGTCGTTGGCGAAGCAGCCAGACGGTGTCCACACCGAACGACCAGACCAGGCTGGCGAGCGCGACGATCGCCACCGCGAGGGCCATGTCCGCGGGGATGATGGGTCCGAGGCAGATGAGCAGGCCGGCAGCCTGGACGACGCACACCCCCTTGCGGCGGAGGCTCGGGAAGAGAGGCGCGCGCAGGGCGGGAACCACGGAGCTCACCCCGACGAAGAGGTAGCGCATGGCGCCGATGAGCAGCACCCAAGCGCCGGCCCGTTCCTCGACCCAGACGAGCCCGGACAGGACGAGCATGAGGAGCGCGTCGGTCTCCATGTCGAAGCGCGCACCGAAGCCGGTCTCCGTCTTCGTACGGCGCGCGACCCAACCGTCGAAGCCGTCCATCACCATGACAACCGTCCCGACGACCACGACCCACCAGCGACCGTCGATGCCGAGGGCGGAGGTGGAGAGCGGAAGCGCCGCGAGCGTGATCACGAAGAGGGCCCGGAGCAGCGTGATGCGGTTCGCGGGACCCAGCCCGGGCCCCGGGAGCTCGGGTGGAAGCGCGAACAGGAGCAATACCGCCAGAGCCGCGTAGAGGATCGCCACGATCGCCAGGAAGGTAGCCGGCAGGTCCAACACCCACCACGTTCCTCCGGCGGCGAGGCCGAGGGCGGGCACCGCCGCGGCCAAGTCGTACACGGCCCGCCGGCGGGTCGCCGGATCGGAAACAGGGGCGAGGGTCATGACACCGAAGATCACCACGCGGGAATTTTGGATAAAGGAGCCCGGGCTTGGCGCGCTGGTCGAAGGACGCTTGGCCGAGCTGACGGAGGACTCGGTTTCGGTCCGTACGCTCTTTTCCGGCATTAGCCGCGGCACCGAATCGCTCGTCTTTCGCGGTGCGGTTCCGGAGTCACAGTGGGAGGCGATGCGCTGCCCCTACCAAGACGGTTCGTTTCCCGCGCCGGTAAAGTACGGATACATGAGCGTCGGGCGGGTGGTCGACGGTTCCGGAGCCGGCGCCGATCTCGAGGGGGAGGTGGTCTTCTGCCTCTATCCGCACCAGGACCGCTACGTCGTGCCGGCGTCGGCGGTGGTTCGCCTGCCTGAGGGTGTTCCCCCCGAACGCGCGATCCTCGCCGCAAACATGGAGACGGCCGTGAACGGCGTTTGGGACGCACGCCCGGGAGTGGGCGACCGCGTCGTGGTCGTCGGCGGAGGCGTGGTCGGGATGCTCACGGCGTGGCTCATCGGCTCGATCCCGGGTGTCGACCTCACGCTCGTGGACACGAACGACGCCCGTGCGGACGTGGCGGGCGCGCTCCGCCTTCCTTTCAGCGCACGCGTACCGGCCGACGCCGAGGCCGACGTGGTCATCCACGCGAGCGGGAACCCCGAAGGGCTTGCCGCGTCGCTGGGTGCGGCAGCCACCGAGGCCCGGATCGTCGAGCTGAGCTGGTTCGGCGACCGGGAGGTCGCGCTACCCCTCGGAGAGGCGTTCCACGCACGCCGATTGACCATCCGAAGCAGCCAGGTGGGTCGCATTCCGCCGGATCGAACCGCCCGCTGGAGTTACCGGCGTCGCCTGGGGCTGGCGTTGCGGCTCCTCGCGGACGACGCTCTCGACGCGCTGATCACGGGTGAGAGCCCGTTCGAGGAGCTGCCGTCGGTCATGGAACGACTGGCGCGCGATGGGGGAGACACGCTCTGTCACCGAATCCGATACAGCACCGCCTGAGCCGAGCACGCTCGGAATCTCATTCGAGGAGATACGCAGTGTACAAGCTGAACGTCCGCGACCACTTCATGATTGCGCACAGCTTCCGAGGCGAGACCTTCGGTCCCGCCCAGCGCCTCCACGGCGCGACGTACGTCGTGGACGCGACCTTCAAGCGAGAGCAGCTCGACGACGACGGTCTCGTCGTCGACATTGCGCTTGCCAGCGAGCAGCTGGGCGCGGTGCTGCACGACCTGAACTACCGGAATCTGGACGATGTGCCCGAGTTCGAGGGTGAAAACACGACGACCGAGTTCCTGGCTCGCGAGATCCAGGAGCGCTTGGTCCGAGCCATACACGACGGCAAGCTCGGGCCGACCGCCTCGGGGTGCGCCGCCCTGGAGGTGACGCTCCATGAGTCGCACGTGGCGTGGGCGAGCTACGAAGACGTGGTGTGACCAGTAGCGGCTTCGCGCTGGTCGTACCGGGACGGCTCGACCAGCGAACCGGTGGCTACCTATACGATGCGCGAATCGTGCACGAGCTCCGATTGGCCGGCACGCACGTCGACGTGCACGAGGTCGAGGGTCGGTTTCCGGACGTCGACGAGAGCTCGAAGAAGCAACTCCATGCGGCGCTCGGGTCGATCCCGGAGGGCAGTCCGGTGGTCATCGATGGACTTGCCATGGGCGGTGCGCCGGACGTAATCGAGGCGCACGCGGACCGGCTCTGCATCGTCGCGCTCGTACACCATCCGCTCGCCGACGAAACGGGTCTGGGTCCCAAGGAGCGCGCCCGCTTCGAAGCGCTGGAAAGGGATGCGCTCGCGCATGCGCGGGGGGTGGTGGTGACGAGCCCGTACACGGCGCGTCGCCTCGAAGCGTTCGGGGTGTCGGCGGATCGGGTTCATGCGGTCACCCCGGGAACCGACCCTTCCCCGCAAGCCGAGGGACCCTCGGCCGGCGACCCCCCTCTATTGCTGTGCGTCGGGACGGTAACGCCTCGAAAGGGACACGACGTGCTGCTCCGAGCGCTGGCCAGGATCGTCGATCTGGAGTGGCGCTGCGCGTGCGCGGGGAGCTTGGAGAGAGCCCCGGAGTTCGTAGCCGACGTGCTCGCCTCGGCGTCTCGCCTGGGACTCGGCGACCGTGTCCGGTTCCTCGGCGAGCTGGATCGCGAGATGCTGGACTCCTTGTACAGGCGAGCCTCCCTCTTCGTGCTCCCCTCTCACTACGAGGGTTATGGGATGGCCTTCGCCGAGGCGCTCGCACGGGGCCTTCCGGTGGTGGGCACGAACGGTGGGGCGATCCCCGATACGGTACCCGATACGGTCGGAGTGCTCGTACCGACCGGAGACGACGAGGCGCTGGCCGAGGCCTTGCGCTCTCTGCTCGCATCGGAGGCGCGCCGCAAGGCGTTGACCCTTCGCGCACGCACGCACGCGGAGCGGCTCCCCGGTTGGGCAGAACAGGCGCGAGCGTTTGCCGCAGCCGTGCGGCTCGTCGTCGTCGACGACCGGACGGAGGGCGTCGCGGCGGTGCGCGGTGCGAGGGCGCCCGGGTCACGATGACAGCCGAGTCGTTCGACGCGTCGTGGCTCGGCCTCCGTGAGCCGGTGGACCACCGCTCGCGCGACCGAGAGCTGGTCGCGCTCCTTCTGCGGGAAGGCAGGAGC
>JAOTVL010000115.1 GCA_029863525.1 Gemmatimonadota bacterium
TTCTCGGTCTCCAGCGTCATGGCGACCTGGACGTTGGCGTTCCGGGCTCGAAAGATCGCGCGTGCTGCGGGTACGCTCGAGAGGAGCACCCGTTGGAAGACGTCGGTCCAGGCGGTCCTCTACGACGGGGCCGATGTCGAGACGCTCTGGCCGACGATCAGGGCGGAGGAGCAGGTCGACTTCGTGAATTTCCTCCTCGACTACGTGCGCAGGCTCGACGGGGATGAGCGAGCCTTGGTCTGCCGACTCGCCGAGCCCTTCCTTCCTTCGATCGTCGAGCAGCTGAGCCGTCGCGAGGAGGGCCGACGGATGCGGGCGGTTCAGACCCTGGGCGAGCTCGGCCTCCCGGAGTACGGGCCGGAGGTCATCGCGGGGCTCGACGACCAATCACCGCTCGTCGCGATGGTCGCCGCATCCACCCTCGCGCGCACGGAGAACTCGGTCTTCGCCGGAGAGGTCCTCCGACGCCTCGACCGATTCACGCATTGGCGCCAGGACTTCTTGGCTGAGATGCTGGTCTCCATGGGGTCGGACGCGATCCCGGCGCTTCGCGCCGGCCTAGCGAGCTTCGAGAACTCGGCGAAGGTCAGAGCCATCGCGGCGGACGCACTCGCCGGTCTGAGCGACGGCGAGTCGGCGGACGTCGCCGTGCAGCTTCTCGGACCGGACGTCGACGTGGAAGTGCGAGCCGCGTGCCTCCGCCTTCTCCGAAGTGTCGGCAGAGGAGAGCACCTTCCTGCGGTGCGCAGATGCCTGGACTCGGAGAGCCTTCCCGTTCGGCTCAACGCGGTGCGCGCGCTTGGTTCGTTCGGGGAGGCCAGGGACCTCGACGCGCTCGATCTGAGGGCCAGGGAAGATCCGTCGCCATGGGTGGCCATCGCCGCGGCCCGTGCCCTCAAAGAGAGTGGTGGGACCCCGGCACTGGAGGCGCTGGCGGGATCGGAGCACCCGCGCGCCGCGCTCGGTCTCCAGGTGATCTCGGAAGCCAGATCGTGGTGACATTCGCGCTCGGGATTCTCGTCTTCCTCAACGGCCTCGTACTGGTCTACTTCGTCGCCATCAACCTCGTCTACTTCGTGACGAGCGCCAAAGCGCTCCAGGTGATCTGGCGATACCGACAGCGGCTGCAGGCCTTCAACCTCCTCGATCCGGCCCGTGCGCTCGCCGCACCCCCCATCACGGTCCTCGCGCCCGCATACAACGAGGAGCTCACGTGTGTCGAGTCGGTTCGGTCGCTCCTGACGCTGGACTATCCCCGCCACGAGATCATCGTCATCAACGACGGGTCGAAAGACGGGACCGTCGGCACCCTCATTTCGGCCTTCGAGCTCACTCCGCGAGCGAGACTGGCAACGGCTACGCTGGCCTCGGCCTCCGTGCGCGCGGTCTATCAGAGTCGGGTCCACTCCAATCTGTGGGTCATCGACAAGGAGAACGGGGGCAAAGCGGACGCCCTCAACACGGGGCTGAACTACTGCAACTCACCCCTCGTCTGCGCCGTGGACGCCGACACGCTCCTCGAACGGGACGCCCTGACGCGGATCGTCCGACCGTTCCTGGAAGACGCACGCACGGTGGCGGTCGGGGGGAAGATCCGTGTCGTGAACGATTGCACGGTCCGCTCCGGGATCGTGACCGACGCGAGGCTACCGAGCAACTATCTCGCAGCCGTACAGACGGTGGAGTACCTCCGTGCCTTCCTGGTCGGCCGGGTGGGGTGGGCGGCCTTCAACGCGAGTCTGGTGATCTCGGGGGCGTTCGGCCTGTTCAGCCGTGGCGCGGTGGTGGAGGCCGGCGGGTACGGAAGCGAGCGGACGACCGGCGAGACGGTCGGAGAGGATATGGAGCTCGTGGTTCGCATGAAGCGCCTCTTCACCGACCAGGGGCGACCGTGCAAGATCGAGTTCGTGCCGGACTCCGTCGCCTGGACCGAGGTCCCGGAATCATACCGTGTACTGGGTCGGCAGCGTGACCGTTGGCAGCGCGGACTCATTGAGAGCCTGTTCCGCCATCGGGTGATGCTCTTCAAACCGCGCTTTGGGCCGACCGGGATGGTCGCGTTTCCCGTCTTCCTCTTCCTCGAGGGTCTGGGACCGGTGATCGAGCTCGCCGGCTACCTCAGCTTTTCGATCCTCGTCCTCGCTGGGGACGCCTCTGGCGCGTACGTGGTCGGCTTCTTCGTGCTGGCCTTTGCGATGGGGGTCGCGCTGTCCGCGATCGCAGTCATGATCGAGGAGCTCGCCTTCGCCCGGTACACCCGGGTGACGGACGTGATCAAGATGTTCGTGCTCGCGTCCGCCGAGAACTTCGGATACCGGCAATTGAACACATTCTGGCGGGTCCGCGGCCTCTACTACTCTCTGATCGGACGGAAGTCGTGGGGAAAGATGGAGCGGAAGGGGTTCCAGGCGACCGCCGACGCCCCCGGCGCGCTCAACTAGGTCGCCAGCGCCGGTCACGTCGCGCCCATGCGACGATCGCGAGGCCGACGAGATTCACGAGCGCGGGAGTTGCGACCATCTCGCCCGGGTTGAGGGTGACCGTGGCCGCGGCCCCGATCATGACCACCATGAGCAGAGCGGCGGCGTAGGTCGCGAAGCGGGGTACCAACAGGACCACGGCGCCCCCCATCTCCAAGGCGCCGGTCACGTAGCTGAACCACGCCGGATATCCCCATCCGGCAAACAGCCCGGTCCACATATCGGGCTGGACGAACTTGGCGGCCCCGGCGGCACCCAGGAGCAGGGCCATGACGACCGTCAGCAGCCACAACCCCACCACTTTCAGCTTCCCGAGCGTTCCTGCAGCCTCGGTTCTCGAAGCGACATCGACCATGTGCCCCCCTTGGTGCGAATGGCGCCCGCCCGGATGGGGGACGCCGCCCTCAGCTTATCAGTCGTCCGAGCGACTCCACACCCCCTACGACCGGAAGCGTAAGCGACGTTTCACTCAGGTCGATGGTGAGCTCGGTCCCCGGCGAGGGCCAGAGAGTGAACTCCGGATCGGAAGAGAAGATCATGAGCCCGATCCTCTGACCGGCGGGAATGACCTGATCGTCGGGTTGGAGATCGAACGTGACCTCGCGAAACTCGCCGGGTACCAGGGGTGCACTCTCCCGTAAGGACTCGGTGTTCTGTGGGTCGGCCCAGCCGCGCGTGATGAGGTTGTCCGTGATCGCGGCGCCTTCGGTCCACGGGAGCGAAACCAGCCATACGGAGAGGTTCGCGGCCGAGCGGTTCACGGCCAGGCGGATCGTGACCGTCGCGACGCCCGATAGGTGCACGGGTCCGCTGAGCTCCGTGGTGGCGTAAAGCAGACGATTGATCGACGACGACGCCGACGCGAGCATCGCTCCGTCATTCGAGACGTCGTCGGTCAGCGCATCCATGCCGGCGTCCCCACGGGGCGAAACGTCGAGACGTCCTACCCCATTGCCTCCGCCCTGAGGGTGCAGGCGTACCGGCGTGGCCTCCGGGTGAGGGAAGTCAGGGTACGGCGAGGGGTCGTTGCCCTCCACGCCTTCGCGTACGATCCATGCGCGCGGGTCGTCTTCCACGCCGTTCTCGATACCGAAGAGGTATCGGGTGAACCAACGGTTCATGAGCTCGAGCGGCGGTGGGCCACCGTGCCCCGACTGATGGTAGTAGATCTGCGTCGGCACACCGCGGTCCTTCAATGCCTGCGAAATGCGGTAGCTGTGCTCCGGCATCACGTTCCAATCGTTGAACCCGTGCGCCATGAGTGTCGCTGCCTGTACGCCGTCGATGGCGTTCAGGTAGTCGCGTCCCGCCCAGAAGTCGTTGTAATCACCCGTGAGCCGGTCCTGACCTGCGGCCATCTCGCCGTCACGAACCGTCGCATCGCAGTAGGGGCGCCGCTCCGGGTCACCGGAATTGATGAAGTCGTAGAGAACGTCGACATCCTCGCCCAGATAGCCACCCGGCGAGCGGACGAGTCCGTTCGATCGGTAGTAGTGGTAGTACGACGTATTCGGCGCGATCGGGATGATCGCCTTCAGCCCCTCTACGCCCGTGGTCGCCGCCGCGAGAGGCAGGGTGCCGTTGTACGAGGTGCCGGTCATGCCGACATCGCCGGTGGCCCAATACGCCTCGACCTGCTCACCCCCGACCGGCGCGGAGAAGCCTCGGGCACGACCGTTTAGCCAGTCGATGACCGCCTTCGGCGCGAGCGATTCGTTGATGCCCCCCACCGTCGGGCAGCCCTGCGAAAGCCCCGTACCGGGTGACTCGGAGTGGACGACCGCAAAGCCGCGGGGCACCCACGCGCCCACGTGCGAATTGGAGATGATCGGCCGGCGGCTCTGCTGAGGAATGTCGGGCATCTCGCCACGCTCCGGCGGCACCGCTCCCAGCTCGTGTCGAACGTTCCAGAAGTACTGCGCGTCGGTGGTGCCGACCCCCGAGTAGTACGGGGACGTCTCGTAGACCACCGGCACCTGCAGCCCCTCGGTGTCGGTCTGTGCCTGTCTCGTGACCGCTACGTGGACCCGGTCCGGGGCCCCGTCTCCGTCGGAGTCGAATTCGGTCTCCACCCACAAGTCGTGGCGGAGCCACCCCGTAGGATCGGCGAATGCCGAAACGACCTGGGCCTGGCCGTCCTCGAACACCGGCACGGCACGCGAAGGAGAGGGTCCGGCCGTCGATTGAGCGGTAAGGGAGCCCGGTACGAATCCGGTGAACGCGAAAGCGATGGCTACCGACAGGACGGGAGCGCAGACGGGGGCGTGGTGGACGGAGCGGGTCATCAGAGTCCCATCGATGTCGGCGTCCGACGCCATCCGCCGGACCGTCCGTGAGTATACGGCGGAAACGGTGCCATGGGTCCCCTCACAGCTGCATCTCGTACTGGAGGCCCGTGAAGGTCAGCCGATGGTGCGGGGTCAGGCCGAGCGCCTCGATCGCCGCTCGATGCTCCACCGTGCCGTACCCGGCGTTGCGCTCCCAGCCGTATCCAGGGTACCGGCCGGAGAGGCGTCGCATGAGACGGTCGCGTACCACCTTGGCCACGATCGACGCACACCCGATCGAGTGGACGAGGGCATCCCCGTCGACGACCGCGTCGTGCTCCCGCCCCAGGTACTTGACCGGCAGCCCGTCGACGACCACGTGACACGGGGTTCGCGCCGTCCGCGACAGCGCCCGCTGCATCGCGACGGTCGTGGCGCGCAGGATGTTGCGTCGATCGATCTCTTTGACCGAGGCGGCACCGATGCCGACAGCCTCCGCGGCGTCGAGGATCCGCCCGAACAGCTCCTCGCGAACGTCCGCGTCGAGACGCTTGGAGTCGTCGGCCCCCAGCACACACACGCCGCGGGGCAGCACCACGACCGCGGCGACGACCGGCCCGGCGAGGGGGCCGCGCCCAGCCTCGTCGACGCCCGCCACCAAACGACCGCGACCCCAGAACCGTCGCTCGTATTCGAGCAGGTCCTGGGGCCGCTGATCTCGGTCTTCGTCCGGCGTCACGGCCGGAGTGCCGTCAACGGACTTGGCGCTTCTCCGCGATTCTGGCTGCCTTGCCACGACGTCCACGCAGGTAGTAGAGCTTGGCCCGGCGCACGTCGCCTCGCCGCACGACCTCCACGCCGGTCACGGTCGGGGCGTGGAGCGGGAAGATACGCTCGACGCCGATTCCGCTCGAAATCTTTCGAACCGTGAACGTCTCGTCCACGCCGCCGCCTTTGCGGCCGATGCATACGCCTTCGAACGCCTGAATGCGCTCCTTCGCGCCCTCGCGGACGAGATAGAGGACACGGACAGTGTCACCCGGAGCGAAATCGGGAACGGTCTCCCGCAGCTGCTCTTTTTCGATTTCTTTGATGATATCGGTCATGATTCGGCTCCACGACACGGCCGGAGGCGTTCCGGCAGAGACGTAAAACATAACGTGGAGCTGGTTTGCGGTGAAGTCCCGTACCTCGCCGGCCGACTGTCTGGGCCCGCCGTTCGGCGATCGTTCGAAACGGTTGCCCCGGTCATGGATCGTCTCCACGTTGGCCGCCCGTACGACGCCCTTCGCTCGGAGCTCGAATGCGCCCGATTCGACCCATGATCGCACTCCGTGGACCCGCTCTTCAGGGAATCGTCGTCCTCCTCGGTCTCGTCACCGTCGGCTGCGGTAGACCGGCCGACACCGAGTCGTCCGGCCCTGTGCCCGACGGCCGGACGCGTGTGGAGCGGCTGACGGACCAGCTTTCCGTGCTGGCTGCGGATTCGATGGAGGGTCGGCGCACCGGGACCGAGGGGATCCAAAGAGCCGCCCGTTACCTGGCGAGCGAGCTTGAGCGCGCCGGCGTCGAGGCCGGGGGGGACGACGGATACCTCCAGCGCGTGCCGATGGTGCGGACGTCGACCCAGACGAGCCGCGGACCGAGGGACCGACTTGTGCTCCTCGCCGACGACATGGACCTCGATACGATCCCGGAGCAGAACCTCCTTCGTGGCGAGAGCAACGTCGTCGGCATTCTTCGGGGCTCCGACCCCGACGTCGCCGACGAAGCCGTCATCGTTGGGGCCCACTACGACCACGTGGGGATCGGCGCCCCCGTCGACGGGCTCACGGAGGGGACCGACTCGATCTACAACGGCGCGGACGATGACGGATCCGGGACGGTCGCCGTCCTCGAGATCGCGCGGACGCTAGCTCAAGGGACGGCTCCCCGACGCACGATCGTCTTCCTGCTGAGCACCGGCGAGGAAACCGGTCTGCTCGGCACACGCTGGTACATCGAGCACCCGGTGCTTCCTCTGGAGCAGACCGTCGCGGACCTGCAGATCGAGATGATCGGGCGCCCGGACTCGCTCGCGGGCGGCTTCGGCCGAGGTTGGCTGACGGGGTACGAGCGCACCACGATGGGCAATCAGCTCAGCGCCGCTGGATCCCCGATCGTTCCAGACCCGCGTCCCGAGCAGAACTTCTTCTTCCGAAGCGACAACATCGCGTTCGCGCGACTCGGCATCCCGGCGCACACACTCTCGAGCTTCGGGCTGCACACCGATTACCACCAGCCGTCGGACGAGGTGGACAAGGTGGACTTCGAGCATATGGCTGCGCTCGTGGGGGCGGCGATCGAAGCGGTGCGCTTCCTCGCCGATGGTCCCCGGCCCGATTGGGTCGAGGGGGGCTTGGAGGGTCTGACGGGGGCCGGGCGCTAGTCGCCGAGGAGCTCCGGGCGTCGCTCGCGGGTGAGTCGCTCCGCCTGTTCCGTCCGCCATGCTTCGATCTTCGCGTGGTCCCCGGAGCGAAGCACCTCGGGCACCACGTGCCCCCGGTATTCGGGCGGGCGCGTATACGACGGTGCCGAGAGAACCCGAGCATCGTAGAACGAGTCGGTCGCCGCGGCGTCGTGGTCACCCATCGCGCCGGGCAGCAACCGCACGACCGCGTCGGTGATCGCCAGCGCGGCCACCTCTCCGCCCGAGACGACGAAGTCGCCCAGCGAGATCTCCTCCGTCGCCAGGTGATCGGCCACGCGCTGGTCCACGTCCTTGTAGTGACCGCAGAGCAGTGTGAGCTCCGAGGCCACGCTCAAGCGAACCGCGTCCCGATGCGTGAACGGCGCGCCGCGCGCCGACAGAAGCACGATCGGCCCCGCGGGGGCCACGTGATCGATCGCCTCGAAGAACGGCTCGGGCTTCATGACCATTCCCGCACCGCCCCCGTAGGGAAGATCGTCCACGGTCCGGTGGCGGTCGTGCGTGAAGTCCCGGAGGTCGACGAGTCGATACTCGACGAGACCGGCTTCGGCGGCGCGCCCGGGAATGCTGAGCGAGAGGGGGTCCTCGAAGAAGCCCGGGAAGATCGAGACGATGTTGATGCGCATCGGCGTCTTCATCCGTCGCGCAGCTCCAGCAGGCCCGCCGGGGGGTCGATCGTCAGGCGCGCCTCGTCGACGTCGATCTCGACGACGATCTCCGGACGGAAGGGCACCATCACGGTCCCGTCCGGACCGGTGACCTCGAGGAGGTCAGCCGGCTCCAACTCGTAGACCTGTCGCACCGTTCCGATCTCTTCACCGCCGACCGTGACCACCGTCATGTCGACCAACTGATGGAAGTAGATCTCGTCGTCGCCCAGAGGTGCCAGCTCCTCGATTGCCTGGAACAGGTATCGGCCACACAGGAGCTCCGCTTGGCTTCGATCGTCCACACCGCCGAAACGCACCAGAAGGCCGCGCTTGAAGGGTCGCGTCGTCTCCACCCTCAGTGGCGGGAGATCGTAGTCGGGTTCGTCCGCGTCGGCCGGTCCCAACGACAAGACCACCCCGGGCGCAAGCACGTCCTCGGGGTGGTCCGTGAGAATCGAGACGAGAATCTCGCCCTTGATGCCGTGGGCTCTGTCGAGGTGCCCGACGACGAGGTGGCTCGGATCTCGGCGAGCCATGTTGAAGGGGCGCCCGAGCGTTACTCGGACTTCTCCTCGTCCTCGCCGGCTGCGGCCTCCGGAGCCTCGTCGGCGGCCTCGGCAGCCGGAGCGTCCGACTCCTCGGCATCGCCGGTGTCGGCGGCGGCGGCCTCGGGCTCATCGGCGACGGCCGGCTCATCGGCGGCATCCGCCTCGCCCTCCACAGCAGCTTCGGCCTCGGCTTCAGCGGTAGCCTTCTCCTCGGCGTCGGCCTGCTTCGCGGCCTCTTCCTGGGCGGCCTTCGCCTCGGCTTCCTTCTTCTTCTCGGCGGCCCGACGCGAGGCGAGCTCCTCGGCCCGCTTCGCCTTCCGCTCTTCGGCGTCCTGCTCGCCGACTGCGACCGTCGGGTCTCCGCCCTTGCGGGCCCTGCTGATGAGCGACTTCACCGTGCCCGACGGGCTCGCGCCCTCACCGATCCAGTGGTCGACGCGTTCCAGGTCGAGGACGAGGCGCGCGGGTTGCGAGAGCGGCTTGTAGTAACCGAGGGTCTCGACGAAGCGGCCGTCACGAGGAGCGCGACTGTCGGCGACGACGATCCGGTAATGGGGCGTCTTCTTCCGGCCCATTCGCCGGAGTCGAATACGTGCGGGCATCTTCTGCTTGGCTTCGGTGGTCTTCAGTGCTGGAGGCCGCCCTCGTGGGCGGTGCCCTCCCGCGCTACATGCGGAAAAAGGGCAGACGCAAAGGATAAAAGCATCTCTGGTGGCTGTACAGCGATGCTCCGCACACGGTGGTCGGTCCGACGTCTCTCCCGAGCGGGCTCCTCGTCTGCACGACCCCTCCCGCCCTATTCGAACTCGAAGACGGGCGGCTCCTGATCCGGACCCACGCGGCCAAGCGCGATCGAGGCCTTGAAGTAGTTCTCGCCCTTCACCGGGAAGCCAGCCAGTCGGCGCAGCATGGCGAGCTGACCGATGTGCGTCAGCGCGTCGGCGAACGGTCCCTGCGTCAGCCTTCGCGCGGATCGGACCAGAGGCTCATCGGAGGCCAAGTGGGCTTCGACCGCGGCCAGCCCGGCGAAGAAGCGAGCGACCTCGGTGGCCCAGTCGTCGCCGGGCGTGTCACTCCACCGGTGCTTCCCCTCGGCCGCGAGCGCCAGCCCCCAGTCGAACAGGTCTCCGACGTGGGCCAGGATCTGCACGGCGGTGCGGGTACCCGCGCCCATGGAGACCGACCCGAATTCGGGCGGTGCCCCCCGCAGGACCTTCCCCCCCCGATAGGCGATGGTCGCGAGAAGATGGCGCAGCGCCTCCCGCTCGCCCGGCAGCTCCGCGTCGTGCTTCGTCACCATACCTCCTCGAAGAGTCGCATGAAGTTCCCGCCGATCACCTTCTCGACCACTGCGTCGGAGTGTCCCCTGGCCGACAGCAGCCCCGCGATGGTCTCCATGCGGCGTGGGTGATTCAGCTCCGGTACGAACGGCACCGTGTCCTCGCGCGGCGCGGCGATCCCGGTGGCGTGCCGCTGAGCGGACACCTCGTCGAACCGGGCACGGAAGTCACCGCGTGTGTCGAGCGGCACGATCCCTTGGTCGCTCCCGATTCCCACATGATCCTCGCCGCAAACGTCGAGCGCATGCTCCACGTGTACGATCACGTCCTCTGCCGCGGGAGGTCCTTCCGCGTTCAGGAAGGGCATGAGGTAGATCCCCACCACCCCGCCCCGGTCCGCGAGAAGACGCAGCGTCTCGTCGTCCTTGCTGCGCGGATGCTCGAACACCGCGCTGCACCCGGAGTGCGTGATGGACACCGGACCCGATGCGACCTGGATCGCATCTCGAGTAGTACGGGGACCGCAGTGCGAGAGGTCGAGGAGGATGCCCATGGCCTCCATTCGCGCGACGGCCTCTCGGCCCAGGGCGGTGAGGCCGTCGTCTCGAGGCGCCAGACAGCCCGAGCCGAGACGGTTCTGGACGTTGTAGGTCGGCTGCACGATGCGAAGCCCCATCGAATAGAAACCCTCGAGCCGATCGAGGTCGTCCTCGAAGGGCACGCCGTCCTGGAATCCGAAGATCAGCGCCAGCCACCCCTCCTGCTTCGCCCGCCGGAGATCCGACACGGAGCGGGCTAGGAAGAGCGTGTCCCCGTGCGCCTCGGCCTCCTGCGCCCACGCTGCCATTCGGTCCACCGTCGCGTCGAACGCCGTCTCACCTTCGGAGGGTCGTCCGTTCACGGTCAGGTTCACGGCCGTGATCCCGGAGGCCCGCACCCGGTCGAGGGCCACTGGGTCGAGCGGAAGCGTCTGCTGCGGAATATTGAACTGGATCGGGCCCGCCAGTGCGTCGACGACGATGGCCTCGTCGTAGCCCGGCCACGTGAGGTGCAGCTCCTCCGGGGCGGACAGGACGGGACCCGCGGCCCCGGTGGCCCTTTCGCCGGCTGTACGCGACGCCGCGTCTTCCGCGCCACGTCCGCAACCCAGGCCCGAAGCGAGCGCGGCCCCGCCGGCCAATCTGAGGAATCGGCGTCTTCGCATGCTCAGGACCGAACCTCGGATACGGATCGTGACATTTCGCTCGCTAGGCGCCGAACGGCATGCCGGGCATGCCCGGCATCCCACCGCCCCCCATGCCGCCCATCATTCCCTTCATCTGCTTCATGAACTTCTGCATCTCCTTGAACTGCTTCAGGAGACGGTTGACCTCCGCCACCGGTCGACCCGAGCCCTTCGCGATCCGAGCTCGGCGCGAGCCGTTCAGGATTTTGGGGTTCTGCCGCTCTTCGGGCGTCATGGAGAGGATGATCGCCTCGACGTGCTTCATCCGCTTCGGGTCCATGTTCGCCGCCGGGATCTTCATCCGATTCGCACCGGGGATCAGCTTCAGGAGCTGATCGAGCGGTCCCATCTTCTGGATTTGGCGCATGGCGGTCAGGAAGTCCTCGAGGGTGAACCGGCCCTGCCCCAGCACCTTCTCCTGCAACTTGGCCTGCTCTTCCTCGTCGATGGCGACCTGAGCCCGTTCGACGAGCCCGACGACATCGCCCATCTGAAGGATCCGCCCCGCGAGGCGCTCGGGGTCCGCGGTGTCGAGGTCG
>JAOTVL010000212.1 GCA_029863525.1 Gemmatimonadota bacterium
ACGCTGCTCGAACTCACCCGCGCCTACGCGGTATTCCCCAACCGAGGCCGCCGGGTCGAGCCCGTCTTCATCCGCCGCGTTCTCGACCGCAACGGCCAGGTCTTGATCGACAATGTGGTCCTTGGATCCGACCCGGTGGTGATTCCGCCGCCGGGTGAAGAGCCCGAGGCGGAGATCTTGGACGAACCGACCGACGCGGCCCGGATCGCGGGGGCGGCCGACCCCGAAGACGCTTCGCTAGCGCTGGACCCCGACCAGCTCGTCCCCGTCGAGGACGCCTTCCTGATGACCGACATGCTCCGCGCGGTCGTTCAAGAAGGCACCGGTTTTCGCCTGAAGGCACTCGGCCGACCCTTGGGCGGCAAGACCGGAACCACAAACGATCAGGCGGACGCGTGGTTCGTGGGCTTCTCACCGGACATCGCCACGGGCGTGTGGGTCGGCCACGACTCGCACCATAAGCTGGGCTTCGGCGAGACCGGCTCGCGCGCGGCCGCTCCCATTTGGGTCGACTACATGAGAGTCGCCCTGGCGGATCGTCCGATTCGCGACTTCCTCGCACCCGACTCGATCATCTATACGCGTATCGACAAGAAGACGGGTCTACTCGCCGATCCGACCAGCCACGAGACCCTCTTCCAGGCCTTCATTGCCGGCACCGAGCCCACCACGCGTGCCGAAACCCAGCGCAACACCGACGACGCACTCCGAGATCTGCGCGAAGAGGGCTTTGGCGTCGACAGCGACGACATGCTGATGATGCAGCTGGACAGTTTCTGATGGACAGCCCCGTGGAGGACGAGCTGCTCCGGGCCAATCTCGGTTTCTACGACGCCATCGGCGCCGGGGACATCGAGACGATGGACGCCCTCTGGGCGAACACTGCGCCGGTAGCCTGCGTGCACCCCGGCTGGCCCGCGCTGCACGGCCGGCACGAAGTGATGTCGAGCTGGCGCTCGATTCTATTGGGCCCTGCGCCGCCCAAGATCTTGTGTGTCTCACCGCACGCGTCGGCACTCGGCGACGTCGGTTACGTGGTGTGTCGCGAACAGCTCGACGACCAGACCCTGGTCGCCACGAACCTCTTCGTTCGTGAGCAGAACCTCTGGCTCATCGCCCATCACCATGCTGGGCCCCTGGCAGACTGGAACGTGTCGGAGCCGCAGAGCACACTCGTGAACTAGCACTAGCTCGGCCGGTTATCGGCCGGCTAGCGCCGCCCTGCCGCGAGCCCGCTTTGCGGGCGAAGCGCTTGCGACGCTACGCGTCGCCGCGGCACGGCAGGCCTACGGCCTGCCTCGGGTATCTTGGGTCACGCTCCTAGTCCGCGGCGGGTTAGCGCGTGGCGGAGCCGCGCTCCATCTGGGGCCAGACTCCTAGTGTCCTGAGTCAGAAGTTCCATTAAGTTTTGTGTGGCTCGCGAGTGTGTACTGACAGAAGCGCCGGATGCTCGCGAGGATCTGGTCCGCCGTCTTGGTCCAGACGAACGGCTTGGGATGATCGTTCGAGTGGGAGAGGAAGTCGCGGATGTCGCGCTCGAGCTCACGCGTGCTTCGGTGAGACCCACGCTTGATCTTCCGCTCGGAGAGCAGCGCAAACCAACGCTCGACGAGGTTGAGCCAGGAGCTGTACGTCGGCGTGTAGTGCACGTGAAAGCGCGGGCGCCGCGCAAGCCACTTCCGCACGGACGGGGTCTTGTGCGTGGCGTAGTTGTCGAGGACGAGATGCACGTCGAGATCGTCCGGGACCTCTTCGTCGATGGTCTTCAGAAAGCGCAGGAATTCACGTGCCCGGTGCCTCTGGTAGCACTTCCCGATGATCTTGCCGGTGGCGACGTCCAGTGCCGCGAAGAGCGTCGTCGTTCCATGCCGAAGGTAGTCGTGCGTACGACGCTCGGGCTGGCCGGGCCGCATGGGGAGCAGGGGCTGAGACCGCTCCAGAGCCTGGATCTGGGACTTCTCGTCGACGCAGAGCACGACGGCGTGTGTCGGCGGATCCATGTAGAGGCCTACGATGTCGCGCACCTTCTCAATGAAGAGCGGATCGTTGGAAAGGCGGAAGGTCTCGACGCGATGCGGCTGGAGATTGAAGGCTCGCCAGACACGCGAGACGGTCGATTGTGAGACCCCCACCTTCTCCGCCAGGTCTCGCGTGCTCCAGTGCGTGCTGTTGGAAGGCGTACTCTCCAACGTCATCGTCACGATGCGCTCGACGGCCTCGTCACTCACCTTGCGAGGCGCGCCGGGACGCGGCTCGTCGTGCAACGCATCCAGGCGTTGATCCAGGAAGCGCTGACGCCATGCGCAGATCGTCGCTTCGTGGACGCCGACGCGCTTCGCCACCTCTCGATTCGCGACGCCGTCGGCTGCGAGCAGAATGGCTCGCGCTCGCTTGGCAAGCTGCTGCGACGTCTTCCGTCGTCGCGACAGGCGCGTGAGCGTCTCACGCTCCTCGTCCGTCACCGTCAGCGGAACCAGTTTTCGACCGCGCCGCGCCATCTCTCCCCCCTTGCATGATGACGCAAGAAGAGATGCCGTGGGACCCCAAAAAGTTTCAAGAAACTTCTGACTCAGGACACTAGCAGTCTGACCCAAGA
>JAOTVL010000116.1 GCA_029863525.1 Gemmatimonadota bacterium
CGAGATCGGCCAGGAGGCGAAACGTCTCGCTCGTCCCCCCGTCGCCGTGCTCGATCGTGCGCACCCCGGCGCGCGCGGCACGCTCCATCCCCTCTGCGGTCGAAGCGTGCGCGACCACCACCCGGCCCGAGCTTTCGGCGACCTCTACGATGAGCTCCAGCTCGCTCGAGGTGTACGTGGGGCGCGCTTGCCCGTCGGGACCCCATCGATAGTCGGCATAGACCTTCACGAAGTCGGCACCTCGGCCGATCTGGTCGCGGGTCGCGCGGGTGAGATCGTCGATCCCGTCGGCCTCTTCGGCGCCCTTCGGCAGACTCCATTCGGGGGCCCCCTTCGGGTTGTAGCTACCCGTGGCGACCAGGGCCGGCCCTGCGACGATCATGCGGGGCCCCGGGATCACGCCCTTCTCGATGGCGTCACGGACACCGACGTCCGCGTACCCCGCCCCCTCGGCACCGAGATCACGAATGGTCGTCACCCCGGCCATGAGCGTGGCCTCGGCGTGGACGACGGCGCGTGCGACGCGCTCCGCCTGCGACTCGAGGAGGACCTGATCCGCCCACGGGGTCTCGTTGTAGGGGTGCAGGAGAATGTGGGAGTGACCCTCGATGAGCCCTGGGAGGAGCGTCGCGCCCGGAAGCTCGACCGTCCGGGCGCCGTCGGCCGTCAGGTTCGCTCCGACCGCCTCGATGCGTCCCCCGCGGACGAGGACCGACCAGCCGGGGTGCATTTCAACGCCGTCGAACACGCGATCGGGTCGGAGCAGCGTCGCTTCCTGGGCCGCGAGCGTAGACGCGAAGAGGAGGCCGAGAAGAGGGGCGGCCATCCATAGGGCAGAAAGGCGGGGTTTCGGGAGCGGCATGTAGGTGTCCGGGCGCTGGAGCGGGGTCGAGGAGCCGGAACTTCGTCCGGCCCGAGTATCTCGGCCAGTCCGATGCCAATGCCGGCGGGTGCGGTCCGCGAAGTGAGCGAAGGCATGGAGCTCCTCGCCTGGTCTCGAATTCCCCACGGGCCCCCGGTTCCGTACCTTCATGCGCTCCACCTTCCTCCGAAAGAAGAGTCATGACCGGACGTGCCACGACCATCCTGACGGGACGACGCGAGCGCATGGAGCGCATTCTCGATCGCGCACTCCACGCGCCGACCGCCGGATCCGACACGCCGATCTCCGACGAGACGCGGCAGCATCTGTTGAGTGAGGCCGAAGATCTCTACTGGAACGAGGTCGAGTGGGAGCAGATCACCGATGAGGAGGCGCTGGAGGACGGCCCAATCGTCGATATGACTTTCCCCGGAGTCCTGGCGTACATGCGCGGCCTGCTGCTGAGTGAGGTCATGCCGGACGCGTTGGCGCCGGCCAACCCTCGACCCCTCGTCGTGGCCGACTTCCTCGGCTTCCTGGCGGAGCGGGTCGTCGACCTCGGCGACCGTCGCGAAGCCGACGAGGCGTCCGAGTCGGAGAGGATCGGGCGCGAGCTCGAGATGGCGAGCGGATTGATCGACCGGGTTCTGTACTTGTACCACGATCTTTCGGATGCAGAGATCGAGGTCGTCGAGGCGGCTCAGGCCTCGGCCTGACCTCGCGGCCAGGGCCTGATGGCTGCCTGGTACCAACCCCGTCCCGGACGCACGTATCTCGCGGGGGCGCCGATCCTGTGCGCGCATCGCGGCGGCTCGAAGCTGGCACCGGAGAACACACTGGTCGCATTTCGTTCCGCGGTCGAGGATTGGGGCGCGGACATGCTCGAGCTCGACGTCCGGCTGACGGCGGACGGCGAAGTCGTGGTCATCCACGACGAAACGGTGGACCGGACCACGAATGGAGTGGGCCGCGTGGCCGACCTCACCTTGGCGGAGATCAAGGCCCTCGACGCCGGGTATCGATTCACCGACGGGAATGGGCGGAACACCTTTCGGGGTCGGGGCGTTACGGTGCCCACGCTCGAGGAGCTCATGGACGCCTGCCCGACCGTGTGGCTGAACGTCGAGGCCAAGGAAGCGGGGGTCGCGCGACCGCTCGTCGACTTGGTTCTCCGCCGCGGCGAGGCTCACCGGGTACTCGTTGCCGCCGAGCATGAGCGGAATCGCAGGGAGGTCCGCGGCTATCCCGGCCCCTGGGGAGCCAGCCGGAGACATTGTCTGCTCTTCTGGCTCCTCCACTGGCTGCCGCGTGGCGGACCGTATACGCCACCCGTGGACGCCCTGCAGATTCCCGAGTTCTGGAAGGGACTCCGTTTCCTCACACCGCGGCTGATCCGCGAGGCGCACCGGAAGAACATCCCGGTCCACGTCTGGACGGTCGATGCCCCGGACGACATGCGCCGACTCCTCGCGTGGGGAGTCGATTCGGTTCAAACCGACCGACCCGACCTCCTTTCGGAGGTTCTCGTCGAGGCTTGGGGCCGCCCCCTCCCCCCGCGGGAGCGTCGCTCCTCCGACGGCGCGGCAGAGCCGTGACCGCCGAGCGTCCGCTCTCCGATCGCATCCATGAGCGGCTGGCTTCTCTCATTCCCCGGGCGGCCGGCTTCTCGGCCCCGACGCTCGTGGTGGCCCTCTCCGGCGGCCTGGATTCGACCGTGTTGATGCACCTCCTGCGGTACGGGAGTCGGGGGCGCGCCGCAAAGACGCCGGAAGCCGGGATCGTCGCCGCGCACTTCGACCATTGCATGCGCCCTGGCAGTGACCGGGACGCGGCGTGGGTTCGGGGCCTGTGTCGGGCGTGGGACGTAGAGCTCGTGCAAGGCCGAGCCGAGACGCGTCTCGACTCGGAGGCTTCCGCGCGCGACGCACGCTACCGTTTTCTCGAGGGCGTTCGGCAGGGGTTCGCGCCCGGACTCGTCCTCACGGCCCATCACGCGGACGATCAAGCCGAGACCGTCCTCTTTCGCGTGCTTCGCGGATCGGGCATCGACGGATTGGCCGGCATTCCCTCCACGCGTTCTCCGGGCATCGTCCGTCCGCTCCTCGAGGTCTGGCGCGAGGAGTTGGAGCGTTACGCGGCCCAGGTGGGCCTGACATGGCGGGAGGACGCGTCGAACGACGCGCGGACGTTCGCCCGTAACGTGATCCGCAATGACCTGCTGCCGCTGGCAGAGGCCCGCGTCGCCCCGGGCGCGAAGCGATCGTTGGTGCGGCTGGCGTCGATCGCCCGAGAAGAGAGCGACGCCTGGCAAGCCGCGTTGGAGATCGTTCTCGACTCGCTCTCCGTCGAGCGCTCTGCCGCTCAGCTGTCGGTGGACCGCGACGCACTCCTGGCCCTCGGCCCGCCGCTCGCTGCACGGGTCGTGCGCCTCCTGGCGGCGGGCGCCGATGTCACGCTGGGGATGTCGGCGACCGAACGGGCCATGCGCTTCTGTTCGGGGGGTGCGAGCGGATCGGGCGTGGAGCTCGGAGCCGGCGTCGAACTTCGTCGGGCGCTCGATCGGATGGTGGTGAGGTGGATCGAGGACCCGGGAACGCAGTCGGCGCCTCCGCCCTTGGACGAGGCCGCGACCATTCCGTCGGCGGAGCCGGGCCAGGCCGAGGCGCTCGTGAACGGACGCCCGGTTCGCGTGCGCTGGGGGAGAGGAACGGCCCCGTGCGAGCATGGCGAAACGACCTTCCGCCTGGCGGACCTGGCGTTCCCGTTGCGCGTTCGGAACCGGGTGCCGGGCGATCGTATCGAGTTGGCCGGTGGGACCCGGAAGGTGAAGAAGGTCCTCCTCGACGCACGGATTCCGCTCGAGGAGCGCGACCGGACGCCGATGCTCGTGGACCGTGGCGAACGGGTACTCTGGATCCCTGGCGTGGCACGCAGTGTTTGCGTTCCGGAGGACGGCGACGAGCTCCTCTGGATCGTGATCGAGCCGGCGACACCCTGACCCCTAGAACGAGCAATCCAGTCCGATGACCGACACCGACGAAGGCCAGCTCGGGGGCCGAACCATCGCCCGGGTGGTCTTCGACGCCGAGACCATCCAGCGTAGGGTTCGGCAGCTGGGCGCGGAGATTTCGGAGGCCTACACCATCGACGACCGACTTCTCGTGGTCGGACTTCTGAAGGGGGCGTTCATGTTCACGGCCGACCTGGTCCGGCATGTGAATGCGCCGCTCCACGTGGATTTCATGGTGGCTGCGAGCTATGGGGACTCCATGGAGACCAGTGGACGGGTCGATGTCCTGTACGATCCGCCGATCGACGTCGGGGGCAGGGCGGTGCTGCTCGTCGAAGACATCGTCGACACGGGTACGACTCTTGCGGGGCTGGTGCCGCGCCTGAGAGGCAAGGGTGCCAAGCAGGTCGACGTATGCGCCCTTCTTCACAAGCGGCGGCCTACGGCCGCGATCGAGCCCCGTTGGGTCGGATTCGATGCACCCAATTCGTTCCTAGTGGGGTACGGACTCGACCACGCAGAAGACTTTCGCCATTTGAACTATATCGCGAGCCTTTAGAACCGGCCCTCGGAAGGGCCCGGTTTCCCGGTTCGGTCGACGAAGATGCCAGAAGACCCGATCAAGCCCGATCCCAACCAGCGGTTGGGCAACATGTCGAAGAACGCCGCGTTTCTCATGCTTATGGGACTGGCGCTCCTCTTCCTCATCCAAACGGTACGGAGCCAGGAGACCGCACCGGCCCGCATCTCGTATTCGCAGTTCCTCGAGTACCTCGACGAGGGCCGGGTCCACAAGGTCACGTTCCGCGACCGGGCCATGGAGGGCGAGTTCCGGTCGCCGGTGACGATCGAGGGTCAGGAGTACGTCAGCTTCGCGTCGAGGACGCCGGGCGACGTGGGCGATGGTCTGTTGGCGCAGCTCGCCGGAGAGGGCGTAATCGTCGACGCCGAAGAGCCGCAGGCGGGGTGGGGGACGTTCCTCCTGGGTGCGCTGCCGTGGCTCCTCTTCATCGCGTTCTGGATCTGGATCTTCCGCACCATGCAGGGCGGGGGGAACCGGGCGTTCCAGTTTGGCCGTTCGAAGGCGAAGCTGATCTCTCCGGATACGCCCAAGGTCACCTTCGCCGACGTGGCGGGAGCGGATGAAGCGAAGGAGGAGCTTCAGGAGATCATCGAGTTCCTGAAGGATCCGGCGAAGTTCTCTCGGCTCGGTGGGCGTCTTCCCAAGGGCGTGCTGCTGGTGGGGCCTCCGGGAACCGGCAAGACCCTTCTCGCGCGCGCAGTCGCCGGGGAAGCGGGTCGTCCGTTCTTTCAGATGTCGGGCTCCGACTTCGTCGAGATGTTCGTCGGGGTGGGCGCGTCTCGGGTGCGTGACCTCTTCGAGCAGGGCAAGGCCCACGCCCCGTGCATCATCTTCGTCGACGAGATCGACGCAGTGGGACGCCATCGTGGCGCGGGGCTCGGCGGTGGTCACGACGAGCGCGAGCAGACGCTCAACGCGCTGCTCGTGGAGATGGACGGCTTCGAGTCGAACGAGGGCGTGATCCTCCTGGCGGCGACGAACCGCCCGGACGTGCTCGATCCGGCGCTGCTCCGGCCCGGTCGCTTCGACCGTCAGGTCGTGGTCGACGCGCCCGATGTGAAGGGCCGAGAGGGCATTCTGCGGGTCCACGCCAAGAAGCTGCCGCTGGCCGACGACGTCGAGCTGTCCCTCATCGCGCGGGGCACACCCGGCATGAGCGGCGCGGACCTCGCCAACATCTGCAACGAGGCCGCGCTTCTGGCCGCACGTCGGAGCGGGGAGAAGGTCTCGATGGCCGACTTCGAGCAAGCGAAGGACAAGGTCATGCTCGGCACCGAGCGCCGAAGCCTGGTCCTCACGGAACAGGAGCGCACGCTCACGGCCTACCATGAAGCGGGGCATGCGGTGCTGGGACTCAGGATCCCGGGCCTGGACCCCGTCCACAAGGTCACGATCGTGCCGCGGGGTCGGGCGCTCGGCATCACCGCGAGCCTGCCCGAGGAGGATCGACATTCGTATACCAAGGAGTGGATGGAATCCCAGCTCGCGATGCTGTTCGGTGGCCGCGTCGCCGAGGAGCTGATCTTCGGCCCGGACGACGTCACGACCGGCGCGGGCAACGACATCGAGCGCGCGACGTCGATGGCGCGTCGGATGGTCACCACGTTCGGGATGAGCGACGTCATCGGACTCGTCGCGGTCGCCGACAACGAGCAGGAAGTCTTCCTGGGCCGCGAGATCTCTCAGCGCCGCACGGTCTCCGAGCACACGCAGCGCATCGTCGATCAAGAGGTCAAGCGGATCATCGACGAGGCGCATCAGAAGGCGCACGACGTCCTCAATGAGAACAAGGAGTTGCTCGAGTCGATCGCCCAGGCGCTGCTCGAGCGCGAGACGCTCGACAGGGAGGATATCAAGGCCCTCGAGCGCGGTGACCCGCTGCAGCCGATGCCGGACCCGCTGGTGGAAGAGGAAGCTCCCCTGGCGGAGAAGAAGTCGGCCGCGGGCGCCCCGGAAAAGGTCAAGCGACCCTTCGGTCTCGGCGGCGAGGGTCCGTTGCCGGGCCCCGCGCCGGGCGTCGTCGAGCCGCCCGACGAGGACGAACGCACGTAAGCGTACTCGCTTCGCTGCTCAAGCCGTACCTTGTGTACGTCAATGCCCCCTCGGAGTGTGTGGAGTAGCCCGACGTGACGCGGATCCTGGAACAGCTCCAGTTCTTGCGGCCGGGTTGGACCGACCTGGTCGAGATCCTCATCGTCGCCTTCCTGCTCTATCGCGTCCTCCTCGTGCTCCAGCGGACGCGAGCGATGCAAATCATGCTCGGGGTGGTGCTCCTGGCGTTGCTCTACGGGGCGTCCAGGCTTCTCGACCTGCTCCTCATCCGCACGATCCTCGAGGCCGCGTTCCAATACGGAGCGATCGCGGTCCTCGTCGTGTTCCAACCCGAGCTCCGCTCGGCGCTCGCGCGTTTGGGTCGAAGCCGGATGATCCGCGCCTTCCAGCGTCTCGAAGGAAGCCGCGTCGCGGAGGAGATCATCGAGGGCGTCGAACGCCTTTCGCGAGCACGGCACGGTGCGATCATCGCGATCGAGCAGGAGATCGGCCTGGACGAGTATGCGGAGACGGGCAGCCCGGTCGACGCCCGGGTTTCTGCCGAGATGATCACCACGATCTTCACCCCGTACTCGCCGCTGCACGACGGGGCCGTCCTCATCATCGCGGACCAGATCCGGGCTGCGGGCGCGATTCTGCCGTTGACGCAATCGACCGTGAAGGACCGCTCGCTCGGCACCCGCCACCGAGCCGCACTCGGCCTGAGCGAAGAGACCGACGCCATCGTCATCGTCGTGAGCGAGGAGACCGCCCAGGTGTCGGTCGCCGCAGGCGGGCGCTTGGACCGCGACGTGGGACCGGATCGTCTGCGGGAGATCCTCGTCGGTACCAAGACCGCGGTCGATGGGGTGCGCGCTGCACCGGGTCCGGTAGTCGCCGCGTCCTGACCCGCGTACCCGACATCGAGGGGTCGCGTTGACACTTCGACGCGGCCCCGCCTAGATTGCCGGGTCTCACTTCGCTCCGGGCGACCTCGTGTTCGTCCTGGGCGGTCCTCAGCTACGAGTTGGCAGGAGCGACGAATACGTGGGTTCCGAATATCGGTTGCTGACCCTCTTCGCGGACGGCGGGTTCATGATGTACCCGCTCGTGCTCTGCTCGATGATCGCCCTGGGCGTGATGATCGCGAAGTTCTTCACGCTGCAGATCGCGCATCGCGGGACACGCACCGTCCTGGAGGAGGTCGAGGAGCTCGCGATGTCCGGCGACATCGCCGGTGCCATCGAGGTCGCGCGTAACACGCCCGGCCCGGCCGCCGCGATCTTGCTCGCGGGCCTTCGTCGCCTCGAAACCAAGAAGCTCAACGAGGGCGAGCTCGAGAGCATGGTCGCAACGACCGGGACCATCGAGCTCGGCTTCCTCGAGCGGGGGCTCGTCATTCTGGCGACCATCGCCAACGTGGCGCCGCTCATGGGCTTTCTCGGCACGGTGGCCGGCATGATCCTGGCGTTCGCGGCGATCGAGGCTGCCGGGAACGTCGACCCGGCCCTGGTGGCGGGCGGCATCAAGGTCGCGCTCTTGACCACGGCGGCCGGCCTGGTCGTCGCGGTCCCGGTCAACATCGCGTACAACTTCTTCGTCACACGGATCGACCAGTTGATCGTGGACATGGAGCACGGTGCGCAAAAGATCTTGAACCTCGCGTGGGATCTCGAGAAGGACGGCCGGATCGAGATCATCAAGAAGGTCGACGATCGCTGGCCGGCGGCCCGGCGGCTCGCTTCGAACGCCGCAGCGTCGAGTCCGCCGCCGGCCCCTGGTCCGGGTGCTGGTGGGGCCGCTGGTTCGGCAGGCGAGAGTTGAACTGTAAGGAACCCCAACGTCCCGACGTCAGTATCTGTTAGAAACGAGGAAACCACGGATATGGCTGTTCTCAACAACAAGAAGTCGAAGGTGAGCGACGAGGTCCCGACCTCGTCGATGGCCGACATCGCGTTCCTTCTGCTGATCTTCTTCCTCGTCACCACGACGTTCCCGAAGGACAAGGGACTCGGTGTCGTGCTGCCGGAGCCGGGTGAAGAAGCCCAGGTCAGCCAGAAGAACATCCTCCACTTGATCATTCAGCCGAATGGGATCGTGGACGTGAAGCGCGGTGAGAGCACCCAGATCCAGCAGATGCGTCCGCGTGAGATCGAGGGGCTGTGGCGCCAAGAGGTGACCGCGAACCCCAATCTGATCGCCGCGGTCAAGACGCATCCGGACGCGTCGTACAAGTTCATGATGGATGTGCTCGATGCGCTCCACTCGGCGAATGCCGAACGTATCTCGCTCCAGATCCTGGAGAACTGACGGTGGCGATCAAGGGTGGTGGATTCGAAAAGAGCTCCAAAGCGTCGTCGGAGGTCCCCTCCTCGTCGCTCGCCGATATTGCGTTTCTTCTCCTGATCTTCTTCATGGTGACTACGGTCTTCCAGGCCGATCGGGATCGCCCGATCGAGTGGCCTGAAGCCGAGGCGGCGGAGAAGATCGACGAGAAGCAGAAGAACATCCTGAACATCTGGATGGAGCGGGACGGCACGATCTTCATCAACGATCAGCCGTACCCGATGGAGGACGTTTCGCAGATCGTGGCTCCGCTCTACGCGGACTCCGAGCGTGCGCTCGTCATCTCCATCCGCGGTGATCGGGAAGTACCGTACCGGTACATGGACCTTCTCCAGCAGGAGTTGGTTGCCGCCGGTGTCGTGCGGGTCGTATTCGCGGCCCAGTTGGAGCAGAGCATGCAGAGGGAGAGACGATGACAGCCGAAGCCGTACCAACCATCGGGATTCTCGAGTCTGCGAACGATCGTCTGAAGAAGACGTTCGGCTCGTGGTTCTGGGGCTCGATGATCGCAGCGACCGTCGTGCACTTCGCTACGTTCGCTTTCTGGCCCGAGCTGCAGACCGAGGATTTCTCGTTCGAATCCGCGGAGCTGGAGGCCATCGAGCTCCCGCCCGAGATCGAGATTCCACCTCCGCCGCAGCAGATCTCACGGCCCGCGACTCCGGTCATGGCGACGGCCGAGATCGACGAGGACATCACGATCGCGCCGACCACGTTCGAGGAAAACCCGGTCGAGGACCTTCCGCCGCCGCCCGAAGAGGCAGCGACGGACATCTCGGCCGCGCCGACCTTCACGCCCTTCACGGTGGCCCCGACGATTCAGAACCGGAACCAAGTGGTTCAGGCGATGATCCGCGAGTATCCGCCGTTGCTCAGGGACGCCGGGATCGGTGGCACCGTCATCGTCTGGTTCTTCATCGACGAAAACGGTCAGGTGCAGGACTTCCAGATCAACCAGAGCTCGGGGCACCAGGCGCTCGACGACGCGGCGCTGGCCGTCGCCGACGTTTATCGCTTCACCGCGGCGCTCAACCGGGACAAGAAAGTTCCCGTTTGGGTCCAGTTCCCCATTACCTTCCAGGTTCGGTAGTCCGGAGCCTGACAGGTTTCCCTCAGGGACCCCGCCGGTGCTCCGGCGGGGTCCCTTTCGTATTGTATCCGCATCATGACGAACTCGACGACGACCAAGTATGCCGATCGGCTCCAGGAGACGCTTCCGGCCGTGCGCGAACGCCTCGAGAATGCGCTCGTGGCGTCCGGCCGCCCCTCTGGGGCGGTGCGTCTGGTGGCCGTCACGAAGGGGCATCCATACGACGCGATCGAGGCTGCCCTCGCGGCTGGGCTTGACGACCTGGGAGAGAACCGGGTCGAGGAGCTGGAAGGAAAAGTCGAGCACTTCGGGGGCGACGGCATCGCCTGGCACATGATCGGTCACGTTCAGAGCCGGAAGGCCGGCCGGGTCTCGCAGATCGCGTCGCTCGTGCACTCGGTCGACTCCATGAGGTTGGCCGGAAAGATCGCACGAGCCGGGGCGGATCAAGGGCGACGTGTGGGTGTGCTGGCGCAGGTCAACACGGCACGCGAAGAGGCGAAGTACGGACTCGATCCTGACACGGCCTACGAGGAGATTCTCGAGATGGCCGAAATGCCGGGCCTCCGTGTCGAGGGTCTCATGGCCATGGCGCCGTACGTCGACGACGAACGGATCCTGTCCGAGACGTTCGCCGGGCTTCGTGAGCTTGCGGACCGGCTCAGGTCCTCCACTCCCCAGGTGGGGGCCGAGCTGTCGATGGGCATGACCAACGATCTCGAGATCGCGATCCGCGAAGGCAGCACGATGGTTCGTATTGGAACGGCACTGTTCGGGGAACGCGTGGGGAGCGCACAATGATCGATCTGACACCGCTCGACGTCCGGAACAAGCGCGGCGACTTCAAGAAGGGCATGCGGGGCTACGATCCGCAGGAGGTCGATGTCTTCCTCGAGCTCGTCGCCGAACGACTCGAGGCGGTCGTCCGCGAGAACATGCACCTCCGCGACCGGACGCAGACGCTCCAGGAGCAGGTGAACGCCCAGTCCGGCCGCGAGCAGGCGGTCCAGGACGCGCTGGTCACGGCCCAGGAGTTGCGCAAGGACATCCGGGAGCAGTCGCAGAGGGAGGCGGACCACGCCATGCGGGAGGCCGAGAGCGAGGCTCGGCGCATGATCGCAGAGGCGGACGCCGAGGTGCGCGCGCGTCTGCGCGGTGTCGAGCGGCAAGTCGACCACGCGCGCGACGCGCTCCAGGAGTTGGAGCGACGGCGTAACCGTTTCATTCAGGATTTCCGCGGCCTGTTACAGCGGGAGTTGGATGTGGTCGAGGTCGAAGAGCAGCGCGTGCCGCTCGAGACCCGCACGATCGAACTGTCGCTCGGGGGGGGCGCGCGGACGAGCCAGGAGGACGACGCCGACGATCAGGGGCAGGACCCGACGAGCTCCGGTGGGCTCGAACCGTCCGGCGCGACGGTGGAGGAAGTCACCTCCGGCGGTCAGGACGTGCCCGACGCTCGGTCTTCCGAAGCGGACATCCGCTCTGGAGCCGATCCGACCGAGACTGAGGGCGCGCCCGGTGCGTCGGGGGCC
>JAOTVL010000011.1 GCA_029863525.1 Gemmatimonadota bacterium
CCACCATGAGTGCCTCAGTCGGGCAGACAACGACACAGGCGGGTTCGAGGCCGACGTCCAAGCGGTGGGCGCAGAAGTTGCACTTCTCGGCCGTTCCGTCGTCCGGGTTGATGAAGATGGCGTCGTAGGGGCACGCCGCGATGCACGCTTTGCACCCGATGCAGATGGCCTTGTCGAAGTCGACGATTCCATCGGGCCGACGATGCATGGCCGCGGTCGGGCATGCCGTCGTGCACGGCGCGTCTTCGCACTGATTGCATCGCGTGACCTGAAACGACCGACGGGTCTGCGGGAAGTAGCCAGTATCGACGTACTTCACGTACGTCCGCGTTACCGAGAGTGGGACCTCGTTTTCGGACTTGCAGGCGGTGGTGCACGCGTGGCATCCGATGCAGCGCGTCTGATCCACGACCTTCGCCCAGAGCGGCTCGTTCGACATCGCCCGCGGTGTGGCCGTCAGCATGTGCTCCCTCACCGCGTGGCGGCGTCGAGGAAGCCGTCCCAGACCCATTCTCGCACGCTGGGCCCGTCTCCGGGCCCCGCACCGTCCGCGTCCAATCGACGCTCCAGCAAATCGACCACCTGATCGAGAAGAAGTTGTGAGTCTGCATCGCGGCCCGACATACCCTGCCCAATCGCGGCAGCCCGACCCGTGCTGCCCGTCGGGTCGTACAAGATCAACCCCTCCGCCTCCACGAGCGCGTTGTGGCTCTGGATCGCCGCGGTCGCGAGGTTCTCGACCCGGTCGAAATGCGCTTCGCGGAGCGGTGACGTTGCGACGAAGGCCGACATCGCCGTGGCGAGCCAGGTCTCCCTTGCCTCACCTTCGACCACCGCATCGTCGAGCGCGGCCTCGTAGGCGGTACGGTAACGCTCGGTATCCGAGGCCCGAACGGCCCGGATCGTGGCGATGTAGCTCTGCCAGACGTCCACGATTTCCGGATGGTCGGTCGGGAGCGCGAGGTACTGCCCTTCGGGCCATATGTCGGGGATGGGCCGAAGGTCACGCAGCAGGGCTTGCGTCGACGAGAGGTAGCGTTCTTGTGCTCTCTCCCGCACAGCCGCCACCGTGTTCGCGATGACCGGCTCCCTGACCGGATCGGGGCGCGGCGACCCGACATCGATCGGATCGACCGGATCCGCCGGATCGTCGGATGTTCCTGAACGGTCGATCGTCACCTCGGGCGGGACGGCCAAGACGCCGAACGCGGCGTAGCCGATCCATCCAAAAGCGGCGAGGAGCACGAGCCCGAAGAAGAGACGACCGAAGCCCGCCTTCTTCCTCGGTTTGGAGCGGCTCGGACGCGACGCGGCCGAATCCGACGTCGGCGGACGCGCAATCGGCGGACGCCCGGTCGGCGCGCGAGGAGTCGGCGGTCGACGAGTCGGCGCACTCGGCGTCGACGGGCGGGTCGGCGCGCGCGGCGGCTCGGTGGACGGCTTCGGGGTCGCGGGCTCGTCGACCGTCGGGCCCTTCTTCAGCATCTCGGTGAACGAGCCCGAGTCGATTCGAAAGCCCTGGAAGCCTTCGCTTCGGGTCAGTCCTCCGTCCGACTCGGACGCCCGCTCGGCCTTGAGCTTCTCCAGGAACGCCCTCTTGTCCTCCTCGGCGGAGACCTCGTCCGTCAGGACGAGATCGAGGCCGAGCTCGTCGGAAGCGGGGGTCGCGCTCCCATCGGCCGCGGCGGGGTCGGCGTCGAGCGTCCCGCTCGGGTCCGACTCGGTCGTCTTTCGAGGCGGAGCGAGGCTCAACCCCACCGGTTTGTCGGCCTCGCGGGTCGGGGCGTCTCCGCGGCTCTTGCCGCCGGCCGAAGCGGCACCCGACCCGGGATCGGCGGCCTCGTCAGGGCCCTGCGCCCGGTCTCCCCCCGGGGCAGCCTCCTCCTCCTCCTCGTATTGAATGGCGAGGACGATCGGGTGGGTCCGAGCAGGCGCCCACGACCCGTCTTCCGCATCGTACACGAGATCGTCCAAGGAGAGGTCGCCAGAGCGTACGAATTCTTCGAAAGTGTCCTTCGAAGCAAACGACAGCTCGTGACCTGCGGACGTGCGTACGCGGAAACGAACCCTCATGGCGCCCCAGGCCCCCCCCCAGTCGATCGGGTGCCGATCAAACGGCTGCTTGTCGGCGCCCGACAAGCTAGAGGTCGCGGGACGCCGTGATCAAGTATGGTCGACAAGGGCCTTTTCACTCTCGATCTCCGCGAGTACCGCATCGACTTGGTCGCCGAGGCCCGAACTGAACAGGTGGCGGTGCTGTCGGAACCATTCGGCCCAGGACTCCGTCGTCAAGCCGTCTTTGAGCGTCGCCCGATATGACTCCCACATCTGTCTGTCGAGCGTCCCGACGCGGTGCGCGTACTGCATGTTACCGAAGTGACGGAAGACCGCGGTCATATACGAGTCCCAGCGAACCCGCTCGGCACCCGTGAGGGACCCAGGATCCCGTTCGGCTCGGGCAAGGAACTCGGCGAATTCACTATCGCGGAAGGCGTGCTCCAAGAGTCGAATGCTGTTCTCGACCATCGAGTTGTATGACGCGGCCCGAACCGATGCGGTGTTGTGGATCATCTGACGGGCGAGGTACACGAGCGAAACCACGACCCCGATGGCTCCTACGAATTCTCCGATGTTGCCCAGAGCTTGGAGCACGGATCAACCCTCGCCCATGGATGGACCCGACTCGTTGGCGTCGGGGGGTGTCTCCATCTCGGAGAGGAACTTCACGTACGTCGCGAGTCGGCCCCCTTCGGTGTCGGCCCGGGCGCGCCGATAGGTTCGCAGGCGAAGCGCGTGGTCGATCGACGAGGTCACCAGCAGAAGAAACGCCATGGGAACGGCCCATCGCTCCAACGGAGTCCCGCTGAACGGACCCGGCAGGATCATCAGCGCGAGAGCGACCGCGGCGACCATCTCCAAGAGGGCGAGGGGGGCGTACCCGAGCCCGACCCGACCGGTGGAGCGCAGCTTCAGGCCGCCCGAGAGAGCGACGATCGCCGCCGTCACGAAGAGAAGGAACGTCATCGACAAATGTGGGAGCGTTCGGTCATCGCGGAGTGTGTGCGCGTTCAGTCGTCGAGCAGATCGTCGACGAGGAACAAGTCGGTGAGGAGGGCGCGCAGGTGGATGTTCGCATTCAGGTTGTCGATGAGCTGCGAGCTGATTCCGGGCCGAGCGGAGACCAGGCGGACGGCCGCCAATGCCGACGAAGCGTCGCTTCTGACCACGGAGACCATGTCGGCCCACGAGTCGGCGGGCGTCCGGCCCGAGGCGTTCGCGTCCACGCCATCGGCGAGGCCGACCAGCGCCGCCTCGAGCTTCCCGAGGAAGTCTCGTAACTGAGCCCCCGCCTTTGCCCCCTCGTCGGTGGTGAGTCCCTGTGCGGCGTACGCCAGGAAGAACTCGTAACTCGACTCGATTGCTTCGATTCGGGCCTGTAGGTCTTCGCGAGCAGGAGACACGGCGACTCCGATGGGTCGGTGAACGTCGGCTGAAAAGGTACACAAGTACGAAGGGTCGGGCGCCCGTGGGGGCCCGACCCTTGCGAGCTCGAACGGCGCGGTCAGTCCTCGCGCGGCGCGCTCACGGCGGCGTCGGCCAGTGCGCCGGATCTCCCGCCTCCCGACTCGACGGACGCGCCCGACGATCCGCCGACCTTCCACTTCTCGGGATCGAAGTGCTCGAGGTAGTCGTCCCGGTCGATCCAGCCTCGAATCATCGACCACGTGAGCCACCGCTTCTCCGGGCGGACCGCGAAATAGATGTGGGCGGCGACCAGCAGGATGAGGGCCACCCCGGACAAGCCGTGGACCACGTACATCACGCCCCACGCGGCGTCGCCCAGCAGGTACGGATTCCGCGTCCAGAACGGTGTGTCGATGCGGACCATCATCAACACCCCGGTGACGATCGCCGCGAGGGTGACGACCACGATCGCATGGTGGTACAGGCGATGATCGAACGGATACTTGCCGGCCTTCGGGGGCGGCGGCGCTTTCGACGACAGGACGTGCTTGAGGTGCGCCCTCCCCTCGCCGACGTCGACCTTGAACATCGACCAGAAGTCCTGCCACCCGACCGCGTGGATCACATGATAGACCACCGTTGCGATGAGGAGGACACCGGCCATCCAGTGGATCTGGACCCACGGGAACTGCCACCCCATGACCGGTCCGAATGCGGTCACGAGCAGCGCGAGCATCGAAACCGACATGGTCCAGTGAAAGACGCGCGACGCGAGCGAATGTCGTTCGATCTTCTCCGGGATCCCCGGCGGCACCGTCGCGGGCGCGGCATGCTCCTCGGCGGGTCGCGTCTTGATCCAGATGGCGTGACCGACCAGGAACAGCGCCGCACCGATCACGGCCGCCCACATGAGGTCCCAGGAGACCCCGATCAGGACCTCCTGGCCCCAGGGGTTCTCCGCACTGCGCCAGAGCCGCTGCATCAGGCTACGCTCCTTACGGCACGGCGGACCAGATTCCGCATCATCGGGATCTTGTAGTCGTTGTGACGAAGCGCTTGCGCTCCACGGATCGCGATCTCGCCCGCGGCTTGCGCGGTGGCCTCGTCGCCGGTCGAGCCAACGATCCGCCTCTCGACCGCCTCGAGCCGCACGGGGTACGGTGCGACGCCGTTCACGGCGATCCTGGCCTCCTGAATCGTGTTGCCGGACTTCCTGAATGCCGCGGCGACGCTCACGAGTTGGAAGTCCCACGAGCCGCGGTCGCGCACCTTCTCGTAATAGAAGTCCGCGTCGGCCCACGTGGCCGGAATCTGAATTCGCGTAAGGAGGTCACGCGGCCCCATGACCGTCATCCGCGTAATGTCGATCGACGGCCCGATGAAAAAGTCTTCCGCGTCGAAGACGCGTGGGCCACCGGAGTTCTCCACGATCATTTTCGCGTCCACGGCGATGAGGGCGGGCGCTGTATCCGACGGGTTCACCGCCACGCATCGGCTGCGACCCATGATGCAGTGCTCGCGATTCATCGCCTGCGGGGCTGCCGCGTAGCAGGTATTTCCACCTGCACGGTAGCAGGGCCAGCCGCTGCGGTAATACCAGCAGCGCGTGTCCTGGCTCACGTTTCCGCCGATCGTCCCCTGATTACGGATCTGGGGCGTCGCGACGTGATGCGCCGCGTCCGCGACGATCGAGAACCTCGAGCGGATCCGTTCGTCCCTTTCGATGGCGGTCAGCGACGTCATGGCCCCGATCTCGACACCGTTCGCCACCTCGCGGATGCCCTTCAGCTCCTCGATCCCACCGAGGTCGATGACAGCCGAGGGCCGCTTGATACGGTCCTTGAACCAGTCGAAGGAGTCGAGGCCTCCAGCGAGCACCCACCCCTCTTCGCGGTGCTCGTCCATCAGGTCGAGCGCCGCCTCCACGGACGTCGGCTGCAGGAGCTCGAACGCCGGGATCATATCTCTGATCTTCGCCATGTCTCTTCTCCTACCCGACGTGTTGGTCGAGGCGTCCGAACGGCAGCGGGCGACCCTCGAGCTCCGCGAGGATGATGTCCGGTGTGAGCGGGGTACGGCACAGGCATTTGCCACCCATCGCGTCCGCGACGGCGCACGTAAGCGCCGCCGCGCCCGCGCCGACCGGCGGTTCACCGATCCCTTTCGCACCGACGGGGGTCTGCGGATCGGCGATTCCGACCGACCCCCAACGGAGGTTGGCCGGCACGTCGAGCATTCCAGGCGGGCGGGCCGTGTAGAGGCGATTGGCGAACGGGACACCCCACTTCGGGTCGAAGACCCAACGCTGCGTCATCGCCATCCCCATCCCCTGGATACTCCCGCCCAGGACCTGGGCGCCGAGCGATCTCGGGTGGAGCACGGTGCCACAGTCGGTCACACCCAGGTACTCCTTGAGCTCGACGGCGCCAGTCTCCACGTCGAGCTCGACGACCGCGAAGCCGGCGACCCACGAATAAATCGAGCCCTCGCCGCCGTAGTTGTCACGGGCGATGCCCAAGAGTCCCTGGCCCACCAACATCTGCGCGGCCGGGACCGTCTGCTCGTGGATGTCCTCGGGGAGGACATGACCGTCGTACTCACCGCCCATCGCGATCGCCCGCTGGGCAACTTGACCGAACGTCATCGAACCACCCGGCCCGCTGACCCGCCCGTTGTCGACCCGATAGGCGGCAGCCGATCCGCCGAGCGTCGCCGCGGCAACCTCCCGGACCTTCCGGAGCGCGTCCATGCCCGCCGCGTGGTTTGCACGGGTGTGGGCATGCGTCGTCTGGCTTCCCGCCTGGACGGTGCTGCGGGGCAGCCCCTTCGACGTGTCACCCCAAACGATGACAACGTCGTCCCACGAGAGCCCGAGCAACTCGGCCGCCGGACGCGCGGTGTCCGCAATCGAGTGCGTGCCCAGGTTTCCGATCCCCTGGTGCACGTAGAGCTTCCCGTCGGGACGGATCACCATCATCCCGTCCCGGTCACGGGACCCGGCCGTGTACGGCGAGAGCCCGATACCGATGCCGGTGACCTTGGTCCCGTTGCGCTGGCCCGAAAGCGCCGACTTGGCTTCCCAATCGAACATCTCCGCGCCCAGCTCGAGCGCCTCGCGCGCGTGCACACTGGTCAGCGTGGTGCCCCGCGGCCCGAACGCCACGTCGGGTCCGGGGGCGTTGAGCATATGGATTTCGTATCTGTCGATCCCGAGCTCGCGAGCCGCCTTCTCGAGGATCGGCTCCATCATCGAGATGATCTGCGCACCGCCAGGTCCCCTCTGCGCGGCCTTGGGCGGCGTGTTCGTGTACACCGGCACGCCGCGGAAGCGCATGTTCCCGGGCGTGTACGTCAGGTCGGCAATCATGCCGGCCGTGTTGAAGTCACTCGCACCGTAAGGACCGCTCTCCTGCACGATGATGAGGTCGATGGCGTTGCACTTCCCGTTTCCGAGGAAGCCCATGCGCAGCCAACTCTGGAAGCCGGGGCGCGCCCGGCCGATGTAGTTTTCCTCGTAGCGCGTGATTCGGAGCATGACCGGGCGCCCGATCTTGCGCGAGAAGAGCGCGGGCACCTGCATGATCGTGGTCCCGGAGATCTTCGACCCGAAGCCACCTCCGCAATACTCCGAAACGAAGGTGATGTCCTCCGGATCCATCTCCAGCGCGCCGGCCAGCGCGAACTTGGTGGCCTGAGTGCTCTGCGTCGAGACGAACGCGTACAGTCGGTCGTTCTCCCAGTACGCCATGTTCGTACGGGGCTCCATCGGGTGATGGGTGAGCGACTGGTGGACGATCGTCTCCTCGAGGATCAGCTCGGACTCGGCGAAAGCCGCCTCGACGTCGCCCTTCGACCATTCGACCGGGCACTCCGGGTCGGGGAACTCGCCGCGATCGATCGCCGCGAAGTCGGCGGCGGTCCATTTGTATTCGCTCCAGCCCTCCTGCCCGTACTGGTTGCCCTCCACGTACGCGTTCGGACTGCCAGGACGAAGGCTCTCCAGGGGATCGATGGCGAACGGCAGTGGCTCGAAGTCGACGCGAATCGCCTCGATCGCCGCCGCGGCGGTCTCTTCATCCACCGCGGCCACCGCGAGAATCGGCTCACCCTCGTAGCGAGGATGGTTGGTGAGCGCCGCCTCGCGCGGGCCCTCCCTCGACGGCACTTCGTCGGCGGTGAGGATGTCGATCACGCCCGGCATGGCCAGCGCACGACTCGCATCGATGTCGCGCACACGCGCGTGCGGCATCGGGCTCAGGAGGAGCTTGGCGAACACCATGCCGGGAGCTCGGAAGTCCTCCGCATACTTGGCTCGCCCCGTGATCTTCGCGTGAAGATCCGGAGGCGCGATATCGGTCCCGATCAGCTTTTCGGCCATGATCTGCCTCGCTAGACGCTACGATGGAGCTCGGCAGCTCGCATCGCGCAGTTGAGGATCTTCTCGTAGTCGGCGCACCGGCAGAGGTTGCCGGACAAGGCGACCGCAGCCTCTTCGCGCGTGGGGTTCGGATTCGTGTCGAGCATCGACGTCATGCTCATGATGAATCCGGGGGCGCAGAAGGCACATTGGAACCCGCCCTCGTCCATGACCGCCTTTTGGACCACGCTGAGCTCGCCCGTGTCGGGATTCTCGAGGCCCTCGATCGTGGTGACAGCGCGGCCCCGGACCTGGTGGGTCAGCATGGAGCAGGCGTACTGATTGACGCCGTCGACGAGCACCGTGCATGCCCCGCACTCTGCCCGATCGCAGCCGAGCTTGGTGCCGGTCAGCCCCAGCTTGTAGCGGAGGGTCATGGCCAGCGTTTCGTGGGGCAGGACGTCGACCCGACGGTCCTGGCCGTTGATGCTCAGCGTGATGAGCCGCTCGGTCGCCGTCTGATACGTCGCGGCCCCGAGGAGGCTCGTTCCGCGAAATAGGTAGCCCGCCGAGGAGACCGTGGCCCCCGTCGCGATGACTCCCTTGATGAAGGTGCGCCGCGTAAACTCCTTCGGTTGCGCACCGGCCAGCTCTGTCTGACTCATCCAGCACTCCTGCGCGTAGGGCTGTCGGATGCGGCAAGATAGGTGTCGGGCCGCGGGCGCGCGAGCACCCTGGCGGGCGTGGATCCCGGTGTTTTTCGGGAAAACCGAAAGCCTTGAGTGAGGCTGTCGATCGGGGGCATCATTGGTGGTGCTCCCACCTGCCCTGCTCTCTGCTCTCCTCCCTCGTTTCGAGCGACCCGCCTTCGTCGGCCTGGCCGCCGTGATGGTCGTGTGCGGAACCTTGGAGGGGCAGCAGCCGTCGTTCGGTCCGCTGACGTACGAAGAGGGCTCGCCCTTGCAGCGGCTCGCGTACACCCCCGCCATCGAGGGCGCCGACGTGGTCGGACGCGGCGTGTGGGGAATCGACGTCCACAACGGCTTCTCGAACATCTTCGAGCAGGATTCGACCGCGACCCACGTACTCTTCTTGGACATGGAGCGGCTCACCACGGCACTCACCCTGAGATGGGGTGCGACCGAACGGCTCGAGACGGGCGCGCGGCTGGCCCTGGAGACGACCGGAGGCGGAGCGCTCGACGACTTCATCGTCGGCTGGCACGATCGGCTCGGCTTCGGCAACGCCAACCGGGACCGGTTCCCGGCGGACGAATACCGTCAGGTGCTGACGGACGGGAACGGGTCCGTGTACCTGGACAAGCCGGCCCAGACGTTCAGCATCCGAGACGTCCGCGCCTTCGCGAAATGGAGGGCCTGGCGGTCGCTCGACGGGCGGTCGGTGGTGAGCCTCAGGACCGTCCTGCGGATCCCCTCCGCGGGCCCACGCCAAGGCAACGACGGCGCCGACGGAGCCGCGATGGCGCTGTGGCGGGCGGGCATGGGTCCATGGTACATGCACGGCGTGGTCGGCCTCGCGCTCACGCACCGCAGCCCCGAGATGGAGCCGGTGCTCCGCCCGCACACGACCTTCGTCGCGGTGGCCGTGGAGCGCTCGCTCGGGCGTCGGCTGGCCGCGCTCGCGCAGATCCAGATTCAGTCGGCGGCGCTGCGCTCCTTCGACCACCGCGAGCTCGACCGCGCGCCGACCAACCTCCTCCTCGGACTCGCGGGCCGGGTAGGCGACGCGTGGACGTGGGACGCGAGCTTCCAGGAGGACATCCCCGCCGACACGCCGGCGGTCGATTTCACGGTGACTCTCAGGGTCGGGCGGCGCTGGTAGCGACGATCGAACGTCTCAGCCCATGCGGGCGAACAAATCGATGTGCGCCTCCACGATCCTGCGACGTGCCTCCTCGTCGGGCTCGAGCGACCAATCGCCCTCGACGCTCGTGCCCCCGAGCGCAATCCCGTCGCGCCTCGGAGACATGTGCACGAAGCCGTCGCCACCCTGCACGGCACTCCCGAACGTCGAGTAGTCGACCTCCTCCTGGGGCATGAGGAGGGTCAACTGGCCCTTGAGCGGCGTGAGCTCCGCGTCACCCACCAGCGTCCTCGCTCCCAGGCCCGAGCAGTTCACCACGATCGGCTCGGGTAGCGTCGCCAACCCTGACCGCGACGCGAATCGCCGGATGACGATCGCGGCTCCGGCCTCGCGAACGTCCCGGACCAAACGGTCGAGGTAGATCGAAGGCTCGATCCGCAGCGACGGACGACGCACCGCGAAAGGCGTCGGGAACGGATGCTCGCCTGGCCCGAACGTCGTGGCGCCTGTCCGGAGCTCGTCGGGCAAGAGCGCGTCCTGTCGAGCGTCCACCTCCACTGAGGGCGGGGAGAAGCGAAGCGCATAGCCGTCCATCCACGAGACGCCGTAGCCGCGCCCCACGAGGAGCTGCAGCTCGTGATACGCGAACCGCGCGGCCGACCGGAATTGAAAGTCCCAGGCGGGCGTTCGTCGCTCGCCGTCGATCAGCCCGGACGTGGGGGTCCAGCTCGCCAGCGACATGTTCGAGGTGGTGTTCGGCGGCACGTCGGCGGCGTAGATCGTCACGTCGAAGCCGCGGCGCTGCAGTTGACGCGCGGTGGTGAGGCCGACGACCCCGGCTCCGATGACCGCGGCGTCGCGTTCCGGCCGCTCCAGCGCGAGCTCCGCGGCCATGCGTCCCGTGCCCCACGAGAGAGACATCCCCGACCCGCCATGCCCGAAGTTGTGGATCAGCATCTTCGCGCCGAGGCGCTCGGCGTCGAGCCTGAACCCAGACGGTCGGTACGGTCGGAGGCCGACGGTCGTCCTGATGACGCGATCCCAGGACGCACGGACAGGTGAGAGACGGCGGACGGCGTCGAAACGATCCAGCCTCCGGGTCGGAGCGCATCCATGCGCAAGCAGGGCACCCAGACCCACACCAGCGCAGCGAATCGCGGTTCGTCGATCCATGAGACCTCCATCACGGGATCGGGCATCTTATCGCACCGTCCGCCGCCCGTGAAGAGTCGCGAACCGGCACCGACGACGTTCATGACGTGGTCTCGATGACGGATCGAGGCGGCCGATCCCGAACGGTGCGGAGCCAGCGTCGTCGACCATATGACCAGACGATCGAAGGGAGCCGCTCCCAGAGGAGCGGCTCCCTTCTTCCTGCCACTGAGCGGTGCCGGGCGCGACCGAACGCGCCCGACCGAGATCAGTTCTCGATTTCGATGAAGGTGAAGCCGTCGTCCATCTCGAGCTCGAACTCGAGCATCCGACCGGTCGTGACGTAATCGTAGAGATGCAGTTCCAGAACCGAACCGTCGGACCGCTTGAACCAGATGTCGGGCCGAACGTCGACTCTGAGGTCCGGATTCGCATCGCCCTCACCGATCACCAGCGGCGGAACCAGCTCCCGCTCGATCTCGATCTCTGCCTCGATGTAGACGCTGAAGTTCGACGTCTCGCCGATTTCCGGCGTGAAGGACCCGACCACCAATGCCGTGGCCTTCCGTGGCCAATTGTCGAACTCGAGCAGGATGGCCGCGCGCAGGTCCGCGATCTCCGCGGCGAACTCGGTGTCCTCCTCGTCGTCCTCGAGGTCCTCGATCTCGAACTCGAGCTCCTCGTACGTGCCGGGGGGAATGAGGCCCACGAAGGCCTCCACCGGCGTCCCGTCCAAAGGCAGATCGAGGAGCCGCGGCGGCGCTTCGAAGTCCGCGCAGTCGTTGGTCGCGGGCAGATCGTCGTTGCAGACGTCGTCCTCGCCGTCGAGCTCCACCTCGGCGACGATGAGCCGGATCTCTTCGATGATCAGCGTGCCGTTCGTGCCTTCGATGGTCAACGGGTCTCCGGCCACGTTCATCGGTCCGACGGGGGCCGGCCCGTTGGAAGTCATCGCCGCGGACGCGGTGGAGACCGCGAAGTTCACCGCGACGCTCCTGGGGTCGTTCACGTTCAGCGAGTCGCCGCAGGCGGCGAGGGCGGTGACCGCGAGCGCGACCGCCGCCATCCGAGTAGTCGAACCAGTATTCGGGCTCATGTCTCTTGCTCCGTAAAGAAAGTCGAAGTCGGGTGCCACGCTGGGGAGAGAAGCAAGCACGATGCCAGAATATCTAAGTGCATGAGCCACAACGCTTTTCTCTCTCATTCGGAGGCCCCCGGTCGTGGCGTCGCAGCGAGGAGGCACCAGTTTTTCGCACGCAGACGGGCCACATGCATTATTTTGGTGCATGAAGCCACGGATTCTCGCGCTCCTCGACGAGCGGGACGGCAAGACCCTCGACCGCGCGACCGCCGAGGTCGGAGGGACGGCCTCCGTGGTTTACTCGGTCGACAAGCTCTTGAGGGCGCTCCGCGAGAACCCCTGGGACCTGACCGTCGTGTCCCTCGGGGCCGACATGGTCGACGAGGCGCTGCTCGAGCGCGTCGCGGGCCTCGAGTCCACGGGGACCTTGTTGCTGTGCGGGAGGGGAGCGTCCCTCCAAGCGGCCCTGCTCTCCGAGCGCATCGGTGCCGCCGCCCTCCTGAGGCTGCCACTGGATGCGTCGGCGCTGGACGAACACCTGGCGGGGCTGCAGGACGAGGGACGATCCGTTCGCCTGCCGGGGCCGGCCGACCGCCCGGACGAGGCCTCGCTCGTCGGCGAGAGTGCGGAGATGGCTTCGGTGTTCGGCCTGATCGCCAAGGTGTCCCGCTCTTCCTCCACGGTTCTGCTGACCGGCGAGTCCGGGACCGGCAAAGAGGTCGTCGCACGCACGCTGCACGAGCAGAGCGAGCGGCGGGAGCACGAGTTCGTGGCCGTCAACTGCGCCGCGATCCCGGAGAACCTCCTCGAGTCGGAGCTGTTCGGCCACGAGAAGGGCGCCTTCACCGGGGCCGTCGCGAAGCGGACCGGCCGATTCCAAAGGGCACATCGAGGGACGCTCTTCCTCGACGAGATCGGCGACATGAGCCTGGTACTCCAGGCAAAGGTCCTGCGCGCGCTCGAGGAGCGTCGGGTGGAGCGTGTCGGTGGGCATGCCAGTGAGGCGGTGGACGTTCGGGTCGTGGCGGCGACGAATCAACGGCTGGGGGAAGCGATCGAGGAAGGACGCTTTCGCGAAGACCTCTACTATCGACTGGCCGTGGTCGAAATCGAGCTTCCACCCCTTCGAACGCGCGGCGAAGACGTGCGGCTGCTGGCGATGTACTTCGCCGCCTTGTTCGCCGAGCGTCATGGTCGATCCATCTCCGCGATCAGCACGGCCGCGCTCGAACGCATCGAGGCGTTTGACTGGCCCGGCAACGTGCGCGAGCTCCGGAACGTCATGGACCGGGCCGTGCTCCTGACCTCCGGCAGCTGTATCCGGAGCGGAGCCCTTCGGCTCGGCGCAGCCGCACCGCGAGCGTCTTCGCGCCCCGACGCCCCGTCTCCGCACGGGTACCCCGAGACCGCGTCCCTGGCAGAGGTCGAGACCGACCACATCCGGCGCGTGCTGGAGTCCGTCGAGGGTCAGATCGGAAGGGCCGCCGACATCCTGGGCATCCATCGCAACACACTCAGCCGCAAAATCCAGGAGTACGGGCTCGACGAAGCGGGCGGTGGGGCGCGATGAGGCTGCGCTCCGCACCATTTCGGTGCACACGCGGGGCTCCGATCACCTCGGCGCACCCGGAATGGGCGACTCATTCGGGCGGAACCGATTGCCCCGCATACGCTTGTGCCATCCGGCCACTCCTGGCACGTCCCCTGCTCTCGAGATAGGGCATGAAGCGCCTGACCATCGACGGCCTCCGTGCCTTCCTCCCCGAGCTCGACGAGCTGCGACCCCTGGTCGACCATCTCCTCGCCTCCTCCCGCGTCGACGAGACGCGGACCTGGTCGGAGTCCGGAGAGCTCGGCACGGCGGGCAGTCGATTGGTCGACGCCGCCGAGTTGCTCCAGAGGAGCCAGGCCCTGGCGGAGCGGGAGCACGAGCACGCCCGGACGATGTTCGGGCTGATCGCGGAGGCGATTGCGCATGTCGAGGCGGGTCGCCACGACGAAGCGGCGAGCGCGCTACTCCGTGCGGCGGCGCTGGAGGAGGCTCGGGACCGACCGGATCGGGCGGAGGCGTACGCGCACGGCGCCTTTGAGCTCGTCCGCGGAAGGCGCGCGGAGGAGTCGCTCGCGTCGGTGGCGCTCCGACGACGCGCCAGGGCCCGCCGCACGCTGGGTCGGTATCGCGAGGCCTCTCGGGATTACGAGGAGGCCCACACGATCGCCGAGGCGGCAAGCGATCCGCGAGGGGCGGCCGAAGCGCTCATTGGCGCGGGCAACGTGTACGAGGAACAGGGGCTCTGGAGCGACGCCGAGGCGAGGTACAGGAGCGCCCTCTCCGTGCTCGACGCCCTGGAAGGGCCCGTGCCGGAGCATTGGCATGCCCTGTTGAACCTCCATGTCGTCCTGCGCTCGGCCGGCTCACTCGAGGCTTCGGTGGAACCGCTCGAGCGGGCATCGGAGATCGCGGCCGCCCTCGACGACTCCGGAGCCGCCGCGTTCCTCCAGAACGCGCGTGGTCAGCTGCGCATGGCGCACGAGGACTTCCCGGCGGCGGAGGAGCACCTGCGGCGTGCGCTCGGCGCGAGCGGGTCTCCACGGGCGGCGATCACCATCCGACTCAACCTCGCCGAGTGTCTGCTCGCGCAGGGGAAGAGCCTGGATGCAGCAGAAGAAGCGCGCCGCGCCGAAAAGGAGTCGTTGATGGCCCGACTGCCTCAGAAGCTTCCCGAGGTGTACCGAATCCTCGGCCGGATCGCGGCGCACGAAGGCAGCACCAACGCCTTCGTGCTCTTCGAGCGGGCCCTGGAAATCGTTGCCGATCGCGGGCTTCCCTCGCTCGAACGGGCCCAGACCCTCCAGGCGTACGCCGAGGCCGAGCGACGGGTCGGAGACGAGGAGACCGCCGCGGGACTGCACGAAGAAGCCGACCGGCTCTACTCCGAGCTCGGCATCGAACGAATGAGAAGAGCGTGGTCGGACCGCTTCGACGCGGGGCGGGACGGCCCAAAACGGGACATCAAAGGAACGCGAGATGATTAGATGGTATCGACGGACACCGAGTGCGCAGCTCCTGAGCACGCTGGCGGTGCTCGGCCTCGCCGGGTGCGGGAATTTGACGGCCGGTGGCTTCGGAGAAGCGATCGTCGTCATGTCGGGCGACGCGCCGGACGACGGTGCGAGCCCGCAGACTTCGAATGCGCAGAGTGCGAGCCCACAATCGTCGAGCGTGGTCTCGAGCCCCCGGCCATTCGACTCGGCAGCCTTGGTTTCGTCGCCGGGCCCTTCGAGCCATGACGATTCGCCTGAGGGCGAGGTCGAAGCGGAGTTCAGCCTCTTCCTCGTGGCGGGCGACGGCGATCTCGTGCCCCTGACGAACGGCGACATCCGCGTCCGAGTGGACCTCGAGGGCGTCGAAGAGCCCCAGATCGCCTCCCGGTCCGTCACCGCGACCACCTACACCGGGCTCCGAATGGTCTTCACCGAGATCGAGGCGGAGGTCGACGCGGGGCTGATCATCGGCGGCGAGCCGGTCACCGGCCCCATCGACGTGGAAATCGACATTGTGCTACCGGTCACGAAGCCGCTGGACCTCGAGATCGGCGATGGCGAGCGCGTCGAGATCTTGATCGACCTCAACGCCGAACGTTGGCTCCTCGCGGTCGATCCGGTGACCAAGACCGTGGACGCTCAAGTGTTCGCGGAGCTCGTCTCCGTGGTGGTTCGGTAGGCGAGGCGGCTAGGGGCGTATCGCGGCCAGGAACGTGCGTCGAATGAGACCCGCGCGGATGCCGGCGAGCATGCTCGTGCGGCGGTCCAGCTCGTATTGATACTCCTCGTCACCCTCGGCCCGACGGAGCTCCGTCTCTTCGGACCGGAGACCGCCCAGTAGATCCGCGACGGCGCGCTCGAACTCCTCGGTGAGGTCCTCCTCGCGCACGACGTCGAAGCCGACCGAGCGGACCATCGAGCACAGCGCGGCTGAGGCACGGACCTCCGCGGGGCCCAGCTCCGCGGCGCGCGTCAGCTCTTCATTGGACAGCCCGGGCGTGGTCTCGATCACGACCACCACCAAGCGACCTCCGGGTCGAAGCACCCGAAAACATTCTCTCGACACGGAGAGCTTGTCCTCCAGTCAACACAGGACGTCTGCGTGACAGACCCCGTCGAACGAGGCGTCCGGGAACGGAAGCCGACGGCCATCGGCTCGAACGACCGTGCCGCGAAGCGCGGGCCCCGCAGCGACCCCGGGCAGCGGCGCCCGTTGCACCAGCCTCGTCGCCGCCTCCCGCAGCGCGTTCATCGGAAGGTCGGTCACCACCAACGAGCAGCCGGATTCGGCCGCCACGTGCGTCCCTGGCCAACCACGACCGCCCCCGACGTCGAGCAATCGACCTTCGGGCCCGAGGTCCAGCGCAACGCGGATCCGCTCGGCCTGGTCGAGCGTCGTGTACCCGTTGACCACGTCCGACCCGAGCGCGTCAGCGCGCAGCTTTCCCGCCGGGGCGGACGCGAACGCCTCGTACTTCTCCCAGTGGCTTCGGCGTCGCCGCCCGTCTCGCTCGGGACCGGTCATCGAGGGCCGTTACGGGGCATTGTGATCATTGTCCGTCCTTGGCAGTTTCCGGTCGACTGTCAAACCCGCGCGGCTCCCCCGCTCGCCGCCCAAGCCATCGCCGACACCGTACATGACGTCAGCCTTCCGGGGGACCCGCCCCGGGCGCCCCAGCGCCCTTCTCGCGCTTTCGACCTCGATTCTCACCTGGTCGGCTCCTCTCGCGGCCCAGGTTCCCGATCAGCAGCAAGAAAACGGCGTACCTCGCGCCAGGGCAACGCTGGCCGTTTCGGCGCCGACGATCGACGGGATCCTGGACGACGCCGTCTGGCAGGGCGCATCAGTGCTCGGCGGCTTCACCCAGCGGGTTCCGAGCGATGGCCGCCCGGCCACCGAGCCGACCGAGGTTCGATTCCTCTTCGACGAAGAGGCCCTCTACGTCGGCGTGTGGGCGTTCGACTCCGACCCAGGCGCGATCGTCGAAGGAGAGGCGATTCGCGACTACGACCTCGCCCAGAGCGACGGGGTGCTGCTGATTCTCGACACCTTTCGCGACGAGCAGAACGCGTTCGTCTTCGGGACGAACCCCGTCGGCATCGAGTATGACGGACAGGTCGCGAACTCCGGCCAGGGTGGTGGCGGCTTCTTCCTGGGCGGTGGCAACGCCGGGAATCGGCGGCAGCAGGGAGGCGCGGGCGGGGGCTTCAATCTCAACTGGGACGGAAGCTGGATCGTCCGGACGTCGCGCGACGTCGCCGGGTGGTACGCCGAGTTCCGGATTCCCTTCTCCACGCTCCGGTACGCCGAAAGTGAGGAGCAGACGTGGGGACTCAACGTGTCCCGCCGCGTACGTCGCCTGAACGAGCAGTCGTTCTGGGCGCCGATTCCGCGGGAGTTCGACGAGTACCGCTTGAACTACGCCGGACGACTCGAGGGCCTCGCTCCCCCCTCGCAGCGGCTGGTCCGCGTCACACCCTACGGCCTGCAGCGAGCGGTTCGGGACTACCAGGCTGGCGATCCGGGCTACTCGTATCCCACCGAGGTCGGCGGAGACGTGAAGGTCCAGATCACGCAGGGACTCACGCTCGACCTTACGGTGAACACCGACTTCGCCCAGGTCGAGGTCGATGAGGTCCAGACCAACCTCACCCGCTTCAGCCTCTTCTTCCCGGAAAAGCGTCCCTTCTTCCTCGAGAACGCGGGCTTCTTTCAGGTGGGCGGCGGCGGCGCCGACCTCTTCTTCAGCCGCAGAGTCGGAATCAGCAGCGAGGGGCCCGTACCGATTCTCGGTGGGGGTCGCGTGTCCGGCCGTGTGGCAGGGCTCAACGTCGGCGTCCTTCACATCGAAGCCGACGACCTGTCGATCGCACCCGGCGTCACAGCCGTGCCCCAGAACCAATACTCGGTCGCACGGGTCGCGAAGGAGCTCCCGAACCGTTCACGCCTCGGCGCGGCCTTCCTTCGGCGGGCGTCGGACACGACCAATGATTGGAGCCGCACGTACGCCGTGGACGGCCAGCTCGGCATCGGCGAGGCGATCACCTTCACTTCGTTCCTCGCCGGCACGGACACCCCGGGCCTCACGGGCCGCGATCACGCCTTCGACGTGCAGGGCGGGTGGACATCGCGACGCTTCCGCGGAACGATGCAGTACCGGCAGATCGGAGAGGACTTCAACCCCGAGCTCGGCTTCCTCCCGCGTAGCGGGTACCACTATGGCCAGGTCTTCGGGATGCTCTACTTCCAACCGGATTGGTGGGCCATCCGCGAGATCCGACCCCATGCCTCGTACTTCACGTACAGAGACATCGAGACCGGTTTCACCGAGACGAGTCGGGTGCACATCGACTCGCACTTCGAATTCCAGGACGGAATGGAGTTGCACCCCGCGGTGAACTGGCAAAAGGAAGGCCTCGAGGAGGCGTTCCAGATCACCGACGACATCGTGGTGCCGGCGGGGACGTACGCGGGTTGGGAGCTGGGATGGGTCTTCTTCACGAACGAGAGCGCGCCGATTTCGTTCAACGGCGGATTCGACGCAGGTGGCTTCCTCTCGGGTAACCGCGTTCATCCGTACGGGACGATCACCGGACGATACGGCTCGAAGCTCAGCCTCTCCTTGCGCGTGGACTACAACGACGTGAGCCTGGCCGAAGGCGATTTCGAGGCCACGGTGCTGGGGCTCCGTTTGGCGTACTTCGTCACGCCGCGCATTTCGGTGCAATCGCTCACGCAGTACTCCGACCTGGCCGACGCCTGGTCGACCAACATCCGCCTCGCGTGGCTCGACACGGCCGGCTCAGGCCTGTTCGTCGTGTTCAACCAGGCGAACGGCTTCCAGTCGCTCGCGCGCGACACGCCGCTGAACCGGGCCTTCACGGTCAAATACAGCAGGCTCTTCGACCTCGCGCGCTGGTAAGCGGGGAGGACCGACAATGCCGCGACACGAAGAATCGATCGTCATCGCGCGGCCGCGCCAGCACGTCTTCGAATACATGGACGACATCGAAAGGGAACCGGAGTGGCAGCCTCAACTGATCGAGGCCGAACAGACGCCCCCGGGCCCGACCGTGATCGGAACCCGGCGCCGGTATGTGTCGGAGTTTCTCGGGAAGCGGCTGGTCAACACCTACGTGGTCAGGGAGTTCGAGCCGAACCGAAGGATCGTGTGTGAAACGACGTCCGACTCGGTCCTCAACGCCACCAGCGACATCCGGTGGGAGGATGTCGACGGCGGGACGCGCGTCACCATGCTGCTCGACGGCCGGGCGACCGGGGTCCTCCGCTTCGTCCCGAACGCGCTCCTGGAAGCGACGTTCGAGAAGGAAGTGCGCACGACGCTCGCGCGTCTCAAGGAGCGGCTGGAAGCCGGAGGCTGAACGCGCGGTCGAAGCGCGACCAGGGTCGCGCGAAAGGTCGCTCGGCAATCACTCCGACGACGGCCGCCTTCGAGGCGCGCGTCAGGTCGGCGCGAGCTCCGCGAGCGCGGCCTCCAACACTTCGATCCTCGTCACGAGCTCCGCCCAGGTGTCCAGGTCGCGATCGACCTCCGACTGGAGGCGCCCACGCTTCTGCTCCAGAGCGACGACTTCGCCAGGGTCGGTGCGTTCGTAGTATCCATCCTGGCAGAACGTGGCGTCGATCGCGGCGATCTCCGACTCGGCCGCTTCGATCGACTCGGTGAGCGCGGTGCGCTGGCGCTCGAGGTCGCGTAGCTCCTTCCTGAGCACCGCGGGTGATCCGGTCACGCGACTGGGCTTCCCCTCCGCGGCAGCTTCTCCTCGGCCGTCAGGGCCACCCAGGCCCCCGCGCTTTCCTCCGCCTCCGTCCTTTCCTCCCCCGCCCTTCCCCTTCGCGCGCTTCTCACGACGGGCCTTGAGGATCACCGAGTCGGCGTCCAGGTGGTCGTCTCCCGAATGGTGGACGTACTCTTCGTACGTTCCCGGATAATCCGTGACACCATCCGGCTGGATCTCGACCACGCGCGTGGCGAGGCGACTGACGAACCAGCGGTCGTGCGAGACGAAGATGAGTGTCCCCTGGTAGCTCCTCAGCGCCTCGACCAGGGCCTCGATGGACTCGAGATCCAGATGGTTGGTGGGCTCATCGAGTACGAGGACGTTCGGCCTCTCCAACGAGAGCCGGGAGAAGACGAGCCGGGCCGCCTCTCCTCCCGATAGGGCGCTGACCTTCTTCTGGCCGTCGTCGCCCGAAAAGAGCATCAGCCCCATCTGACCACGCACGAACCCGCGGTCCTTCCCTGGGCAGAAGCCCCAGAGCCACGATTCGGTCGTCTCGTCGGAGTCGCCGAATTCGTCCTTGATGTCCTGGGCGAAGTAGCCGGGGTGTGTCTCGTAGCCCCACTCGACGGTCCCCGAATCCGGCTCCAGCTCGCCCATTGCGATCTTGAGCAGCGTCGACTTTCCGATCCCGTTGGGGCCCATGATCGCAAGCCGGTCGCCTCGACGCACGAGGAGGTCGACGCCGTGGAGGACCTCGTTGTCGCCGTAGCTCTTCTTGACGCCGTCGATCTTCAGAACGTCCCGTCCGCTCGCCCTCCAAGGGTCGAACCGGAACGTCGGGTAGCGGCGGGAGCTGCCGGGCAGCTCCTGGAGCTCGCCGGCCTTCTTCTCGATGAGTCGAAGCTTGCTCTGTGCCTGACGAGCTTTGCTCGCCTTGGCGCGGAATCGGTCCACGAAGTCTTGATGGTGAGCGATCTCCTTTTCTCGGCTCTCGATCTCCTTCTCGCGACGTTCTCTCTCTTCAGCTTTGCCTGCGAGAAACTGAGTGTAGTTGCCCTTGTAGAGGGTGACCGTGCCGTAGTCGACGTCGAGGATCTGCGTGGAGACGTTGTCGAGGAAGCGATGGTCGTGGGAGATGACCACGACCGGCCCCGAGAAGTCCGCCAAGAACTTCTCCAACCACCGGATCGACAGGATGTCGAGGTGGTTCGTCGGCTCGTCGAGAAGGAGCGCATCCGGCGCCGCGGCCAGAACCTGGGCCAAGAGCACGCGAAGCTTGAAGCCGCCGGAGAGCGTCGAGATCGGGTCGCGATGGATCTCCGTCGGCAGTCCCAGCCCTTCGAGGATGGTCGCCGCCCTCGCCTCGGCCATATAGCCGTCGAGCCGCTGGACCGTCTCTTCGAGAATCGCGAACCGCTCGTGATCGAAGCCTTCCTCCCCTCCCTCGAGCAGCCTCTCCTTCTCGGCCATCGCATTCCAGAGCTCGGGATTGCCCATCAGCGCCACGTCCAGGATCGACTCGTCCTCGTAGAGGAACTGATCCTGTTTCAAGACGCCCAATCGAACGGATTTCGGGATCGATACCTGACCTTCGGAGGCATCGAGCGATCCGGACAAGATGTTCAGCAGCGTCGTCTTGCCCGAGCCGTTCGCCCCGACGAGGCCGTACCGCTCGCCCGGGTTCAGGTTGAACGAGGCGCCGGAGAACAGTGTCCGGTCTCCGAACGACCTGGCGAGGTTCGAGACCGAGATCATGAGATCCCGAGCACGGGAAGCGACCGGCCCAGCGCGCCCCCGGGGGGTGCGCCGAACGAACGCACCTCGAGAACCGTCGCGTCGTCGGACGCCGACAAAACCGTGCGCCCGAGCGCAGCAGGGAGGAGGACCGTGTCCCCCGCTCGGACGCGCAGGGCCGTCATGGTCTCGCCCCACGTGAGGGCACCCTCACCGTCGATCGTCATGAGGACACACATCTCGTCGGAGTCGAAGACGACTTCGCCTCCGCGAGGGATGGTCCATTCCCGAATCGAGAAGTACTCGCACGAGACGAGCTCACGCAGCACCGCATCCCCCACGACACGGTCAACGTCCGAGCCCGCCGCGCCGTGCGCCGATGGTTCGGTCGACCCGAAGTCGATGCACTCGAGCGCCTCTTCGAGGTGCAACTCGCGGTCGGTGCGCCCCCAGTCGTAGACACGGAAGGTCGTGTCCGACGGCGTCTGGACCTCCGCGACCAGGATGCCACCGCCAAGGGCGTGCACGGTGCCGCTCGGCAAGTAGTGGCAGTCTCCTGGTCGCGCCGGTACCTGGACCAGGAGCTCGACGACCGTGCCGTCATGGACGGCGGCCTCGAACGCCTCGCGCGTCGTGCCGTCCACCACGCCCTTGTAGATGACGGCGTCCGCGTCCGCTTCCACCACATACCACGCCTCCGACTTCAGCGCAGCGTCGGGATGGGCCGCCGCGTACTCGGGCGATGGGTGAACCTGCACGGAGAGGTTGTCCCGTGCGTCGAGGTACTTGAGGAGAAGGGGGAACTTCCCCGTCGCACCGAGGTCGAGCGGACCCGTGACGAGCCACCCGAAGTCGTGGACGACGGCACCGACGGTCCGCTCCATCAGTGGCCCGTTGCGCACCCGTGTGTGGGCAGCGGCCCCGCCCCCGCCGGACGCACTGGTGGCGTCCAGGTCGGCGAGCTCCCACGACTCCCCGATCTTCGCAGTCGGTGCACCGGGGAGCCGTCGAGCGAAACGCTCCAGTGCACGCCCACCCCACACTTTCTCCTTGTAGATCGGTTCGAGCAGGAGTGGATAGAGCGGCACGGGCGTGTCTCTTCGTCGTGATTCGGAGTCCGGGAGCGATGGCCGTTACGGCGTGGCCGACCCGAATCTGTCAGATCCCGTCCGATCGGTCGACCAGTCGGCGCGACCTCGCACTCAGAGCGCCGCGTCAAGCGCCTCGATGAGCCGGTCCATCTCGGTGAGCGTGTTGTAGTGCACCATGCTGACCCGCACGACGCCGTCCTCGTCCGGCAGGTCCAGCGCGTCGACGAGGCGCCGTGAGTAGAAATCGCCGAAGCGGATCCCCACCCGATGGTCGTCGACCGCCTCGACGATCGTCCGGCTCGCTACGTCCGGCGTCACGAAAGAGACGATCGGAACCCGTATTTCGCGGTCCGCCTCGGGAGATCCGAGGATGCGCACCCTCGGCCGAGCTCGCAGAAAGCCCAATAACCGGTCGCACAAGCGCTCTTCATGGTCGGCGATCGCACCGAAGGCCGACTCCACCGCCGTGCGCACCTCCCGACCCGCGTGTGCGTCATCGCCCCTCCGTCCCGAGTCGGGCCCCACCGTCTCGGCCGTGCGGCCCAGGCCGTCCGCCACCTCCTGCAGATAGTCCGTGATTCCCAGAACCGCGTAGCTGAGCTCGTAGTTCACATTGCCCGGCTGGAACTTGTAGGGGACGTCGTCCTCCTCGATGAAGCCGAAGCTCTGCCCGGGAAGCCGGAGGAGGTGCTCCTTGCGGCCGAAGAGGACCGCGTGGTGGGGACCGAACGTCTTGTAGAAGCTGAAGGCGTAGAAATCGACGTCGAGCTCTTGTACGTCGACGGCCCGGTGCGGAGCGAAGCCGACACCGTCCACGCAGAGCCATGCACCAGCGGCGTGCACACGATCGGCGATCGCACGGATCGGGTTGATGGTCCCGAGGATGTTCGAGGCGTGCGTCACGCTCACGAGCCGTGTTTTGGGGCCGAGCACGGCGTCGAGCGCCTCGAGTGACAACTCCCCTGCCGGATCGATCTCCCACCACCGGACGATCGCGCCCGCGCGTTCCAACGTGAGCCACGGTGCGATGTTCGCCTCGTGATCTCCTCGGGTGACGACGATCTCGTCGCCCGGCTCGATCGTTTCGGCCAAGCTGCGGGCAAGGGTACCGAAAAGCGCCGTCGTGGACGGACCCATGACGACCTCGTCGGGCTCCCTCGCATTCACGAGCGTAGCCACGGCCCGATGCGCACGTTCGAGCCGCTCGGTCGCGAGCGTCGACGGGACGTAGGTGGCGCCCACCTGGACGAAGGAACCGACGAGGAACTCGTGGAGTCGGTCGAGCACCGGCTGCACGATCTGGGACCCGCCTCCGTTGTCGAGGTAGGCCCAGCCCGAATCGAGCGCCGGGAAGCGACTTCGAACGAAGTCGAGGTCCAGCATGCGCCGGACCTCGACCCGTTTCGCTACATCCCTCCGATCCGGTCCCGAATCAGCTTCGCGGTACGCTCCGAGCGCGCATCCGCGATCTCCTCGGCCCAGCGAAGCGCCTCGGGGAGGTTCGAGATGTCGACGCCGTTGATCTGTGCTTCTCCCGCGGCGACCCGTTCGGCCCACCGCACCGAAGAGATGTCGTCGAGCATCATGTTGAGCGTGATGCCGGGGCTGTCGTGTAGCCCATCACTGGGCATGCCGTCGCGCGTCACGCCAAGCTCGCGTAGCACGTTCCGAGATCCCTCGGGGGTGCGGTAGTACTCGGGAATGAAGTGCGCCCGCGCCGCCCCGCTCCACCTGGCGTTGAGCGCGTCGGCGACGTTGCCCATGCCCTGCTGGTTCCCGCCGCTGTCACCGATGAAGACGATGTTCTCGAAGCCGTGCTGCTTCAGGCTCTCGGCCATGTCGGTGAGCACCGCCTCGAACGTCTCCTGACGCAGGCTGATGGTGCCGGGGCTGGTCATGTGCCCAGTCTGCGGCTCGATGCCGCCCTCCGGCACGAGCTCGAGAACCGGAGCGCAAAGCGCATTGCCGAGGTAGGCCGCGATGCGGGGGCAGTTGGCGCGGAGCACGTAATTGTGCTTCCCCGTCACGAGCCAGGGTCCGTTGGGCTCGACCCCGCCGGTCGCGATGATGGCCGTGGTCTTCCCGTCATCGAGCGCATCGCGCACGTCCATCCACGTCATCTCCTCGATCCAAAGCGTCTCGGTCGGAGGGAGGGGATTCGGCGTGTCGGCACAGTTGTACACGTTGTCTGCGCAGCGGCCGCCGCCCATGTCACGTGGGTCGGGCGCCGGGGGCGTGAAGTTCCCACGACCCTGTCCGCCTCGCTGGGCGCGCGGCTCTGGCGGCACCGTCCCACCCGCGAGGATCGCGTCCTCGATGAAGCCCGCCGTGTGGAACGCCCGGAAGTCCACGATCTGGCGTGCCCACTCGCGATTCTGGACGCGGTCGGCCAGCGAGACGCCGTTGATCGTCGCCTTCCCGGCTTCGACGCGAGCGTCGTAGCGAATCGAGAACGGATCGTCGGCGAACATGTTGAGCGAGATCACCGGGTCGTCGTGCATCCCTTCGCTTTCCGTCGCCCGTACGCCGTGCGCGGTCATGTACTGCGTGACCGATGCGTAGTCGTAGTACTGGGGAATGTGCGCCACCACCACGTCTTTGCCCCACTTGGCGTTCAGCGTTGCCGCGACGTTCTGCATCCCGGTCTGATTCCCGCCGCTGTCACCGATGAAGATGATGTTCTCGAAGCCGTGCATCTTGAGGCTGTGCGCGACGTCGGTGAGCATCGCCTCGAAGGTCTCCTGCCTCATGGAGATCGTGCCCGGGCTGGTCATGTGACTGCTGGGTGGATCGATGTTGCCTTCTGGAACCAGCTTGATGATCGGCGCGCACAGCGCGTCCCCGAGGCGGCGTGCGATGGCGTCGCAGTTGGCGCGGAGCACGAAATTGTGCTTGCCCGTCGCGAGCCACGGGCCGTTCGGCTCGACCCCACCGGTGGCGATGATGACGGTCTTCATGCCGTCGTCGAGCGCATCGCGCACGTCCATCCAGGTCATCTCCTCGATCCACACCGTGCTCGGAGCGGGAAGGGGATTGGGTGTCTGGGCGCAGTTGTAGACGTTGGCGCCGCAGTCGCCACCGCCCATCGAGTTCGGATTGCGCTGCTGCTGGGCCTCGGCGGTGCTCGCGAACACGGCCGAAGCGAGGACGGCCGAGACGGCCCAAAGGCTCTTCTTCATCGATGTCTCCGGAGGGAACTATGTCCTACGTCGGACAGAGACTGCGCGCCGATCGCAAAACGCGCCAGGGGCTCTCGTTGCCGCGGGCCGGTCAGGGGCCGCCGGAGGATCCGCGCGGCGGAGCCGGCGGCGGGTCGCACATGTCTTCCCACCCGCGCTCGCAGCCGAGCGCGTACAGCTCCTCTGGATCCCGTGTGGTGACGGCACCCTTCGATCCGCGGAGCACGATCGGCAGATCCTCGATTGGCGGAGACCCGACCGCGAAGGAGCCCTGTCCAGTGGCCAGGCGCAGCACGTTGTCACACCCAGGGGTGAAACCGAGATCACAGGCACGCTGGAAGTCGGTTCGGGCGGCCGGAGCGTCGGTGAAGGTCCGGGCAAACAGGATACCCCGTTCGTTGCACGCCCACCCGGCCCCGCGATCGCAGTAGACGCCCTCCATCTGAGCCACGGTGCGACAAGCGCGCTCGTTCTCGGCTTCGCAGGCCTCGGCCCAGAACGGCAAATACTGACCGGGATGGTCGTCACCCACGCCACCGACCGAGAGCATGCCGACGAAAATCATCGACCAGAGGCTCGCCGTCGCGAGTCCGGTGTTCGTGACCCCGAGCGCCCCGAGGACGCGGGCAGGCTCCAACTCGCGGAAGACCCGCATCGTCGACATCGCGTCGAACCGACGGACCATCAAGTTCAGGATCGGAATCGGGACCAGCTTGTCATAGAACGTCGGCGCACCCACACCCTCCAGAAGCGCCGCGAGTGCAATGGTGAGGACCGCGTACGAGACACCGTACAAGACGCGCCCCTGCTCCGTTCGCGGCGACGTGGCCGGGTCGGTGAAGAGCAAGTGCATGCCGAGGAAGACGGCGATGGGAATGAACGCGTCCCGAAAGAAGAACGTTCCAGTAGCCCCGTAGTAGAGCAATCCCCACGAGTACGCGGTCACGACGGACGCGATGGTCATCGTGGCGACGCCGAAGAGGATCTGCGCCGGCAGCGTGACGAGGAACACCGCGACGTAGATCCAGGGCGGATTGAAGAGCGTCTGCGCGATCTCGAGCCCGTACGTCGTGTCGGTCGTCCCCGTGAGGATCAGGACCAGCGAGAAGACCGCGAGGGGGAACGAAGAAGGGTTGAAGATGTGACGCTTGCGACCGTCACGTTCCCAGTGGATGAACGCCTTGGCCAAGAAGCCGAGCGCCACGATGCAGAACTGCCAGTAGTACCACTCCGGTCGGAACCAGAGGAAGAAGTTGATACTGAGCAGGATCGGCACGGGACCGAAGCCGATGTGGTAGTCGTCCCGCCTGTACCACTGGAGCAGCGCGTCGAAGCCGTACGCGAACAGGAGCTGGCCCAACAGCAGCGGCAGGTTCCCGAGCACGGCGTTGACGTGCCAGCCCCAGTACAGCATGAGCGCGCCCTGCGCGCACATCTGCAGCCAGTGAGGCGTCTTGATCTCCCGCTCGATCGTCAGCTCACGGCCACTTCGCGTCGCGGACACGAAGAGCGCGATCGCCCCGACCACCAGGACCGCCGCGGCCGCGAAGAAGCTGCGCTCGACGACAGGCTGTTGGCCCACTTGCGGGAAGAGCGTGGTGAGCCAGGCGAGACCCGCCGCGAAGCCGACGGGCAGGAAAGCGGCCTGGGCGGACGAAAGACGCTTGGCGATGACGAAGCCTCCTTTCAGCCAAACCTTCAGATCCGGGGGAAAGGTACTCAGATGGGCGGGGGGGGAGTAGCCAGGATCGAGCCCGTTGCCCACAATGTCGGCCCCGCCCGCGACCCCTGACCCCTCGGATGTCATGAAGCGCTCCGCGACCACCCACCTCGACGCGACCCACACCTCCCCTTCATCGATTGGCTCCGCGATGCTCGCGCTGGTGTGCCTCGCGCACGCGGCACCCGCCTCGGCTCAGGTGCCCACCCTCGCCCAGACCTTGTCTCGCCTGGAGTACCGGGAGATCGGGCCGGCCCTCATGGGCGGCCGAATCGCGGATCTGGCGGTGGTCGAATCACGACCCCAGGTCTTCTTCGTCGGGACCGCCACGGGCGGCGTTTGGAAGACCGAGAATCACGGCACGTCGTTCACCCCGATCTTCGACGATCAGCCCACGAGCTCGATCGGAGACGTCACCGTCGACCAGACCAACCCGAACCTCGTGTGGGTCGGAACGGGTGAGCCGCAGAACCGGCAGTCTTCCCCGTGGGGCAACGGCGTCTACAAGTCCACGGACGGAGGCGCCAGCTGGCAGCACATGGGGCTCGAAGCGACCAAGCACGTCGGTCGGATTCTCATCCATCCGCGGGATCCCGAGGTGGTGTACGTGGCCGCGGTGGGCGATCTCTGGTCGGCGAACCCCGAGCGTGGCGTCTACCGAACGACGGACGGCGGCGAAACGTGGGATCTCGTGCTCTTCATCGACGACCACACCGGGGCCATCGACCTCGCCATGGATCCATCGGATCCGCAGACGATCTTCGCGGCGATGTACCAGAGACGCAGGACCGGCTTCGGCTTCAACGGCGGCGGGCCGGGGAGCGGACTGTACCGTACTGTCGACGGCGGCGAGCACTGGGTCGAACTGACCGACGGACTCCCCGACGGTGACATGGGTCGCATCGGTATCGACGTCTTTCGGGGTGACGGCAACCTCGTGTACGCGCTGGTCGAAGCGAACGCCCGCCGCGCCGGAGGTGGCTTCGGCGGTGGCGGGGGCTCGGGCGACAGTGGCCTGTACCGCTCGACCGACCGTGGCGACACGTGGGAGAAGATGTCCGATACCAATCCGCGGCCCATGTATTACTCGCAGGTCCGGATCGACCCGAGCGACGCCGACCGCATCTACGTGCTCGGGAGCTCACTCATGGTCTCCGACGATGCGGGCAAGACGTTCCGAAGCGACGGTGCGGCGCAGATCCACGTCGACCACCACGCGCTGTGGATCGACCCGGAGGACTCGGACCACCTGATTATCGGGAGCGACGGGGGCGTGTCGGCTTCGTGGGACGGCACGGCCAACTGGCGGATGTTCGACAACATGGCGCTGGGACAGTTCTACACCATCGCGTACGACATGCGGGACCCCTACTACGTATGCGGAGGGCTTCAGGACAACGACCCGTGGTGCGGCCCCTCGAACACGCGCTCGTTTCATGGAATCCGCCACGACGACTGGTACGAGACGGCGTACGGAGACGGCTTCTGGACCGTCGTCGACCCGACCGATTCGACCATCGTCTTCTCCGAGTCGCAGGGCGGCAACTTGGTCCGCTACGACCTGAACACGGGTGAAAAGACCCCCATGCGTCCGATCGAGGGACCGCGCGCCGAAGGGGACACAGCGAAGGACTACCGCTTCAACTGGAACGCGCCGTTGCTCATTTCGCGGCACGATCCGGCGACGATCTACCTCGGTGGCAACTATCTCATGCGATCACCCGATCGGGGCATGACGTGGGAGGAGGTCGGGGGCATGGACCTCACCAAACAGATCGATCGCGACACGCTCTCGATCATGGGTGTGTCCGGTGACGAACCGATGATGTCGATCCACGACGGAACCTCGACGTACGGCAACCTCACCACGGTCGGTGAGTCGCACTTCACGCGCGACGTCATCTACGCGGGCACGGACGACGGTAACGTCCAGGTCACGCGCGACTATGGTGCCACCTGGACGAACGTGGTCGGCAATCTTCCGGGCCTCCCCCGTCGGACGTACGTGAGCCGGCTCACGCCGTCTCACCACGCGCCCGGCCGCGTCTACGCGACCTTCGACGGACACCGCAACGGCGACTTCGCGCCGTACGTGTACGTGAGCGAGAACTACGGAGAAGACTGGCGCCGAATCGACGACGGGCTGCCCGACGGCTGGTCGGTAAACGTCATCACCGAGCATCACCGGTCTCCGAACCTGCTCTTCGTCGGCAACGAGGTCGGCGTATACGTCTCGATCGACCGTGGTCGGAGCTGGACCGCGCTCGAGGGGAACCTCCCGGTCGTTCCTGTGGACGACATCGCGATCCATCCGAGGGCCAACGACCTCATTCTCGGAACGCACGGGCGGAGCGTCTGGATCATGGACGACCTCACCGCACTCGAGTCTCTCAGCGCGGACGTCATGGCTCAGACCGCGCACCTCTTCCCCGTCCAGCACCGGGTGATGTGGGCGCAGGAAGGGGACTGGCCGTTCCTCGGGTGGCAGTACTCCGGACAGAATCCGCCGCGCGCGAGCCGCATCCGCTACTACCTGCGCGACGCGGCCGAGATGGCCGCGGATTCAGACAACGGTGACGACGCGGATCGCGACGCACCTCACGTGACGCTCACGATCTCCGATGCGGATGGCCGTCACGTGCGAACGCTCGAAGGTGAGGCGGACGCCGGGATCCACGAAGTGCTTTGGGACTGGCGTTACGACGCTCCGTACGAGCCGGAGGCCCGCCAGGGCGGCGGTGGTGGTGGCGGTGGTGGCGGAGGCGGGTTCGGCGGGGGCGCACCCCAGGGCCCGCCGGTCCTCCCCGGCACCTACACGGTCACACTGGAGCACGCCGGTGAAACGATGTCCAGCCAGCTCACCATCGAGGCAGACCCCCGGCGGCCCGTGAGTCGGGCCGATCGAGTGGCCCGCCAGGACGCGCTCATGAGCCTGCATGAGCTGGCCGAACCGGTGTACCGGGCCGGGCTCGCCTTGTCGCGACTCGAGGACCAAATGGACGAAGCGAACGCGCTTCTGGACGAGCAGGACGACCCGCCTGCATCCCTGACCGAAGAGCTCGATGCCATCGAGGAAGAACTCGAGGCAATCGGTGACGACCTCGGTGAGGTGCGGGGGTGGACGCGCGTCGCCGGCGACATCGAGCAGTCTTCGACACGACCCACCGCGGACCAGTCCTGGCAGGTGGATCAGGCGTGGGAGAACGCCCCGGGTGTCATCGAGCGGCTGAACGCGCTCATCACGGGCCGCGTCCCGGCGTTCCACTCTGCCATGAACCAGGAAGGGATCCGCCCAGATCCGGGCGAGGCGGTGGCGGTGCCGCGGCGAGGGCGCTGACGCACCGACGGTGCGCCACCGACTCCCGACACGACAGCGGGCAGGCGGTGCGTTCGCGGACCCACCGCGGACCTACCGCCCGCGCGCCTCGCGGAGGTCGTCCCTGAGACGATCCGTGATGACCCGAGCCGAGTAGTCGGCGAGATACTCGAGGGCCGAGACCAGCTCTTCGACGTCGAGGCTGGCGAGGGTGGCCGCGGTGACGACGTCGCGGAGTGCCTGAGTCGGCCCGAAGATCGCCGGCCCCAACGGGTCGCGCGCTCCGATCTCCGCGCGCCAAATCTCGGCTCCGGACTCGACGTGAAGGAGCGCCGCATCAGCCTCGATGTAGACATGAGCCGCGGCGTCCCAAGTCTCTGCGTCGATGCCGTAATCGAGTACGACCAACTCCAAAAGGAAGTCGGCCGCCGACCCGTCGCGCTCCACACGCGCGCCCAAGTAACGGGCCACCCGGTCCACAGTCTCTACCTCGAGGACGGATCCCACGTCGATCAACGTCGATGCCGAATCGAGGCGTTCGCGGATCGCTACGGCCTCGACCTCCCGGGCGACCCGAGCCCCGATGCGGACCATGTCCCGCACCGGATCACCCGAGGGGTGTCCGACGAAATACGGACCGGACAGCACGTTCGGGGCCGAGGGCAGATCGGAGATCACGGTGAGGCCACGTCCGCGATAGTCGTACTCGTGAAGGGTATTCGACGAGGCGCACCCGCTCAGGAGCGTCGCGGCGACCAACCATCGAGCGAGCATCTCTGACGCACTCGGCGGCAGCCGACCGCGCCGAGGGCGCTTCACGCAACCCTCCGATCACGAATGGTCACGACGACGGCCCCCAGACCGAAGCAGACAGCCACCAGCCTCGCCAACCAGCCGATCCAGGGGAGGAGCATGGCGACCGCGACGATCACACCACCCGCCAAGAATAGAGCCACCGTCCCCCGCCGATCTGCGGGATCGCGGCCCCGGAGGATCTCTCCCCCGAGCCAGAGACCGGCGACGACCGGGGCCAGGTACAAGGCGGCGGCGTAGGCGGCGGCCAGGGTCAGCGCAAGCGGAATCCCGACGATCGTCACGGCCAAGACGAGCACCGCCACGGGCGTCAAGATCACGGCGACGAGCCCGAGGCCGAGTCCAGCCGCGGTGTGGTCGGCCACGTCGTGGGTGATCGTCGTCAGCGTGACCGGGAACAGAGCGACGAGCACGACCCCGGCCAGGAGGAACGCGACGAGCCGGACGGCAGTGAGGCCGATCCCGCTCCTGCCCTCTTCGCGCGGCTCCAGCACCAGGACTCCCTCTGCGACCGTGGCCTGGGGCGAGATCGTCGCTACGCCGGTCTCCGCAAGCCGGTAGCGGAGCTCGCCATCGATCCGAGCCTCGGGACCGATGGTCAGCGACCCCGCCTCCGCGCGCACGTCACCAGCTACGTGCCCGCCCAGCTCGACGGTTTCACCGCCGACGTACACGTCACCATCCACGCTACCCATGACCCGGACTTCTCCCCCGGCCACGTACGCATTACCGCCGATGACCGCATCCCGACCCACTTGGACGACTCCGCCGACCGCCGTGACGTTGCGAGCCACGGTGGCTTCGAGGCGAACGGAGGCACCGGCGGCGCGCACGCTCCCGTCGATACGGCCCGTGATCTCTTGGTCAGCCCCGGCGCCGAGGTAGGATCCTCCGACGACTCCATCGAACGTGATCGACCGGCCCGCGGCCATGACGTCTCCCGGCACCCGCTCTGCGATAGACACCTCTTCCGCAGCAATCAGGACGTCGCCGTTCGGTCGAAGTAGTACCTGGTCGTCCCACACATCACCCGGTCCGCACGCGAGCCCGGCACTCGCTAGGAGCACCGCTCCCGAGCGCCGCCACGATCCCCATCGTCTGACGGTGCACATGAGAGCCTCCGCGATCATGAGGCCGCACCCGCACCGGCGGGCCGCCGGCCATGCTCAAAGGTCGTGAAACCGGATGGCCGTCTCAGTCGGTCGCCGGTCGATGCGGGGCGTGGGGAGATCCCCCACCGGAGCCGCCAGGGGGCCGAAGGCGGTTGGGAAGAACGCGCGACCGCCGGACCCGCGTCAGGCCACCTTCGCGAACAGGACGACGTGGTTCTTGCCGAACTGCTTCGCGCACTTCGGGCACGTGGCGTAGTAGAAGTAGATGTGCTCGGGCTCCTGGCCGCGGGCCCGGACCCATGCCTTCATGGCCTCCATCCACTTCCCCGCGTCGCCGTACGGGCCCTCGAACACCTTCGAGACGAAGGTGCCAGACAGGTGCTCCATCGTCGCGTCCGGGATCTCCCGGTCCGTCGTGAAATAGAGGTCCGTCGACCAGCGTGAGCGCTCGTCCGCGAGCGTGAAAGGCTCCCGGGGATACCCCTCGACGGCCTCGATCTTCTGGTGATCCCGCTCGACGACCGTCCCGAAATTCAACGGCACGTGGAAGAGCTTCCGCACCCGATCCTTCACGAACGGCTTTCGATCCCAGACGTGTTCGGTTTCGTCCCAGGCTTCGACGTCGAGGCGGGCGCAGCAGCCCGTCTCGCGATTGTCGTAATTGGTCTCAGCGAGCTTCATGGCCGACTCTCCCGGTCCCGCGGCACTCCTGATGTCAAAGTCGCACGCACGGGTCGGGCTCGGCAGTCGGGAGAGCGCGCCGAGTTGGTGTCGGGATACCTCCGACAGCGCCGGAAATGCGGGCGTCTTCGCCCCGTATATCTGGATGGCATTGGACGACGTATGACGGGCGGACGAGAATGGCAGCGGTGATCGATCGGCTCGACCGGGTTCCTGGGCGCCTGCCCACCCTCTCGGGGTCGCCCTCGAGGCGCGACTTCTTGCGCCTCTCGGTGGCGGGTCTGCTCCCCGCGTGGGCGGCCGCGTGCATTCCCGAGCCCACCACGACCGGGTTCTTCGGCGTCGAACCGGACCCCGCCAGGATGCCCGTGCGGCCGCACGCGCCCACGCTCCCGGCCCCGATGGGTGCGAGCCAGCTGGACTTCGTTCCCACGGGCCGTGACGGCATTCTCTACGTCCCCGACGGATACGATGCGGCCACCCCCGCCCCGTTGCTCGTCACGCTGCACGGTCGAGCCAGGAGCGCGGATGACTGGGTGCCCTTCTACCCGAAATGCGACGAGCGGGGCATCGTCATGCTGGCGGTCGACTCACGCGGCGTGACCTGGGACCGTGCCGATTCCGGCTCGTTCGGACCCGACGTCGCCTTCATCAACGGTGCGCTCGACTACGTCTTCGATCGGTGTCTCATCGACACGACGCGCATCGCGCTCGCCGGTTTCTCCGACGGTGCGTCCTATGCGCTCTCGTTGGGTCCGTCCAACGGCGAGCTCTTCACCCATCTCATCGCGTTTTCACCGGGCTTCTCGGCGCCCGGACCTCAGCCGATCGGCTTCCCCCTGATCTGGATCTCGCACGGAATCCAGGACCCGGTGCTGACCGAGGAGTACACGAGGTACGAGATGGTGCCCGACCTTCGGATCCAGGGATACACGGTCCAATACGTCCGCTTCGAGGGCGGTCACGAGGTGCCCGCCGCCATCAGCAACGCCGCCCTCGACTGGTTCGTGAGTTGACGCCGACCGGCCGCGTTCGGGCTGCGGGGGACTGAGCGACCGCCCCGGCTCAGAAGGTGAAGTTGGTGATGAATCTGCCCGACCCCGCTCCACCCTGTGTGCCCGAGCCCACGAAGCTTCCCTCGAACGTCTGAACGCTCGCGCCCGGAGTCCCCGGAATGACGGGCACACCCGGCCGCAGACTAACCGTGACCACGTAGTTGGTTTCGACGGCGCCGCACGCGTCCCAGTACTCCACGCGGACGATGTACGCCCCCGACTGAGCCTCGCCCGATGCCCAGCCGATGTTCTCCTGGAAGATCGCTGACGTCGAGCAGGCGGCGTTCGCATCCAAGTCCAGCTCACCACCCCCTGCGGTACGGTTGCCGAAGTAGATCTCGTTGCCGGCCGGGTCGATCACGTGGAGGTCGACGTCGGCCTCGGTGTCCCACGTCACGCTCACCTGGATGTCTCCGCCGGCGACCTGGATCGCAGTCATGCTCGTCCGGCTCCACGGGCCGAAGACACCGTCGGTGCCCGCCACCGCGACCAGGAAATCGAAGTCGAGCCGAGGTACCAGCCCACCGAGCGTAATGACCATCTGGGCGAGCGTTTTGGTTTCGGGCAGGACGACGAGGTAGTACCCGGCGACCCCTTCGACCTGGATGGCGACGGTCTGATACGCGCCGGATCCCAACAGGTCGACCTGTGTGCTTCCTCCGGTGATCACCTGAGTGTTCGTGGGCGTCGTCACCGTCGGTCCGGCTCCCGGAACCGGCGGACTACCGCCCACGAAATCGGCCTTGATGCCGTCGACGGTGATGCGCGCGATGTACGTGGTAAGCTCGGGCCGAACGATGATGAAGTCGTTCGCGCTGCAGCTCGCGAGAATCAGCAAAGAAGAAAGGAGTCCGACCGATCGCAGGCGCCGCCGCATGCGTCATCTCCGTGCACGAGTTCCGGGAGGCCCGACGTAATGGTGGCAACGCGCCGCGATCGCAAGGTCTCACGGGGATCGGCCGCAGTGCCGGGGACGCTCGAGGCCCGGTCGCCGCAGGATGTTACGCCCTGGTGTGCCCTGAGGGCGCCAGACGATCAGTCAGCGCGGAGTGAGTGACAGGAGGCGTCCGTTGAGGTTCAGGCTTCCGATATTCTGTGCGTCGGGTCCGCCAACGATCTGAAAGGTCGTGTTGACGCCGCTGATCGAAATGTCTGGAGGTGTGGTCGGCAATTCGTCGCTTGTGAGAACATCCGACGGGCTGCCCTTCACCACGTCGATCAACACCTGAAAGAGCCAGCCCGCGGGGAACCCCGCCGTGCCCCCGATGTTACCCGTTCTGATAGAGTAGATGTCGGCTGCGTTGTTGAGGGGCTCGTCCGATGTCGTGATGCTCAACGTAGGGCCGACGGAGGGAGTCTCAACCGAAAACGTGTCGAACCTGATCACGATGCCGCTGCCCCCCAAAGTGCTGGTATACCTGCCATGGTCCTGATCCGCGTCCGTGTCCGGCGCGAATCGGTCGAACGAATACCAACCGGTGAAAGAGAGGGGGGTGCTTCGCTCTCCGAGGACGCCGAAGGCGTCGAACACGCTGGTGAATTCCCCCGTGAACTCGAACGTGGTCAGCTGGCCGGTCGGTGGGCAGTTGCAGCACGCCGTCAGTGACAAGAGCCACAACGCCATTGCGGGGACCGTCGCCCTCACGTTGTGCATAGTCGCGCCTCATAGGGTTAGGAAATGGCCTACGTCGATGCGGGCTCCCGCGTCCTCCGCATGGCCAGCTAGGACCCACTGTGCGCCAGGAGGACGGCCTGGCTTCCCCCGGTCAGGACGTACCGGCCAGGAGGAAACTAGCGCTGAGAACAGTCAGAAAGACCGAGGACGCGGAGCCAGAGAACCCGACTACAGCCCGACCAGCCTCAGGACCTCGTCACAAATCCCCGTGATGCCCAGCGCACCGGCCTCCAGAGCCTCGTCTCCGTACTGCGACACGGCCCTGAAGCTGGTGCAGAAGAGGAGCTGCACACCGTCGTGCCGTTCCCTCAAATGAGTCAACAGGTCCAACCCGGCGCGGGCCACGTACTCGCCGTTCTCACCCTCGTAACGGCCCATGTCGGAGACGACGAGCCCGTGAAGGGTCGGACGCACCGTCGTGGAACCCTCCGACTAGGACCCGCGGTGCGCGGGGTCATCTTGAGGCTATACTGCGACTGCATCCTGGTAGACCAAGCCGAGGAGGCCGACCGATGACGCTCGACCAATGGTAGAAGTGCTCGTCTGGCGAATCGGGCGAGGCGATGGCGGGATGGGACGAATAGCAAAGCCGCCACCCCTCGAAAGGAGTGACGGCTTCGCCACGCATGGAGCCGGGTGGACTTGAACCACCGACCTCCTCGTCAATGAAGACAAGGCGCTCTGCCCGACTGAGCTACAGCCCCGCAACTTTAAACTATACATCTTCCTAACCTCTGCGCCCACAATCGTCTCATGCCTGCAATGAGTAGACCGACACGAGACCTAATCGTGCGTTGCGAAGGCGCTACGCATCGAGTTCGGTTGAGGGGCGGGCTCCGATTTCTAAGTGCCGCGAAGTGTCCGAAGTGCGGGGCTCCGGTAGATCCGAGACGTTGGCGACGGATGGTGAGATTCGGAGAGAACCTCCGATGGTCGGCTTCGGATCATCCGCTGGATCGGGTGGCTTGGGCCGCGACTGTGTTCGTCTCGGTCTGCACCTTCTTGGGTGTCATCCTATTTCGAACAGGAGCGGATCTCTGGTGGCCCGCGACGGTCATCCTGTTTGCCCCGCGGTGGACAGTGCTTCTGCCGATCCTTCCAATACTCGGTCTTTCACTAGTCCGAGATCGCGCCCTGCTCGTTCCGCTGGGTGTCTCATTGGTCGTTCTCGTAGGGCCCTTCTTGGGGTTTGGCTCGGGAGTCCGAGGGCTGATCGCGACCGAACGCGAGGACGACCTTATGGTCGCCACCCTGAACGCCGCTGGAGGTCAGAGGATCTCGTTCGGACCAGGACGGCTAGTGGACCGTCTGGGTGTAGACCTCCTCATGGTCCAGGAGTGTAGGGGCCCGTTCCGAGACACACTCCGGGGCTTGACGGAGTGGTTTACCGCGTCAGAGGCATCCCTTTGCGTCGTCAGCCGGTTTCCGATCAGAGGAACGGCGGTAATGGACCGAGAGAACTTAGAGGGCGTCGGAGGGTCCGCCCTGGTGGCAACGTTCTCGCTCGATGTCAGGGGGCGAACGATACACGTGACAAACGTTCACCTTGAGACCCCACGGGCGGGGCTAGAACTCATGCGGGCGGGGCTTGTGGCGGAGGGTGCTGAGATTCTCCGACAGAAGTCGCTCCTCCGAGAGATCGAGCTGCGCCGTGCCGAACGTTGGGGGCGCGAGCGAGGCCATCCGGCACTGGTCGTCGGGGACTTCAACACGCCGCCGGAGAGCCGTCACCTGCGACGCATCTGGGCCGATTGGACAGACGCCTTCGGACACGCAGGTTTCGGGATCGGGGGTACGCGCCTCAATGGCTGGATCCGTGCACGGATCGACTATGTCATGGCGGACGACCACTGGACTATCGTGGGAGCTTGGACCGGCGAGCCGGTTGGATCCGACCACCTCCCGCTCGTTGCACGCCTGCGCCTCCGAAGCAACCCTTGAACGTGCCACACTAGCCGTCTGCGCAATGAGCGTGCGGTCACTGGCGAGGTCAACCGAGGCCTGTCATCAATGGAGACTCTCGCGCCTTCTTGAGACGATCTCCAAGTGGAGCCAATCGGGATCGAACCGATGACCTCCTGCTTGCAAAGCAGGCGCTCTCCCAACTGAGCTATGGCCCCTTCGCGGCGCGGAGGAACCCGCGGCACGCGAGGCTAATGTAGTGCTGGGCCGTATCTCCTGGTAGCGCCCGTTTGTCCGAGGTAGCTTGGCGAATCGGCCCGCCGCCATCCCGACGAACCAGTCCACGCGCCGCCATGCCCCACAAGACCTCCGGCAAGCACTCGTATTCGCTCAAGGGACAGCTGACGCTGTTGTTCGCGGCATTGGCGGTCCCGCTCCTTCTCCTCCACGGGTGGTGGAGCTACCAGGCGTATCAAGGCGCCCGGCAGCAGGCGTGGGCCGACGCCCTCTCCTTCGCCGACGCCGTCGACGTGGGACTTCGGCAGTTCCTGCTTCAATCGGAGGATGTCCTGCTCGCTTCCGCCCGCCAATCCGGGGAGGAATGGATCGACGGCGACGGGTGCGCCGAAGAGTTGCGCGGTCTACGCCAGCTCCTCCCCTTCGCAAACGTCCTGCTCGTGGTCCCGACCGGCGAGATCATCTGCTCGGCCGTCGACGCTCCAGAGGACGCCAGCGCCCACGAATGGCCCTGGTTCGCCGACTTCCAGGCCCGTGGCGAGTTCCTCGTCGGCCCTCCGGTCGAGGCGGACTTCGCGAGCGGGTGGATTCTCCCGATGGTCGCGCCGATCAGAGCCGGCGACGGAACGCTTCGTGGCGCGCTCATCGGTGCCATGCCCTTGTCGCAAATCAGCACCCTCCTCGGCGGATTTCGCTCACCTGAATCTCAGCTCACCACTGTGGCCTCGGCCGACCGCCTGGTCATGGCCCGTTCGGCCGACGCCGATCGGTACGTGGGGAGCAGCCTACCTCCACTGACCGGGTCCGACCGGCTGGTCGCGCCCGGCCGGTGGGTCGCAACCGGTCCGGACCTGGCGGGGGTCGACCGTACCTGGGGTCAGGTGCAGACCGAGTCGGGCTGGGTCGTCTACGTCGGCGTGCCGGATACGATCGTGTACGGCCCCGCCCTCCGTGAGGCGGTCCGCCAAATTGGCGGGACGCTCTTGATCGTGTTGCTCGGGGTGCTTCTCGCCACGCGGTCCTACACCCGTATCGCGCGCGCCCTTCAAGAGCTCGCGGTGCGGACGCGCGAAGGCGGCACGGGCGAGGTCCCCCTTCCGCCGGAGACCCCGTCGGAGATCGTCGAGGTCGTGGAGCAGTTCAGCGAGTCGCTCCGGGCGCGGACCAGAGCGGAGGTCGCGGAGCGAGTGGCCAAGGAGCGCTTTCAATCGATCTTCGACAACGCGGTGTTCGGTCTCTACGTGGCGACAATGGAGGGACGCTTCCTTCAGGTGAATCCCGCCCTGGTCGAGATGCTCGGGTACGACTCCGAGGAGTCTCTGATGAGCGCCGGCCCCGGGGCCCTCTACAGGTACCCGGAACAGCGCGCCGCGCTGATCGAGAAATCGCTGAACTCGGGCGGGGTCGAGGCCGGAACCAACGACCTCGAGTGGATGCGGGCCGATGGGTCGGCGATGATTGCGCGCGTAGGCGGCAAGGTGATCCGAGGCCCGGGCGGCGAACCCGTCTTCGAGATGATCGTCCAGGACGTGACAGAGGAACGGCGCATTGAAGACGAGCTTCGACAAACGCAGAAGATGGAAGCGGTCGGCCGTCTCGCCGGCGGGGTGGCACACGATTTCAACAATCTTCTGACCGTGATCGGTGGAAACGCCGAGCTGCTCCAACACGAATTGGAACCGTCGGATCCACTCCGCGACGATCTACGTCAGATCACCGAGGCCACGCAGCGTGCGACGTCGCTCACTCGGCGTCTGCTCACCTTCAGCAGGACCAGCCGCAGGGGCGAAGAAACGGTAGACATCAACCGCGTCATACCCGAGTTGTCGAAGATGCTCGTTCCGTTGATCGGGGAGGGAATCAAGCTCCGCACGATTATCGACGAGGCGCCCCTCCCTGTCTCGATCGACCCGGGTGAATTGGAGCAACTCGTGCTTAATCTCGTCCTGAACGCCCGAGACGCGGTCCGCGGCCACGGCGAGATCGTCATCGAGACCGCCGCACACTCGAGCGGCGCAGACGACGGCGACGGGGTGCTCCTTTCCGTCGCCGACGATGGGATCGGCATGGACGCGGCGACCCTTAGCCGGGCTTTCGAGCCGTTCTTCACGACCAAACCCATGGGCGAAGGGACGGGTCTCGGACTCTCGACCGTGTACGGCATCGTCCATCGCGCCGGTGGTGAGATCGACACCCGGAGTGAGCCCGGAAAGGGCACCCGCGTAGAAATCCGGTTGCCGCGCGCCGCGGAACCCACTGAAGAGCCCGACTGGTCGACGAGCGTACCGGTGGTAGGCGCGGAAACGATCCTCGTCGTGGAGGACGACGAGCTCGTCGGAACGTTCGTCGCGCGAGCACTGCGCGACGCTGGCTTCGACGTCATCGTGGCCGAGGAGAGTGGGTCTGCCTTGGACACGCTGCTGTCGAAGTCGGTGGACGTCGACCTCGTTCTGACCGACGTCGTCATGCCCGGTCTCAGTGGCCCGGAACTCGCGGAACAGCTGAAGGCCCTCGCCCCTGAAGTCCCTGTCCTCTTCATGTCGGGATACGTCGACGAAGACGACTTCTACGAAGAATTCGAGCTTCGGCCTGAAACGCTGCTTCGAAAGCCTTTCACGGCGACGGCCGTCAAGCAGCGCGTCCGAGATGCGCTGGATCGAAGCCAGAGAAGCCGCTCGAAGAAGATCTGAAGCGGCGAGACCGGTAGAAGGGGGATCCATGGAGCGTCAGCGGGTATGCACGGTCGATCGATCCCAGGCCCGACCGCCCGCTTCCCGTACCTCGGAACCCAACCTCACACGACCCATGAGACCCGCTCGCTGCTTTACCCACTGGACCGTCGCGCTCGCCCTCACGGCGTTCGCTGGTTCACTTTCGGCCCAGGATCCCGATTTCGTCTGGGACAACGGCACCGAAGTCGGGTTCGTCACGACCTCGGGCAATTCCTCTTCGACCACCTTCTCGCTGAAGTCCGCGCTGACGGGGACCGGAGGTCCGAACCAGTTCAAGATCGAGGCGGGGGCCATTCGCGCTTCCTCCTCGACCACGACACGCCGCGCCGTAGGGACGACCGGCAGCTTCGACCTCGAGGAGACCACGACAGCGGTGGAGTCCGCCGCCAACTACTTCGCGCGGGCGCGGTTCGACAGGGACGTCGGTGTTGGGTTCGCGTTCGCGGGTGGGGGATGGGAGCGAAATACCTTCGCCGGCTTCAATCACCGGATCTCGACGGTGGCCGGTGTGGGTAAGACGTGGGTCGACAACGACAACGGTCGATTCAAGACAGACGTCGGCGGTACCTACACGATCCAGAAGGACATCGACGATGATCCCGACGAGAAGGACGGTTTCGGCGGTATCCGGTCCACGATCGAGGCGGCGCGGGCGCTCTCCGCGACAACCGAGCTCGAGACGATCTTCGTCGCCGACGAGAACCTCGCGAACACGGACGACTTCCGATTCGATTGGATCTCTTCGCTGTCGGTGGCGCTCACCGAAGGCCTGGCCTTCAAGACGTCGTATCAGCTGATCTTCGACAACGACCCGGCTCGCATCCGCGTGCCTCTGTTCGACGGCGGCGGCGCCGAGACCGGCACGGTGGGCATTCCGAGCAACGAGTTCGACAGCCTCGTCACGCTGTCGCTCGTGATCAAGCTCTAGGGTCGGCTGGGGGTCGGCCGCCATGCTCGGATGGATCCGTGGAGCCCGTATCGACCTGAAGACGGGCATCGCGATCATCGCGATCGCGCTGGCCGTCTGGGCGGTCGTGGTCTACGTGAACCTGCGGGACTTCGTACCGGAGGAGCTTATCCAGCCGTCCGAAGTGGAGCGTTGACTTGCTCGGCCCCCACCCATTCCTCCACGATCTCGCGAACGACGCCACCCAGCTCCTCGAGGTCGGGCGGCTTCCGATAGAACGCCTTGGCGCCCAGCGAGAGAGACCGCTCTTCGTGATCGGGGTGCTCGGACGAGGTCAGCACGACGACCGGGCACTTGGCGGCCGCTGGTCGCTCCCGAATCCACTCCAGTACCGCGAAACCGTCGACCTCGGGCATGAGCAAATCGAGGATGATGAGATTCGGCGCCGGGTGAGAACGCCGGTCCTGAAAGGGCGGCGTCCCTGCTAGGTAGGCGATCCCTTCCCTCCCATCGCCTGCGACGCGCACGTCGAGACCGGGAAGCGCTCGCCGCGCGGCGACTCGCACGAGAATGGCGTGGTCTCGCGCGTCCTCAATGACCAGAAGTGTCGGATCGCCCATGAACCAGTAGATGGAGTTACCCTCCGAGCATTGACACAGCTCTTCGTGTTCGAAGGGGGGGTGGCGCAAAGATGTGTGTTTGCCGCATCGAAAGCCACACTCTCCTGACCGTGGCCGTCCCGCCCTCCGCTTGACCCGGCCCGACCATTGCCCCCCGATTCCGTCCGAACCACGCCCCTCAGGAGTCCCGCATGAGTGTGCTCCAAGACCCCATGGCCGTCTTCGCCTTCCTGGCGATGCTGGTCGCGCTCGTCTTCTGGGTCTCCGAGTTGCCTCGCCTCGCGAAGCTGTTCGAGGTCGTTCCGCCCGTCATTTACGTCTACTTCCTGCCCATGTTGGCAACGACGGTCGGGATCACCCCGTCGTCGTCCCCGACCTACGATTGGATGACGCGCTACCTACTTCTCTTCGCGCTCCTCTTGCTCATGATCTCGATCGATCTGAAGAGTGTCACGAAGCTGGGTCCGGTGGCCCTCTTCATGGTGGTCGCCGGGACCGTCGGCATCGTGATCGGAGGTCCGATCTCGCTCCTCATCTTCGGCCGGTTCCTACCCGCCGA
>JAOTVL010000213.1 GCA_029863525.1 Gemmatimonadota bacterium
CTGATGCGGCGAGAGTTTCTGCCGGAGATGCCGGGGGATCTGCGCATCCTCGAGACGGACGATCGTGCCGGGCGCCCCGCCGGCCTTGATGGCGTCGACGATGAGGAGGCGCCGGGCGGTCTCGATGAACGGGAGCACGCGCATGCCCCAGGTTCCACCGTCGAGAAACGCGAGGGCCGAATCCGACGGCCACTCTTCCTCGACCATCCGGACGACCGCGACGCCCAGTCCGTCGTCGCCCATGAGCGGGCTGCCCACACCGAGCACCACCGTTTCCGCGTCAATCATCGACGAAATCGACGTCGGCGCGCACGAAACGGGCGCCACTGATCATCGACGTGACCCGCGCCTCCTTGTGCAGCACGTCGGCCCGGATCGTGAAGTAGAAGTGGATCGGAAGGAAAATGAGCCAGAACCACGTCAGGACGTGGTGGACGAAGCGCGCAATCTGGGCACCCCCGAGCAGCGGCCCGATCCACCCGAACACCGCGAAGAAGAAGCCCCCCGTGTCTGCCAGACCGTACAGGTAGAAACCGGTGGCGACCTGGAGAATCGCGAGGCCGTAAATCCCGGTGTACATGACCTGTTGAAGCGGGTTGTGGCCGAGGTAGTGCGGCGCGTCCTCGACCTTCATGAACAGGTAGCCCTTGAGGATCTTGGCCATGTTCACCCAATCCCGACCCCGGACCGGGAAGAGGGCGCTCCAGCGCTCGAACTTGTTGCCCATGAAGAGCCAGTAGATTCTCAGGATCCCGGTCGCCACGAGCACGCCGGCCGCCGAAAAGTGCACGAAGCGAACGGTCCCCATGAGGAAGTGCTCGCTCGCCGGACCCGAGGTGAAGAAGTACGGCCGTCCTATGTAGAGGCCCGTCACCGCGAGGGTCACCACGCAGACGGCGGCGACCCAGTGCATGGTCCGAACGGGCCAGTGCCAGAGGTAGACACTCTGATACTCCGTCGGTACGCCGGCCCGGAAGCTCTTCGGGCGCGGGGGAGTCGCGGTCTCCATCACCGCACCCTCACCCGCACCACCTCCTCACCTTCGGCGTTCAGCACATGGACACCACACGCCATGCACGGGTCGAAGGAGTGGATCGTGCGGAGAATCTCGAGGGGGCGCTCCGGATCGACGAGCGGGTGGTTGTCGACGAGGGAAGCCTCGTAGGGTCCGCTGACACCGCTCGCGTCACGGGGTGAGCAATTCCAGGTGCTCGGAACGACGCACTGGTAGTGACGGATCGCGCCGTTCTCGATCTGAACCCAATGGCCGAGCGATCCGCGAGCGGCTTCCAAGAAGCCGTAGCCGCGCGCCTGAGCCGGCCAGGAAGACGGATCCCAGCGTTCCCCGTTGAATGTCTGCGTGTCACCCGCGCGCACCCGTGAAGCCAAAGCGTCGAACCACTGTTCCAGGCGTCGGGCGAGCAGCACCGTCTCCACCCCCCGCGCCGCGGTTCGGCCGAGCGTCGAGAAGAGCGCCTCCGGACCCACCTGGAGTCGGCCCAGCGCCTCGTTCACGACCTCCTGTACGTCTTCGTGGCCGGCCGCGTAGCCGACCAGCATACGCGCCAGTGGGCCCACCTCCATCGGCCGTTCCTGGTACCTGGGCGCCTTCATCCAGGTGTACTTGTCGTGGTCTTGCAGGTAGGTCCACGGGGGCTCCGGCCCGGTGTACCGCGGGGTCGTCTCCCCTTCCCAGGGGTGAAGCCCTGTCTCGGGTCCCGCCTCGTATTCGTACCACGAGCTGGCGACGTACTCTTTGACCTGCTCCTGGTCGTACGGCATGACCTCGGAGAGGTTTCGGTCGAAGATGACGCCGCGTGGGAAGTACATCGAGTCGTCATCGCGCCATTGGCCGTTGTCGGGGTACTCGCCCACGGACATGTAGTTCGAGACCCCGCCACCGATGGCGGCCCAGTCCTTGTAGAACGAGGCGATGGCGAGAAGGTCCGGCCAGTAGACCTCCTCGACGAAGCGCCGGGCCCGCTTGATCATGCCCTGCACCTTCGTGAAGCTCTCGGCGTTGATCGTACCCGTGTCGTCCAGGTTGATCGCGGAGGCCATTCCGCCGACCAGGAAGTTCGGGTGCGGGTTCTTGCCACCGAAGATCGTGTGCACCCGGATAACGTCCCGTTGCCAGTCGAGGGCTTCGAGATAGTGGGCGACCGCCATGAGGTTGGCGGCGGGTGGAAGGGCGTACGCCGGATGTCCCCAATAGCCGTTCGTGAAGATCCCGAGTTGCCCAGATTCCACGAAGCGCCGAACGCGATCCTGGACCTCGGCGAAGTGTGTCGCCGAGTTGTTCGGCCACGGCGAGAGGCTGCGCGCCAACGCGGCGGTCTCCGACGGATCTGCGGACAACGCGCTCACCACGTCCACCCAATCCAAGGCGTGTAGGTGGTAGAAGTGGATCACGTGATCCTGAACCGTCTGCATGCCGTGGACCAGATTACGGATCAGCCCCCCGGCCGCCGGCACCTCGATGCCGAGCGCGTCCTCGACAGCCCGGCACGAGGCGATGGCGTGCACCACCGTGCAGACTCCGCAGATCCGCTGTGTAAACGCCCATGCGTCTCGCGGATC
>JAOTVL010000214.1 GCA_029863525.1 Gemmatimonadota bacterium
CGAGCTCTCGCTGCGGGAGATTTCGGAGACGTTGGGCGCAGGCTCGGTGCTCGAGGGGAGCGTGCGTAAAGCCGGGGACGACATTCGGATCACCGCGCAGCTCATCGACGCCGAGACGAACGAGCACCTCTGGTCGAGGGACTTCGACCGACGGCTGGCGGGCATCTTCGCGCTTCAAACGGAGGTCGCGCTCGCGATCGTCGATGCGATGGAGGCCGAGCTGACGCCGGAGGAGGAGGCCGAGATCCAGGCACCTCCTACCACGAACGAAAACGCATACGCCCTGTACCTGCGGGATCGCGAGCTTCTCGGAAACCAGCCGGAGACGAACCGCTCGGCGATCGAGCTCCTGAAACAGGCGGTGGAGCTGGACCCCACGTTCACCGAGGCTTGGGCGCGCCTCGCGTGGCGCTACGTCTGGGAATCGCGGATGGGTCACGCGACGGCGGCTGACAGCGCGATCGGCTTGGCACGCCACGCACTCGACCTCGATCCGGGCTCGGCTGACGCGCACTATGCGCTCGCGAGCGCATACGACGCACTCGGGAGTGTGGCCGAAATGAACGCGTCGTTCGAGGACGCGCTCGACGCCGATCCGATGCATCTCAGCACTTTGACCGACTACTCGAGTGTCGGCGCTTGGACCGGTCGTGCAGCGGCCTCACTCCGACTCGTGGTACAGGCGGTCGCGCAGGTCCCGAACGACGGCAACATCCGCTTCCACGTGTACCTACCGCTCCTGGAACTTGGAGATCACCGGCTCACCGAGGCTTGGCTCGACCGGGCGGGTGCGGACGGCATGCGGCATGCGCGGCTCGACATGGCGCGCATGTGGCTCCAGGTTCGACGTCAAGAGCCTGAGGACGCTGCGATCCGTGCCCTCGAGATTCTCGAGCGTTACAGCGGCCTACCAGAGCCCGAGAGGACCGCCGCCCAGGTGCTCGCCTTCCTCGGTCGGCATGAGGAGTCTCGGCCGATCCTCGAACAGAACGCACGGCGGACGCCCGATCGGGGAGCGGCGTGGGGAGTGGCCCTCGTGAGTGACCGAACGCTCTACGCGCTCGTTCTGCATGAAACGGGACGGCGCGCAGATGCACTACCGCTGTTCGAGGCTTCCCTCACGAGCAGTCGCGCCGCGATCGAGGCCGGCGAAGAGTGGTCATGGCGGCCGAAGGAGCTCGCGTCGATCCACGCGCTGCTCGAAAATCACGAGGAAGCGCTCGAATGGCTCGAGGTGGCGTACGAGGCGGGGTACCGTTCACCCGCGTTGGCGAGAGCGGACCCGTTCTTCGCATCCCTCCGTGGAGATGACCGATTCGAGGCCCTGGTCGACCGGATGGCCGCGCATGTTTCCGAGCAGCACGCCCAGGCCGACGCCGCAGGCACTCTGGCGATGATCGACGCGATCAATGCCGGCGCGGACCCCCGCGACTATTTGGCCGCTCGATAGCAGTGCGAGCTACATTCCGACCCTCAGTCCCGTCGATCTCGGAGATTGTCATGACCCGCCAGCTCGATTCCGTCCGCGCCCTTCTCGTCGGCGGCGCCCTCTTCCTCGTCGTCGCGCCACTCGAGGCCCAACTGGCTACGCCCTGGAATCCGCTCCAGCGTGGGAGTGACAACATCGAGGTCCTCGGCCACATCCCGATGGGTATGGACGAGAACATCTCGGACATGGACATCGAGCAGGAGCTGGATCGACCGTACGCGTATGTCGCCAGGGCGTCCTATCTGGACGGTCCGATCGGAATGGCGATCGTCGAGTTCTCGGACCCCGAGCGTCCGACGGAGATCTTCGATTGGACCCTCGAAAACTCGGACCTGCATACCGGCGGCGCTCGGGACGTGAAGTACTTCAAGTGGCAAGACCGCTATTACGTGGTGCAGAGCTTCCAGCTCGGTCAGGGGGGTCCGAACTCGGATCTGGGGGCCGTCGTCTTCGACGTCACCGGTCTGCCCGACGCGAGCACCGTGCGGGAGGTTGCGCGCATCCGTGAGCCGGATATGCCCGGCGGCTTCCACAACATCTTCATCTACAAGCACTCCGACGACCGCGTCTATCTGTTCACGACCGCTCGCGCCCCGGGCTCGCTCGTCTACGACCTGGGGCGGCTTGTGGGCGGGGACGCGGAGAACGCACGCGTCGGCATGGTCCCGGTCCCCGAATCGGTCGCGGGCTCCGGCCAGAATCGCGGCTACCACGACTTCTACGTCGGCTACCACCCCGATACCGCAGAGGATCGCTTCTACGGAGGTGGGACCGGGGGCTACTACATCTATGACGTGACCGACCTCAGTGACCCGCAGCTGCGCATCTCGCTGACGGGCGTGAGCGGCGTGCAGTACGGACACACATTCACGCCGAGCCCCGACGGGCGGTACGTCATCGCCGAGACCGAGTATCAGTACGCGCCGCTGAGAATCTTCGACCTCCAGCCCGCGCTCGATGGCGAGGTCACGAACATCCGGCGTCCGATCTCCGCCTGGACCGCCCACTGGAAGCACCTCGTACACAATCACGAGGTGCGCTGGCCGTTCGTCTTCGTCTCGGGCTACCTCGATGGCCTGCA
>JAOTVL010000117.1 GCA_029863525.1 Gemmatimonadota bacterium
GGCGACCATGCGCCGCTCGACGAGGTGATGGCCCTGTGCGCGCGCCATGACGACGGATACGAGGAGAACGCGGTCTGCGTCACGGACGATTCACACGGGGTCGGGGCGTTCGGCCGCACGGGCCGAGGCGTGGAGGAGCACACCGGGGCTCCACCAGTCGACCTGCTGATCGGGACGCTCGGTAAGGCGTTCGGCGTCAACGGCGGCTATGTGGTCGCGAACGCGGCGACAATCCGATTCCTGCGCGAGACGTCTCCGATGTACATCTATTCGAACCCGATCACCGTCGGAGAAGCCGCGGCGGCGCTCGCTTCGCTCGAGATCGTGGCCAGCGCCGAGGGCGAGCGGCTCCTCGCCCGCCTCCGCGCGCTCACGAAACGATTCGAAGAGGGACTCGGGCGCATCGGCATCGAGACCATTCCGGGCGAGCATCCCGTGGTCCCGCTCATGATTCGGGATACGGCGAGGACGCACGAAATGGTGCGCCATCTCTACCTTCACGGGGTCCTCGTCACCGGGCTCGCGTACCCCGTCGTCCCCAAGGGCGACGAGGAGATCCGGACACAGGTCAACGCGGATCATACCGAGGCCGACATCGATTACGCGCTCGAGGTGCTGGAAGCCTTCCCGGGGTAGTCGTACTTTGCGCGCTTGTCGCGTGCGACGTCGCGGCCCAACTCACTCACATGATGAAATAGCATGTTGGAACGGATGAATACGGACGAAGCGGCCGGCACGGATGGAGGGGGCGAATGACGGACATCACGCGCCGTGACCTGATTCGTGGCGCTCTCGGGGCGGCCGGGCTTTCGATCTCGGCGCCCTTCGTCAGTCTCGGACGGCACCGACTGTTCGCTGGCGGTGCCCAGGAATACTCCACGCGCTGCGTGGATCTCGTGCGCGAGTCACTCGTGATCGACATGCTGGGGCTGACGACGCTCAGCGGGGAGCGCCGGGCACGATGGGGTCCGGATTTTTCAGGAATGACCGAGGAGGACGTCGAGGAGTTCAGGACATCCGAGATCGACGTCTTCCACATCGCACGCGGGGTCGGGGGGCGTACCTCGGACGAGGCGCACCAGAATGTCCTGGGCTTCGTAGCGAGCTTCAACTCGATCGTCGCCAACCGACCGGACGTCTTCGTCCGAATCGACTCGGTCGAGGATCTGTCGCGGGTGCACGGCTCCGGCCGAGTGGGCATCCTCATCGGGCTCCAGGATTCGTCGCATTTTCGTTCCCCGGCGGACGTGGGCTCGTTCCACGCGCTGGGACAGCGCGTGAGCCAGCTCACCTACAACAGCCGGAACATGATCGGGAACGGGTCGACCGAGCGGGTCGACGGAGGCATCAGCGATTTCGGCGTGGCGATCGTCGAGGCGATGAATGAGGTGGGCATGGCGGTCGACGTGTCACATTCGGGCGACCGTACGACCCTCGATGCGTGTGAGGTCTCTCGTGCACCGGTTCTCTACACCCACTCGAACGCCCGCTCGCTGAATCCGGGGCACCCCCGCTGCAAGACGGACGACGCGATCCGTCGCATGGCGGCGACCGGAGGCGTCATGGGGATCACCGGGGTGCGCAACTTCGTCACGGACCGTGAGCCGACCACGATCGAGCACTACCTCGATCACTTCGATCACGTGCGGGATCTGGTCGGTGTCGAGCACCTGGGGATCGGCTCGGACATAGACTTGCACGGCTACGACGACATGCCGGCGGAGGAGTACGAGCGACTCAAGTCGGGATACAAGGGTTCCTACGCCTTCAGAGACAAGATCGACATCGACGAGATCTCGCATCCGCGACGGATGTTCGATGTCACCGAGGGCCTCATCCGACGCGGGTACTCGGACGACCACATCCGCGGCATCCTGGGAGGGAACTTCCAGCGCGTCCTGGGCGAGATCTGGGCGGTGTGATGGCCCTCGCTCGGATGGCCTCGGGTGCGGCCCTCTTCGCGGCGGCCACGTTGGGCGCGTGCGCCCCTTCCGCGCCCGACTACTCCGGGGTTTTCGACGGGACCGCGGGCCGGTGGATCGACCTCACGCACGCGTTCGGCCCGTCGACGATCTATTGGCCGACCGACACCGCCGGCTTCCAGCTCACGGAGTTGGCGTTCGGCCCGACCGAGGGGGGGTGGTTCTACGCCTCGTACGCCTTCGCCTCCGCCGAGCACGGGGGCACCCACCTCGACGCGCCGGTTCATTTCGCGGAGGGTCGCCTCACGACCGACCGGATCCCGCTGGCCGGGCTCATCGGTCCGGCGGCGATCGTCGACGTCTCGGACCGTGCGCACCCGGATTACCTCGTTACGGTGCAGGACCTCGACGCGTGGGAAACCGAGCACGGACTCCTGCCGAACGGGGGCATCCTTCTGCTCCGTACCGGCTGGGGCGCGCGCTGGGACGACCGGACCGCGTACCTGGGGACGTCACTCGAGGGACCCGCCGCGGTCGCCGAGCTCCATTTTCCGGGGCTCGCCCCGGATGCCGCTTCGTGGCTCGCATCCGAGCGGGGGATCGTCGCGGTCGGCATCGACACACCGAGTATCGACTACGGACAGTCCCAGGACTTCGCGGCTCACGTCGCGCTCTACGCCGAGAACATCGCCGGCTTCGAGAACGTGGCGAATCTGGACCTGCTTCCCGAGCGGGGTGCCTACGTGGTGGCCCTGCCCATGAAGATCGAGGGCGGGAGTGGGGGCCCTCTCAGGATCGTCGCCTTCGTCCCCTCCTAGCGGGCCGGCCCGCGGTACGTCGTGTGACAGCCTCGACACGTTCCCTGAACCGCGGTCACGGCCGCACCGATCGTCTCCGGGTTGCCGGACTCTGCCGCCGCGACCAGCCGTTGGGCCGCGCCCTGGATGTCGCTCACCTTGTTCATGAAATCGTCTCGGTTCTCCCAGATCGCGGCGAGCGCGCGTGAGTCGTCGCTCATCGAGCCCTGGGGGAAGACGTTCGCGAGGGCCATCGCCATCTCATGGAAGGCGACGGCGTGGTACCGCGCGTGACCCATGGGAGCGGTGCCACTCGTCGCCGCATTGACGCCACCCATGTGGGTGCGGAACGCGTCCATGACCGACTGCCGGTACTCGATGACGGGACCGTGGTCCTGGGCCGCGAGGGCGCCGGGGGAGGTCGCTGCGATCGCCGCGGCGATCGCGATTCCGACTGTGGCTCGGGTCAGCAGCTTCAAGGGGTCCTCCGCGCAGGGGTTCGGGTTCGTTCGGTCGCCACGTTAGCGACCGCCGCCCGGTAGCGCGAGCGCTACCAGGCGTCCGGTCGTGTCACGGTCGCCGATGGCGAGGACGACGTACTGTCGCCCCCCCGCCAGATACGTCATGGGTGCCCCCGAGGTACCGGCGGCGAGCTCCATTTCCCATACCACCGCGCCCGTATCCTTGTCCCATGCCCGAAAGGCCTTGCCGCCAGCGATCGGCAAGATCGAGAGTGCGGATTCGGTGCCCTCGCCGAGGAAAAGGAGCGTCTTCGTGAGGAGTGGAGCGGGCCGGCCGCGCTGGCCGAGCCACGGAAGATCCAGGTCCGCGATCGCGGGGTGGTCCCGTGGGCCTGGGCCGTTCGCCCGCATCCAGAGGTGCTCTCCCGTGTTCATGTCGATCGCGGTGATGCGGCCGTAGGGGGGCTTCAGCAGAGGGAGTCCGCTCGGCATCGGGACCTCCCGCGGGAGCCCTCTCACATACCGGAAATCCGAGCTGTCGGGTACCGGCGGCGCAACGAGGGCGGTCACGCTCGGCGAGGTGACCGAGGGCACGTACAGCACGCCGGTTTCGGGGTCGAACGCAGCGCCACCCCAGTTGGCGCCTCCGACCCAGCCGGGCATGAGGATCGTGCCCTGCTTCCCACCGGCACCCTTCACCGTGGGGGGCGTGAACATCGGACCGTAGACGAAGTCGTCCAGGATTTCCTCGGCCTCGACTCGGAGCTCGGGCGTAAAGTCGATGAGGTCGTCGAGCGTGATGCCCTGCAGATCGAACGGAGCCGGTCGCGTCGGAAATGGCTGGGTCTCAGCCGCGATTTCCCCAGGTACCGGGGACGGAGGCACCGGATGGTCCTCGATGGGCCAGATCGGCTCGCCCGTCTGCGCGTCGAAGGTGAAGACGAAGGCCTGTTTCGTGACCTGGGCCACGGCTTTCGTGGGGCGGCCGTCGATCGTCACGTCGATGACGTTCGGCGCGGCCGGAGGGTCGTAGTCCCAAATGCCGTGCCGCACCATCTGGAAGTGCCAGATCCGCTCACCCGTTTCCACGTTCACGGCGACCACGGACTCGCCATAGAGGTTGTCGCCCGGCCGATGGCCGCCATACCAGTCGTTCGTGGTCGTTTTCAGCGGAAGGTAGACGTGACCGAGCTCGTCGTCCGCGCTCATGAGCGTCCAAACGTTGCCGTTTCCCGAGTACACCCAGGACGAGTCGCCCCAGGTCGCGAGCGCCGGGTCCCCGGGCTCGGGGATCGGGTTGAAGCGCCAGCGAAGATTGCCGGTTCGCACGTCGTAGGCTCGCACGTAGCCAGGCGGGGCGGTCTTCCAGTTTCGGTTGGGCACCATGGCGGTGGCACCGACGATGACCAAATCGCGGACCACCAGCGGAGCGGATGTCCACGAAAACGTGAGTACGCGGGGGTCCGGGTCGTCCGCGAGGTCCACCGCACCGCCGTTTCCGAAGGCCGGATCGGGGCGACCCGAAGCCGCGTCGAGCGCGATCAGGAATTCGCCCGATCCGAGCAGGATCCGCTCACTCGCGCCGTCGGTCCAGTACGCGACGCCCCGGTTGGAGCGTCCGCCGGGTGTCTCGCGCAGCCCTTCCGCATAGGGGTCGTAGCGCCACAGCTCTTCACCGGTAGCCGGGTCGAGCGCGACCGCTTGGCCGAGGTTCGTGGACGTGTAGAGTCGATCGCCGATCTTGATCGGCGTCGCCTGGTAGTTGGAGTTGACCGAGCTCCCCTCGTGCTCTCCGGTCAGCCGGTAGTCGGCGGACTCCCAGACCCACGCGATCTCCAGGTCGCCCACGTTGTCGGCATCGATCTGGTCGAGCGGCGAGTATTTGGTGGCCGCGAGATCGCGCGCGTAGTGAGGCCAATCGCCGGGGGGTATGTCGCTCGGGTCGGCGTCGGCGCAGGCGGTCGGGAGCGCGGCCACGAAGAGCGTGGCCGCGAGGCCGCGGAGGAACCGTCGGGTCATCGTTCGTCGGGGAAGGAGCGCGGGCAGTCCGTAAGGAGCAGGGAAATGAGTGTCGCTCCGCCTTCCCCGCAAACGTCTCGTTGCTCCCGACCCATGCTCGAACCAAAATACGGGTCGCCCGCCCACGACCACGGTGCAGTGCGGTGAGCGCCGAAGAGGGCCGTAACGACACGCTCGAGAAGGGGAGAGGGGATGGCGAACCAGGGTGGTTTTCGGCAACGAATCGTCTTGATCGCTTGGACAGTGGTCGTCGCGCTCGCCTTCGCCGATCCCGCCCGGGCCCAGCGGCCCGTGTTGGAGGCGAGGGACTTCGGGCAATGGGAGCGCCTGGGCGCGTTCGAGTTGGGTCCGTCGGGAACCTGGCTGGTCACGTCCCTTTCCCGCGTGGCGGGTGAATCCGAGTTGAGGCTGTACCGCGCTGACGGAACGGGCGAACCCCTCGTGCTCGAGCACGCACGCGCTCCGGAGTTCAGCGCGGACGGTCGTTGGCTCGCCTACCTCAAGGGCGTCCCGGAGGAGGAACGCGAGGCGTCCGAGACACCGATCTCCGACCGACTCGGCTTGGTGGATCTTTCTTCGGGTGCGGACACGGTGCTCTTCGACGTGAGCTCGTTCGCGTTTCGGGACGATGGCCGCCTTCTCGCGGCGCGCGGCGTCCCCCCGTCGGACTCGGTCGGGGCCGATCTCATGGTTCTCGAGCCGGCCACCGGAGCGCGCACAATCATCGGCCACGTGTCCGGGTTTGAGTGGCAGGGTGAGGGAACCCTCCTGGCCGCGACACTGCAGACCAGCTGGGGCTCCGCCAACGGCACGGTCTTGTACGACCCCGAGGCGAGCACGCTGAGGACCCTCGACTCGAGCGATGCGGAGTACACCGCGCTGACGTGGCGAGAGGACTCATCGCAGCTCGCGGTGCTCCGCTCCGTCGATTCCGAGGGCCGGGAGGACTCGAGCCACGACATCCTCGTCTGGGAGGACCCGCGCGGGTCCGATCCGGTCGTCATGGCAGCCCTCGGAGGGGCCGTGCCCGCGGAGGTGAGGGTGACCCCCTTCTCGGGGATCGGCTTCAGTCAGGACGGGCGGACCATCTTCGTGGGTGTCCTGCCGTGGGAACCGTCGGCGGTCCAGGACTCCCAGGAGGACGAGGGGGAGGCCGACGAGGAGGCCGAGGACGCAGAGGTCGGAGAGGCCGATGTCCAGGTGTGGCATTGGGACGACGATCTGATCTTGCGCGCCCAAGAATACCGCGCGGATCAGCTCTCCAGGCGCTCCTTCTTGGCGGCCTGGCACCTCGGGTCGAGTCGGTTCGTGATCCTGGGGGACGAGCTGGACGAGCCCGTCACCGTGATCGCGGGCGGGACGTGGGGGCTGGTGCCGGATTACGATCCGTATCGTTTCGAGCGCCGCTTCGGCGCGGGCTCGGCGGACTGGTACCGCGTGGATGTCGCCACCGGGGAACGCTCCCCGCTCGCCGCCGGACTCGAATTCGGGGTACAATCCAACGAGACCCGGAGCCGCGTCCTGGCGTACGATCAAGATCGCTGGGAGGCGATCGACGTCCCGACGCTCGAGCGAACGGTCTTGGGTGCTGGCCGGAGCTTCACCCGGTCTGTTCGGGACTATGACTATCCCGGACCGAGGCCGAGCTGGGGCATGGGAGGGTGGCTGGGTGCGGACGAAGCGCTCGTGTACGACAAGCACGACGTCTTCGTGGCCGACCTCGTCGACGGTTCGCTCGAGCGGTTGACCCAGGGGGCGGAGACCGGCATCAGATACCGTGTCGTGGACATCGATCCGGACGCGTCCTTCGGGCCTGCGGATCTGGACCCGGGCGAGGACGTGTGGCTTTCCGTCTTCAACCTGCGGAGCAAGGCCTCGGGGTATGCTCGATCCGTCGAGGGCCGCGCCGCGGAGACGCTCGTGCTCGAGGACGCCCGTGTGAGCGGCTTGACGAGGTCCCGCGACGCCGAGCGCCTTGCCCTGCGCATGGAACGTTGGGACGACTCGCCGGACGTCTTCGTCGGTGGCGGCGATCTGGGCGATCTCCGGCAGTTGACGGAGACCAACGCCTTTCAGTCGGAGTTCGCTTGGGGGCGCACGGAGCTCCTGGACTACACCACCGACGCCGGGCACGACCTCCAAGCGATCCTGGCCTACCCGGCGGACTTCCGGGAGGGACGACGATACCCGTTGATCCTATACCAGTATGAGCTCCTGTCGGATGGGCTCCACAGCTACCACGTCCCGAGCGAGCGCGACTACTACGACTTCCAGGCCTGGACCCAGGCGGGCTATTTCGTGCTCATGCCGGACATCGTATACGAGCCTGGCCGCCCCGGTCCGTCGGCCCTGGACGCGGTCGAGCACGCGCTCGACGCGGCGGTGGCGACGGGCCATGTGGATTCCGACCACATGGGGCTCATCGGCCACTCGTGGGGGGGCTATCAAGCCACCTATCTCCCCACCCGGACCGACCGGTTCGCGGCGTCGGTGGCGGGTGCGGCCATCACCAACTTCCTCAGCTTCATGGGTGCCGTGCACTGGAACGGAGGCCTCCCCGAGACGGGGCATTGGGAGACGGGGCAGGCGCGTATGGCGGTGCCGTATTGGGAGAATCTCGAAAGCCATCTGGAAAGCTCGCCCGCAAACTTCATCACCGACCTCGACACACCCATGCTCCTCATGCACGGTGACGAAGACGGGGTCGTGGATTTCTACCAGGGGCTCGAGTTCTACAACTACGCGCGGCGAGCGGGAAAGGAGGTCGTCCTTCTCGTGTACCCCGGAGCGGATCACGGCCTGACGGAGGAGGCGCAGCAGGTCGATTACCATCGGCGCATCCTCGAGTGGTTCGGGCACTATCTCAAGGGGGAGCCCGCAGCGCCATGGATCACGGAAGGGGAGACTTGGGTCGCACGTGAGAAGCGTCTGAACGGAGGGTAGGCTCGGCACGCCGCCTTGCCGGGCACGATGCTCCTGCGCATCCTCACGGACCCGTAACGATAGGCTCCACCTTCCCGGAGGACTCCATGCGCTCGACCGCGTCTCACGCGCTCGCCGCTGTCGCGCTCATCGCTCTCGCGACGCCCCTGACGCTGTTTGGTCAAGCCGATCCACGACTGGAAGACCTCAAAGACGAGGTCGTCGAGATGGTCGAGGACGACGCCAAGATGGTGCAGGAAATCGTCGACATGCTCTTCAGCTTCGGCGAGCTCGGAATGCAGGAATTCGAGACGCAACGGTACCTGACCGGCATCCTCGAGGATCACGGCTTCGAGATCGAGCTCGGCGTGGCGGGAATGCCGTCGGCGTGGACCGCTCGCTGGTCGAACGGAACCGGTGAGCCGGTCATCGCGCTCGGGTCGGACGTCGACGGAATCCCTCAGTCCAACCAGAAGCCGGGCGTCGGGTACCGCGACCCGATCCTACGCATGGCGCCGGGACACGGCGAAGGTCACAACTCGGGGCAGGCGGTCAACATCGTCGCCGCGCTCAACGTCCAGGAGCTCATGCAGCGGGAGAACATCGATGGGACCCTTCTGATCTGGCCCGGGATCGCCGAGGAGCAGCTCGGCTCCAAGGCGTACATGGTGCGCGACGGGGTCTTCGACGGGGTGGACGTGAACCTCTTCACGCACGTTTCGTCGGGCTTCAACACGACCTGGGGTCAGGCGGGCGGAAACGCGTTGGTGTCGGCGCAATTCCGGTTCACAGGCGAGACGGCGCACTCGGCCGGGTCACCCTGGCGGGGCCGGTCCGCGCTCGACGCGGTCATGCTCATGGCGCAAGCGTGGGAGTTCAAGCGTGAGCACCTGCGTCCTGCCGAGCGCTCTCACTACATCATCGTCGACGGCGGCGACCAGCCGAACGTGGTTCCGCAGACCTCGACCATTTGGTTCTTCTTCCGCGAGATCAACTACGACCTGGTCATGGAGTCTTACGACGCGGCGAAGCTCATGGCCGAGGGCGCGGCACTCATGACGGGCACGCAGGTCGACACGATCATGACGATCGGCTCGGCGTGGAGCCGGCACTTCAGCAAGCCGGTCGCCGAGGTCACCTACGCCAACATCCAGCGCGTCGGCATGCCGGAGTGGAGCGAGGCCGACATTGCGCTGGCCAACGGCCTCCAGCTGGAACTGGGGCAGGAGCCGAGCGGACTCGCCGATTCGATCGGCGAGCTGAGCGGCCCGGTCGACCTCTCACGCTCCCTCGGTGGAGGATCCGACGACATTGGCGACATCTCATGGAACATGCCCACGGTCACGATGCGGTATCCGGCGAACATGCCTGGCGGCCCGGGACACAACTGGGCGAACGGGATTGCAATGGCGACGCCCATTGCACACAAAGGCTCGCTCGCCGGGGCGAAGGCGCAGGCGTTGACGCTGCTCGACTTGTTCATGGACGGAGAGACGGTCGAGGCCGCTTGGGATTACTTCAACGACGTACAGACGGCGGAGACCACGTACACTCCGTTCATCACGCCGGAAGACGAGCCAGCCATCTGGTTGAACGAGGACATCATGGCCGAGTGGCGGGAGCGCATGCGCCCCTTCTACTACGACCCGTCGCGCTACGACACCTATCTCGAGCAGCTGGGCATCGAGTACCCGACGGTCCGGAGGCCTGTCAGCGAGCAGGACACGGAGTCGCCGGCAGGGCCGGCCGGGGCCGACGTACCCTCCGGGGGCACAGAGACCCCGGCGGCCGGCGCCACGCGACCCGGCGGTTGACGGTGCGGGCGCACTCGTGACGCCGCTCGGCCCGGCGCTCCCGGACCTATCGGTGCGGGATCGCCAGGCCGAGCTGATGGACGATCCCGAGCTCGACCCCGCCCGACATGTCCACGCGCTTCGGGCGCTCGCCCGGGTCAACCGTGTCTCGCTCACGGTGTCGAGGATTTGGACGGAAGTGCTGGAGCTCCGCGAGCGGGTCGACGGCCCGATCCGCATTCTTGACGTCGCGTGTGGGGGTGGGGACGTCCTCTCCGCGCTCGGGGCTCGGGCTCGCCGGACCGGCATCCCTGTGGAGCTGCGCGGCTGCGATGTCAGCCGGCGCGCCGTGGACGAGGCGGCGCGAGCCGCGCCAGACGGCGTTCCCCTCGAGGTCGCGAAGCTCGACGCTCTCGAAGACGATCTGCCCTCGGCGTGCCACCTCGTTGTGTGCTCGCTTTTTCTTCATCATCTGGACCGCTCGGATGCGGTCCGGCTGCTTTGTCGAATGGCCGCCGCCACCGAGGTCTCACTCCTCGTGGAGGACCTTCGGCGCACCCGTCTGGGCTACCTGTTCGCGTGGATCGGGCTGCACACGCTCACCCGCTCGGACGTGGCCCGCACGGACGGCCTCCGTTCGGTCCGGTCGGCGTTCTCGGTAGAAGAAGTACGCGCGCTCTGCGCCGAGGCGGGCCTCGAGCGGGCGAGACTCGAGCGGGTGTGGCCGCAGCGATTCTCTCTGGTGTGGAGACGCGCCGCGTGATCGCGATGCCCGAATACGACGTGGTGGTCGTCGGGGCGGGTCCCGCGGGTTCGTCTGCGTCTTTGCTGCTCGCACGCGCCGGGCGACGGGTGCTTCTTGTGGAGCGTGTTCGTTTTCCTCGATGGAAGGTGTGCGGGGCGTGCGTGGGGCCCGCCGCGCTCGGCATCTTGCAGCGGCTCGGCGTGCACGACCTGGTCGAAGGCGCGGGGGCAACGCCGATTCGGACCATGACCCTGTGCGCGGGTGGCGCGCGGACGCGGATCGCCCTCCGTGGCACGGTGGCTCTTTCGCGCGCGGCGCTCGACCAGTCGCTGGTGAACGCAGCGGTAGGCGCGGGTGCCGACGTGTGGTTCGACACCCGGGTGCTGGCGCTCGAGCCCACGGCGAGCGGAATCGACGTCGTCGTGCGGGCGGGGGGAGACATGAGTGCCGAACTGGCTCCCGTGGATGCATACCGGGGCGGCCGGCTCGGGACGAGGGCCCACGGCGACGGAGGCGGCCGGCGGGTGGTGTCGGCTCGCGTCGTGGTCGATGCGACGGGTCTCGGCGTCGGTCTGCCGCACTCGGGCACCCGCGGTGCGGAACGGATCCATGACCACTCTCGGGTCGGGATCGGG
>JAOTVL010000215.1 GCA_029863525.1 Gemmatimonadota bacterium
GTTGTCTATGTAGAGTACGATATGTAGACTACGATAGGTAGAGTACGACAACTCGAGCGGAAATACATCGAAGGGGTCCCATGTCTCCGGTCCGAATCACGCACGCCACCGCGCTCATCCTGCAGGCGTTGGCCTCCGGCCGCCACCACGGATTCCAGATCATGGAGGTCACCGGTCTGGCCAGCGGAACGGTGTACCCCGTGCTCCGCAGGCTGGAGCGAGAGGAGGCGGTCGAGTCGGAGTGGGAGGATGCTCACGAGGCGAGCGCGGCGGGACGCCGCCGCCGCCGGGTCTATCGACTCACCGCTCCGGGCCAGCTGCTGGCGGACCGGGCGCGGCAGCGCCTTTCCGACACGCAGCGTCTGCTCGCCGACCAGGGCTTGGGGCACCTGGGTGGAGTTGAAGGCGCCTGATGACCGGACTGGTCCGACTCTGGCTCCAACTCGTGGGCGTGTTCGTTCCCCCGGCCGAGCGGGAGCGGTGGCGGGACGAATGGCACGCCGACATCGACGACGTGCGTGCCTCAGGCGCGAGTGCAGGTGAACTGACCAAGCTGGTCCTCGGCATCGCCGGGGCCGCGCTGACCTTCCGATTCGAGGGGATGACGATGGACGGGTGGACCAAAGAAGTGGGGCACGCGATTCGAGGCCTTCTCCGACGGCCGGGATTCACCGCGATCGCGGTGTTGACGTTGGGTCTCGGGATCGGCGCGAACACCGCGATCTTCAGCGTGGTGAATGGCGTGGTGCTGGAACCGCTGCGCTATCCCGACTCCGAGGCGCTCGTCATGGTGACGTCGGCGTTTCCCAGCATGGGCTTCGACGAGTTCTGGATCTCGCCGCCCGAGTACATGCAGATCTCGGAGCACATGCGCTCGTTCCGGTCCGTCGGTGCGTACGCCAACTACCAGGCGAGCATCGGGGCGGACGAGCAGCCCGAGCGGGTCAACGCTGCGGCAATCTCGCATCAGCTCTTCGAGACGATGGGCGTATTCCCCGAGATGGGCCGGTTCTTCTCGGCGGAAGAAGATCTTCCGGGCGCCCCGCCGGTCGCCGTGTTCTCGCACGAGCTGTGGCAGCGGGCGTTCGGGGGAGATCCGGACATTCTGGGCCGAACGGTCGAGATCGATGGCCAGTCGACCACGGTGATCGGGGTGATGCCGGAGCTGTTCGACATCAACGAGCTCGACGCCGAGGTCTGGCTGCCGCTGGGGCTCGACTGGAGTGTTCGCCACAACTTCGGATCGCACTACCTGATGCTCGTGGCGCGGCTCGGACCCGGCGCGTCCGTCCAATCCGCGAGCCTCGAGATGGCGGATCTGGTCGCACGTTGGGACGAAGAGGTCGGTTCGGGTCACGTGTCGACGGATGGACATCCTCTCCAGATGATCCAGCTCCAGGAGGAGATCGTCGGCGACGTACGTCCCGCGCTCATGGTGCTCCTCGGCGCCGTGGGATTCGTGCTCCTGATCGCGTGCGCCAACGTCGCGAACCTGCTGTTGGCCCGCGCCCAGGACCGTCACAAGGAGGTCGCGGTGCGCGCCGCACTGGGTGCGGGAAGCGGCCGTCTCCTCCGCCAGTTCCTCACCGAGGGACTGGTCCTCTCCCTGGCGGGAGCGGCGTTGGGCACAGGGCTGGCGATCTTCTCGCTCGATCTCCTACAGCAGGCCAGCCCCGGCGATTTGCCCCGCCTGTCGGAGGTCCGACTCGATGGCACCGTTCTGGCGTTTACCACGCTCATCGCGATCGCGACCGGCCTGTTTTTCGGGCTCGCTCCGACGCGTCACGTGGCGACCAGAGATCTGGCCAGATCTCTCCGGGATGGTGGCACGCGGTCGACGTCTTCGGCCGGCCAACGCCGACTCCGTTCGTTGCTCGTGATCTCCGAGACCGCGCTCGCCTTGATCTTGGCGGTCGGCGCGGGCCTGATGATTCGGAGCTTCGCCGAGCTGAACGCGGTCGAGCCCGGTTTCGATCCGGAGGGACTCTTGACGTTCCAGATCTACTTGCCGGAGTCGGGCTATCCGGACGCGGCGTCGCAGGCCGCGTTTCAGAACTCTCTCATCGAGCGACTCTCCGCCGAGCCAGGCGTGACCGGAGTTGCCGCGATGTCCGGGCTTCCCCCCGTGCAGCGGTTGAGCGCGAACGACACGGAGTTCGAGGGCTTCGTGCGGACGGAGGACTCACCCCCCCAAAACGTCGACTATTACCAGACGATCACACACGATTACCTCGAGACGATGGGGATCGAGCTGGTGGCAGGTAGGGGCTTCGAGCCGACGGACGACGAAGGCGCGCTCCCGGTGGCGCTCGTCAACGAGGCGCTTGCGAATCGGTTCTACCCCGGAGAGAGCCCGATCGGAAGACGGGTTCGCGAGGGCTTCGGCGACAGCCCGTTCCTCGAGATCGTGGGCGTCGTGGCCGATGTGAAGCAGTCGGGGCTGAACGAGCCGGCGGGCACGGAGTTGTACTTTCACTATCCGCAGGCGCTCACCATGGGGGCACCGCGGACCCAGAACTAC
>JAOTVL010000216.1 GCA_029863525.1 Gemmatimonadota bacterium
GGCTGCGGTACACCAAGTACTCCTTCACCACGAGGTCGTCGTAGGAGCTCCGACCGGGTCGGCAGGACGAAACCAGCTTGAGGTCGTCCTGTCCCTCGAACGCGGTGCCCACGGCGCTCGCCGGATCGACCTCGATGCGCAGCGGCGGGAAGGAGCAGTGTGCCGGATCCAGCCGGAACGAGCCTCGCGTACGCACGCTCACGGATATGGCGTGGTCCATGCCGCCGAGGTGAAGCGTCAAAGTACCGGGCCGGTCGGGTGAAGCGTTCCGGTCACGCCGCAGGGCGGCGAGGTCGGCGGCCAGCGTGGCGACCAGCGGTTCCGTCGACGTGAAGAGCGGCACCGGCACCTCCTGACCCGCGAGGCCGAAGCTCGAGCCACCGCTGGGGGGCAGGCTCGCCACCGCGAGCAATCCGAAGATCCCAAGCAGCCGGCCCATTAGACCTCGAGCGTCACCGGCCCTGAAAAGGCCGGCGTCCGGACGATCTCGCCCGACTTCGAGACGATGAGGGCGCTGGCCCCGGCGTAACGCTCCACGAGCGCCGCGCCGTCCCGCGGCCCGAGAACCATGATGGCGGTGGAGAGCGCATCGGCGGCCATCGCCGATCGCGCCACCACGCTGACCGAGCTGGAATGGAGCGGAGAGCGACCCGTGCGGGGATCGATGATGTGATGATGACGTCGATCACTGGTGAAGCTCTGCAGATAGTCTCCCGACGTTGCCACACACTCTCCACCGAGGCGAATCAGGTCGACGGTTCTCTCGGCACGGCGAGGATCCTGAACGCCGACCGTCCAAGGATCAGCCTCCACGCGCGACCCACCCGTCGCCATGTCTCCGCCCGCGTCGACGAGCACCCGCTCAGCGCCGCGATCGGTGAGGGCGGCCAGCGTCCGGTCGACCACGAATCCCTTGGCGATCCCGTCGAGTGTGATCGACATCCCGGGGCGTACGAGACGAACGGAGCCGGCGTCGAACTCCACGCCGCGCCAGTTCACGAGGGAGCGCGCCGCACGGATCGACTCCGGGGTCGGCGGCTTCCCCGTCGATGCGAACGCAGACCGAGACAGATCGAGAAGGGGGGTCATGGTGACGTCGAACGCACCCTCCGACCGCTCGGACAGGAGCGCGGCGAACGCGAGGACCTCGAGCAGCTCGAGGGGAGGATCGGCCAGAGACCCCCTGGCGTTGAGGCGACCCACCGCCGCCGAGGGGTCATGCCGACTCAGGATCCGCTCGAGACGGGCCATCTCGGCGAACGCGGCCTCGTTCATCTCTCGGGCGGTGGCGGCTCGGGGATGGATCGTCGTCAGCGTGACGACGGTTCCCATGTGGGTCCGGGTGTCCCTGACCCGCCGCAGCTTCGCGTCGCGGAGGACCGCCGCGGTGATCCCCCCGCCGAACGCGGTAGACAAGCCCGCGACCGCCGTGATCCGGAGCGCTTCGCGACGGTTCACACCCGGCCCCCGATCTCGATGTTCACCAGACGGACGCGAACGTCCTCCATGCTGTGCCGACACACTCCCCGCTTCTCTCGCAGCAGCACCTCGCAAACGTTGCAGCGGACGCACTCCGGGAAGCCGATCTCGGGCCCTCGGATCGCACCCGTAGGGCATTTCTGCTCGCACACTTTACATACCGTGCACTGGGGTACGCGTTCGATGCGCCGGAGCGAAACGAGTGAAAGGAGCGCGAGGGCCGCGCCGAGCGGGCAGGCGTACCGGCAGTAGAAGCGAGGCACGACGACGCTGGCCAGCAGAATCACCGCCGCGATGGCCCAGAGCAGCGCGGATGGGCTGAGGAAGAAGACCGTTCCGAACGGCTCCACGTATTGGTAGATGCTGGCGCGACTCCCCAGGAGGGGCGGAACGACGACGAGCGCCAGAATCACGTACTTCCCGTAGATCGCGCGATCATGGACCCGCTGCGGCAGGGTGCGCTTGAGCGAGGCGGGTACGACCCGATCGATGAGGTCCTGCAAGGCACCGAACGGGCAGAGGAATCCGCAAAAGACTCGACCCCACACCAGCGTCGTCACGAGTGTGAAGACGACCATCAGAAGAAGGGGAAGGTCGCGGGCATAGACGCCGACCCCCGCCCAGATGCCGCTCGTGATGTGTGAGACGGACAGGAATCCACCGTCGAGGAAGCCGAGCACGATCAACGTGACCCCGAGCGCGCTCCACTCGATGACCGCGATCTTCGTGACGAAGGCGGCCGTGGCGAGGGAGAGCACGAAGACGATCGTAGCCACCCGGCCCCAGGAGGTCGCCGCGAGAGTCCTCGCGAGCACGCTCTCGTCTTCCGAGACGTCGAGCTGCAGCGTGGGCTCTTCGACGGCGGGGGTCTCGGTTTCCGAGGGCGCACGTGGGCTCGTGACGCCCGACTCGCTGCCCGCGGGCGTGCTCTCCGCGTCCGGCGGCACGCCGGCCGTAGGGGCCGCGGGTCCCTCGACCGACGCCTCCTCGACCGCGGTCGAGTCGCTCGAAGCCGAATCGG
>JAOTVL010000012.1 GCA_029863525.1 Gemmatimonadota bacterium
GGGTCGCTGCAGGGCGGATTCGAATTGAAGTGCGGAACGCCGCCACTCCGGGTCCTCAACGACCATGAGATCTTCCGTCGACCCCGTCGCGTGCGCAGAAGCAGGCGCTTCCGAGGCGCGGTGGCACTCGAGAGCCTCGCCCAGCTAACGCCCGGCGAATACGTCGTCCACATGGATCACGGCATCGGGCGATTCAGGGGCCTCGAGCACATCGAGATCGGGGGTCAGGAGCTCGAGGTGCTCGCCATCGAATACGCGGGAGGTGAGATCCTTCGTCTGCCAGTCTCGCGCCTGGACGTGATCGAACGCTGGGTCGGCGAGTCCGAGGACGCGAAGCCACCCCGCGTGCACCGAATCGGGGGCAAACGCTGGAAGAACCTGCGACGAAAGACCGAGCGCGTCATCGAGGAGATGACGACGGAGCTACTGGAGCTCTATGCACGCAGAGAAGCCGCGGTCGGCCATGCTTTCTCGGCCGACACCCGCTGGCAAATGGAAATGGAGTCGTCGTTTCTCTACGACGACACGCCAGACCAGCGCAAGGCGTCTGACGACGTGAAGCGCGACATGGAACGAGCTCGGCCAATGGATCGCCTCGTGTGCGGAGACGTCGGCTACGGCAAGACGGAGGTCGCCATCCGTGCCGCCTTCAAGGCGATCCAGGACGGCAAGCAAGTCGCGGTGCTGGCACCGACAACCATCCTGGTCGAGCAGCATCGCCACACCTTCGAGGAGCGCCTCGCCGACTACCCCGTCCACGTCGGGTCGCTGAGTCGGTTCCGCTCGCAGAAGCAACAGACCGACCTGCTGGCGAAGCTCGCGGACGGCGGCGTCGACATCGTGGTGGGGACCCACCGCCTACTTTCGTCGGACGTCGTCTTCAAGGACCTCGGACTCCTCATCGTGGACGAGGAGCAACGCTTCGGCGTGAAGCACAAGGAGCGTCTCAAGCAGCTGCGCACCTCTATCGACGTCCTCACGCTGAGCGCAACGCCGATCCCACGAACGCTCTATCTCTCCCTCTCCGGCGTGCGCGACCTCTCTCTCATCCGCACGCCCCCGCGGGACCGGATGCCGATCTTCACGACGGTTCTGCCCTGGACCGATCAGCTCCTGGCCGAGGCGCTACACCGAGAGCTCGACCGAAACGGGCAGACGTTCTTCCTGCACAACCGGATCGAGACCATCTATACCATCGCCGAAGAGGTCCAAGGTCTGGTTCCTGAAGCGCGGGTCGAAGTCGCTCACGGACAAATGGCGGGTAAGGAGCTGGACGAGGTCATGCGTGCGTTCGTCGACGGCGAAGTCGACGTCCTCGTTTGCTCCTCTATCATCGAGAACGGCCTCGACGTTCCGAACGCGAACACGCTGATCGTAGATAGGGCGGATCGTTTCGGACTTTCTCAGCTCTATCAGATACGCGGTCGTGTGGGGCGGTCCGATCGACGCGCCTACTGTTACCTGCTCGTGCCCGACGACGTGAACGAGGACGCGGAGAAGCGACTACGGGTGCTCGAGCACTACACGGAGCTCGGCTCGGGATACTCGGTCGCCCTCCGAGACCTGGAGCTGCGCGGCGCGGGCAACCTTCTCGGGGCGGATCAATCCGGCTTTGCGCAGCAGATCGGACTGGACGCGTACATGCGGCTGCTCAAGAAGACGATCGACCGCATCGAGAAGGGTGAGCAGTCGGTGGACTGGCCGGATCCGGACGTCTCGATGCACGGTCCCGCCTACCTGCCCGATGACTACGTCGCTGATTCGAGCCAGAAACTCCACCTCTACCGACGCCTGTCGAAAGCCCGGAGCCGAAGCGAGGTCGAGACCCTGAAGGACGAAATGGTGGACCGATTCGGTCCGTTGCCCCTGGAGGTGGAACGCCTGATGGATGCAGCCACGATTCGAATCTTGGGTCGGGCGTTGGGACTCGACCGAGCCATCCTCAAGGAGGAGTGGGCGCGTCTCACCTTTCGAGAGGGCGTAGTGCCCAAGATGGCCGTCCTGGAAGGTCCTTTGAAGCAGCGACACGCGGGTATGGACGTGCTCCGCGTGCACCCGCTCTCCGTCAAGATCGTACGCGACGGGGTCGAGCCGATCCTTGAAACGGCGCTCGTAGCGCTGTCCGCGCTCAACTCGGCGCGAACCGCAGCGGCGTGAGCGAGTACTCACAAGGTTGGATCCGCCGTGCGGCACCGATCACGAACCCCGTAGGAGACGCTTGGTGAAGACGAGGCGCTGGATGAACCGCTGGATGGCGATGGCTGTCGCGGTCCTGGCAGCATGCGGGACAGAGAGCTCGGACGACGGGATCGTCGCCCGCGTCGGGTCGTACGAGTTGACCGTGGACGAAGCGGTGGACCTGCTCGTCGACGAGGAGCGTCTCGCGGCCGACGTGGGGGTCGTCGAGTCACTCGCGCAGCTTTGGATCGACTACACGCTCCTCGCCGAATCGGTTTCGCGAGATACCATGTTCACCGAATTGGATCTCGAGCCGCTGGTCACGCGGCAAATCGAGCAGGTCATGGTCTTCCAGCTCCGCGACTCGGTCATTCAGGTCGACACCTTCGTCACGGATGACGAGCTCCGGGCCCGCTACGAGTCGGAATCGCCCGAGGTCGCGCTGCGCGCCCGTCACATCATGCTTCAGTTGCCCGTTGGCGCAGACCAAGCGGCCCGGGACAGCGTCCGCTCGAGGCTGGAGGGAATCCGCGAACGAATCCTCGCCGGCGAGGACTTCTCGGCGCTCGCGCGCCAGGTCAGCCAGGACCCGGGCACGGCCCGAACCGGCGGCGACCTCGGCGTGTTCGGCCGGGGCGACATGGTGGCGCCGTTCGAGGAGGCGACGCTGGCGCTCGAACCCGGCGAAATCAGCGATGTGGTGCAGACGCCGATGGGCCTTCACATCATTCGGCTCGACGAGCGGCGGGTCCGCGGCTTCGAGGAGGCGTTACCCCAGTTCCGCCAACAGGTCCAAGCGCGCATGGTGCAGGAGGCCGAGTCGGTCTTCGTGGCGGGCCTGGTAGAACGGCTCGATCCACAGGTCGCTGAGGGCGCCGCGGAGATCGTGAAGGATCTCGCCGCTAACCCTGGCGGAGATCTCTCCGGTCGGGCCGCGAGACGAAGCCTCGTGGAGTGGAGTGGGGGCTCGATCACCGTCGGGGACGTCCGGCTGCTCGTCCAGCTCGAGGCGCCATCGCTTCGCGCGCAGATGGCGGACGGTACCGACGAGGTCATCGAGGAATTTCTCCTGAATCTCGCCCGACGCGACATTCTCATCGAGCAGGCGGTATCGGCGGGCCTCCGCCCTTCGACCGACAGTATCGCCAGCCTCGTTGACGACGCCCGGGGACAGCTCCGAGCTGCGGCCCGAAGTCTCGGACTGTTCGACCTGGATCGAGCCCCGGGCGAAGACCTCGAGATCGCGATCCAGCGAGTCGTGACGAGGGCCCTGGAGGGGAACCTGTCGGGAGCGACCCAGGTCGTTCCTCTGGGCCTGGTGAGTTTTCAGCTGCGAGAGGGCCGCACCAGCACGGTGCTCGAAGCCGGCGTGGGTGAAGTCATCGTGGGAGTCGCGCAGATCCGGGCCGCCCGGCAGCTCTCGCCTACGGAGGAGTCTCTGATGCCGCCGGATACCGCGGGCCGATGACCGGAACTACCCCTCCTACCACGGTTTACGAGAAGCGATGAAGCTCTTGTGTACGATGGTCCCGCTCGCGTGCCTCTTCGCGTTTTCGGCCGCGCCGATCTCCGGCCAGTTCATACAACCGGATGTGGTCGACCGCCTCGTCGCCGTGGTCGGCGACTCGGTCGTGGTGCAGACCCAGGTGCAGGAGGAAATGCAGCGGATGGCGCTCGCGGGGCAGCCTGTCCCGGAGCCCACGGACCCGGAGTACCAAGAGGTCTTTCGCGGCATTCTCGATCAGTTCGTCGATCGTCTCCTCATCCTGCAGGCGGCGGCGAAGGACTCGCTCCTCCAACCCGACGACGCCGAGATCGACCAGCGCGTCAACGAGCGGATCAATGCGCTGACGCAGCAGTTCGGCGGGCAGACGGCTCTTCAACAGGCGCTCGCCGCGGAGGCTCTGACCCTGGCGGAGTACAGGGACATTCTCCGCAACGAAGCCCGCAGCGAGCGGATCCAGCAGCTCTTCGTCCAAACACGGTTGAGGGACGCCGCCCCCGTCGAGGTCACCGAAGACGAGATGCTGGCGCGCTTCCAAGAAGCGCGCGCGTCCCTCCAGCAGCGTCCCAAGACCCTCACATTCCGTCAAGTCGTGGTCGCGCCCGAGCCCAGCGACGACGCAATCGCAGCGGCCCGCGCGCTCGCGGATTCCCTCCTCGTGCGGATCAATGCCGGTGAGGACTTCGCGGAGCTGGCGCGGGAGTACTCCGAGGATCCGGGCACCGCGGAGCTCGGAGGGGACCTTGGATGGTTCCGTCGCGGCCGTATGGTCCGGGAGTTCGAGGATGCCGCCTTCGCTCTCTTCGACGGGCAGATCAGCGATCCCGTCCAAACCGATTTCGGCTTCCACATCATCAAGGTCGAGCGGTATCGTGCCGGTGAGCGAAACGCGCGCCACATCCTCATCGTTCCGGACAAAACCGAGGCAGACGTCGAGCGAGCTCGTTCCCAGGCCGCGTCGATCGTCGCGGCGGCGAGAGCCGGCACGTCGATGATCGAGCTCTACGAGCAGAATACAGACCCGGCCGCGCCGGATTCCGTGACGATCGCCTTCGATCAGTTGGGCGACCTGCCGCCTGCCTACGGCGAGCTTCGAACCGCGAGCACGGACGAGGTCCGAGGCCCCCTCCGGTATGAGGTGGGGCCCGGCGAAACGCGCTTCGCCGTCGTGAAGGTTTCCGAGATCCGCGAGGCAGGGGCCTACACGTTCGAAGACCTCCGCGGTCAGATCGCGTCCCAGTTGCAGCAGGAGAAGCGAATCGAGCGGTTGCTCGAACAGCTGAGGGCCCGGACACACATCGAAATCCGTATGTAGGTGGCTCCCCGCCTCGTCGTTACGCCGGGCGACCCACGGGGCATCGGCCCCGAGGTGGCGGCGCGCGCGCTCCGAGCCTTCGCGATCACACACCCCGCCGCGGACGTCTCGCTGCTGGGCCCCGAGGGCCCTCTTTCCCTGGACGAGCTCGACGCGCTGGCCGAGTCCCACCGATCTGCGGCCGACGCTGTCGCGTCGGCCACGGTCGCCGCGCGGTCGATCGAGCGCGGCGTACGCTTGGCTCTGGACGGAGCAGTGCACGCCGTCGTCACCGCTCCGCTGCACAAGCCGTCGCTCCATGACGCTGGGTGGCCCGTACCGGGTCAGACGGAGATGCTGGCGGGCCTCGCCGGGGTCGAGCACGTAGGCATGCTCATGGCCGCCGAACGCACGCGCCTGGAGAGCCCCCTTCGGGTCCTGCTCGTTACGACTCATCTGGCGCTTCGCGATGTGCCGGATGCCCTGACGGCGACCCGACTCATCGACCAGATCGTCGTCTTGGACCGGGCGCTTCGCGACGACTGGGGAATCGACGACCCCCGCATCGGCGTATGCGCGCTGAACCCCCACGCCTCGGACGGAGGGCTCTTCGGAGACGAGGAGGCCAGGGTCTACGCACCCGCCCTACGCCAGCTGCGCGCTCGCGGGGTGTCGGTCTTCGGCCCACTCCCGGCAGACACGGTTTTCTCACGGGCATTGAGCGGTAGCTTTCATGCGGTCGCTGCTCCGTACCACGACGTCGGCATGGCCGCGTTCAAGACCGTCTCCTTCGGCTCCGGGGTCAACGTGACGCTCGGGTTACCGTTCGTTCGGACGTCGCCCGATCACGGGACTGCCTTCGATATCGCGGGCACGGGTCGAGCCGATCCGTCGTCCATGCTCCAGGCGCTCACCCTTGCCCATCGCCTCGCACAGAACCGCTTTGACACCACTTCGGCCGATGTCTAAGGTTTCCCTCCGGAGCAAGGTCACGTCCCACGAGCACCTGATCCGGTGATCAAACTCACGAACGTCTCGAAGGAGTATCCGAAGCGCGGATTCGCGCTCCGCGATGTCTCCTTCCACCTCCAGAAGGGCGAGTTCGCCTTTCTCACGGGTCACTCCGGCTCGGGGAAGTCGACCACGATGCGGCTGATTCACATGGCCGATCGTCCGACCGCCGGTGAAGTGCGCGTTTCGGGCTACTCCTCGGAGCGGGTCACGGAGCGGGACCTCTGGAAAGTCCGTCGGCGCGTCGGTTTCGTGTTCCAGGATTTCCGTTTGCTGCCTGGACGAACCGCGCAAGAGAACGTGGCCTTCGCGCTCGAGGTGACGGGAACTCCGACGCGGGCGGTCCAGGCGAAGGCCCAGCGGCTCCTCTCCCAGGTCGGCCTGTCGACGAAGGCGGGCGCCTTCGTGAACGAGCTCTCGGGAGGTGAGCAGCAACGGGTGGCGATCGCGCGGGCGCTGGCTAACGATCCGTTCGTGCTCCTCGCCGACGAGCCCACCGGCAATCTCGACGAGCGAGCGACCCGAGGCATCATGGAGCTCTTCTGGGATATCCAAGCGAAGGGGATGGCCGTGCTCATGGCCACACACGACCTCGAGCTGGTGCGACGTTTTCCCTCGGCCCGCGTCTTCGAGCTCGATCAGGGGCAGCTGGTCTACGACTCGACGCAGGCGGTCGAGCCAGACGCTTCCCCGACACTTCGGGCCGACTGATGTACGCGATGAGAGAGGCCGTCGCCGCCTTCAAGCGCGCTCCGGTCCTGACCGGGCTTTCCTCTGCGATGGTGGGCTTGGCACTCTTCGTCGTGGGCCTGTTCGGACTTGCAACGTACAACCTCCAGCTCGCGCTCTCGGCCATCGAAGAGCGCGTCGAGGTCGTGGTGTACCTGCGCGATGACGCTCGTCAGAGCGAGATCGATCTCCTTCTCACCGAACTCGCCGACTTCGAGGAGGTACGACAGGTCCGCTACGTCTCGAAGAGAGACGCGCTCGAGCGCGCGCGCGTCGAGCTCCCGGAGTTCGGGGAGCTCTTCATGGATTCCGAGGTGAACCCCCTGCCCCAATCGCTCGAGGTCGAGCTGCGGCAGGGCTTCCGCAATCCGGAGGTGGTCGAGAAGCTCTCGTTCGCTGCAGAGGGCTACCCGTTCGTCGAGGATGCGCAGTACGGAGAGGAGTGGGTGGATCGCCTCTTCGCGCTGCGGCGCATCGGGGCGGCCAGCGCAGGCGTCCTCGGCGTGGCCTTCGCGCTCGTCGCGGCGCTCATCATCGGAACTGCGCTGCGGATTGCGATCTTCGCCCGTCGCGACGAGATCTACATCATGCGGCTGGTGGGAGCGAAGAACGGCTTCATTCGCCGTCCGTTCCTCCTCGAAGGCGCCATGGCCGGCCTGGCGGGCGCGCTCCTCGCTTGGAGCCTCACGTACGGGACGTACCGCGGTGTCTATGCCTATTTGTTCGAGATCGCGTGGGTGCCGGGCACCTGGGTCGTACTGGGCCTCGTCGCGGGGACGGCATTCGGCGCGGTCGCGAGCGCGCTCGCGATCCGGCGACATCTCCGAGAAATCTGATGCGGCTCGTGCGTACCTTCTTCCTCCTGGCCCTGCTCATGCCCGTGGGGCTCGCCGCTCAGGATCCGGACCTCGCGCGTGAGATCCAGGAGAGCCAACGACGGCTCGAGCAGATCCGCGCGGAACGCGAGCGCCTGGAACGAGAGATCGGTGACGTACGAAACCGGGTTCGCGACGTCGCGGCCGAGCTCGCCAACGTCGAGCGGCGGCTGTCGGCCTCTCGAAGCGTGCTCGCCGAGGTGGAATTCCAATCGGAGGCTACGGCGGAGCAGGTTCGAGAGGTTACGCGCGATCTGATGACGACCCAAGATCGCATGGCCGAGAGCCAGGCAGTGCTCTTCCGACGGCTACGTGACATCTACAAGATGGGGCCGATGCGAACCGTCCAGGTGCTCCTTGGCGCCCGCTCGTTCACCGACCTCCTCAACCGCTACCGGTACCTCCAACGGATCGCCGCGTTCGATCGGGCATTGGTCGATCGGGTCCGCGCCCTCGAGGCGGAGCTCGCGGCCCAAAACAGCGCGTTACGGGACCGGATGGCCCTTCTCGGAAGCCTGCGGCAGGACCGACTCACGGAGGTCGTCCAGTTGCGATCGGTAGAGTCGGAGCGCCAGGCAGCGATTCGGCAGTTCCGCGCCCGGGAGCAGTCTGCCACCTCGCGCATCGGAGAGCTCGAAGCAGACGAGGCGCGAATGACGGATCTGGTCGAGGAGTTGGAGGCACGACGGCGAGAGCTCGAAGCGCGACGGGCCGGCTCGGCGTCGATCTCGGAGGAAGACGCCGGCTCGCTCGATTGGCCCCTGGACGGCGAACTCATCTACGAGTTCGGTCGCGACCAGCGGCCCAACGGAACGGTCATCCGGTGGAACGGCATAGGAATCGCCGCCCAGACCGGCACTCCCGTGCGCGCGGTGAAGGCGGGAACGGTGGCGTACGCAGGTCCCTTCGAGGGGTACGGCCCGACCGTCATGCTCAGCCACGGGAACGGCTTCTACACCCTCTATTTGTACTTGGAAGACGTCGGCGTGGTGGAGGGACGTGAGGTGACGGCCGGACAGGTGGTTGGAACCGTGGGGGGAGACGACACCCCCGAGGGCCCCCACCTCGAGTTCCAGATCCGCGCGCCCCTGAACGGGGACACCCCGCAGGCACAGGACCCGCTCCAATGGCTGCGCCCGCGGGACCGGCCGTGAGCGCGCTCCATCCGGTCCTGGGGCACGAGGAGCTCCGCGCGTCGCTGGGTAGGGCATACCGCCGGGGCGACCTGCCGGGATCGGTGCTGCTCCACGGGCCCAGGGGTATCGGCAAGCAACGGTTGGCGCTCTGGCTCGCGCAACTCGTGGTGTGTCAGGAGGACGAATCGAGTCCGTGCGGCCGTTGCGGCCCCTGCCGGATGGCCCTTTCGCTGGAGCATCCCGACATCCACTGGTACTTCCCGCTTCCCCGTCCGAAGAACGCGAGCGGCGACCGATTGGTCGACGCCCTCGAGATCGCCCGGCACCGCGAACTGGCCGAGATCCGCGCCGAGCCGAAGCGCCCGAGTTGGTCGGACGAGATCCAGGCCCTCTATCTCGGCACCGTGACCAACATCCGCGCGGCGGCGGCCAAGCGACCTTCGATGGCGGGGCCGGTGTTCATCGTCGGGCAGGCCGAGCTCCTCGTTCCCCAAGAGGCGAGTCAGGAGGCGGCGAATGCGCTGCTGAAGCTCCTGGAAGAGCCTCCCGGAGACGCGCGCTTCATCCTGACCAGCAGCGAGCCCGGGATGCTCCTCGCGACCATCCGCTCCCGTACCGTGGCCGTGCACGTCCCGCCTCTACGGATCGACCAGGTCCGCACGTTCCTCGAAGAACACCTCGAGGTCGAGCCGAAGGTTGCCGATTGGGCCGCGACGTTGAGCCAAGGTTCACCCGGCCGAGCGATGGCTTTCCTCCCGGACGAGGGCGAGCCAGGACCCCTGGAGGGACTCCGGCGGCGGGCCTTCGAGACCGTTGTCGCCGCCACGTCCACGGACCCCTCCGCCGGGTACGAGGTCGCAATCACGTTCCCCCCATCGGGCGCCCGCAAGCTGATCGACCTCTTCGGCTTCGTCGAAGAGTGGTTGCGCGACCTCGCGGCGGCGGCCGCGAACGCAGACGACCTCGTATTCAACCAGGATGCTCTTGCCCGCCTGAAGAAGCACGTCGCGGCCGCGGCGATCGACCCCGTCCGAATTCCGGACGCGTTTCCCGCCGTGGAGCGGGCGAGGGAGCTCGCGCGGGGCAATGTGAACCCTCAGCTGGTCATGAGCGGACTCGTGCGCGACCTGCGCCGTGCGCTCCGGCCCGCGGCGATCGCCCAACCCGGAGCGATTCTTCCATGAGCGACGGCGACGCGAGGCTCACGCACCTCGACGAGGAGGGTCGACCCCGCATGGTCGACGTGACCGAGAAGGACCGAACTCGACGGACCGCCGTCGCAGAGGGACGGATCGTGATGGAAGCGGAGACCCTGTCCGCCATCGTGGAGGGTCGCACCTCCAAAGGTGATCCGATCCAGGTCGCAGAGCTCGCGGGGATCATGGCCGGCAAGAGGACCGGCGACTTGATCCCGCTGTGCCATGTCCTTCCCGGCGCCTCGGTCGCCGTAAGGCTCGCGGCCGATGCGACGCTTCCGGGAATCACCGCCAGAGCCGAGGCGACCTATCGGGGGCGAACCGGCGTCGAAATGGAGGCGCTGACCGCGGTCTCGGTGGCCCTGCTGACCGTTTACGACATGGCCAAGGCGATCGACCGTGGCATGCGCATCGAGGGGATTCGGTTGCTCGAGAAGGCCGGGGGAGCGTCCGGCGACTGGTCGGCTTGACGCCTCGACACGAGATCTTCGCCGGGCGCTCCGCGGCTCGACCTTCGGCCCTGATCCTTCGTCACCGACCCAGCATCAGGGGAACCGTGAGCCGAGTCCCGACGCGCAGGAAGCGCGGACGCACGCTCGGGTTGGCCGCGCGCAGGTCCGACACGCTCACGCCGTACCGCAACGCGATATGCGAGAGGGTCTCGCCGTTGGCCACCGAATGCTCGACGATCGTCATGCGCCGATCCGGAGGGACGATTGCGTAATTCGCCTCGAAAAGGTCGCCCCGCCCTTCAGGCACGCGCAGCGTATAGGCGACGCCCGGCGGTGTGAAGCCGCGGTACAGCTCGGGGTTGAGCCTGCGCACGTCCTCCTCGGTAATCTCCGCGGCCTCGGCGAGCACGTCGAAGGTCGTGCCGTCCGGCACGGACACCTCGTCGAAGCGGAACGGAGGGTCCGACGCGAGTACGGGATAGCCGTACGCGGTGGGATTCTGTGCGACGAGGATCGCTCCGACGAGCTTGGGAACGAACTCCCTCGTCTCTCGTGGCCAATGGCGCCGGAGCGCCCAGAACAAGCTGTCGGAGGGCTGGGCGAGGGGAGCATGCTGCCGGAGAATTCGACGCGTTCGATTCGGCCCGCCGTTGTAGGCCGCGAGCGCCAGGAACCAGGAATCGAACTCCTGGCGAAGGCTCTCGAGGAACCCGACTGCCGCGGCCGTGGCCACGAAGGGATCGCGCCTTTGGTCGACGAACGGCCCGACCGCCATGCCCCGTTCGAGGGCCGTGGCGGGCATGAACTGCCACATCCCCACCGCCGCCGCGTGACTACGCGCCGACGGGTTGTATCCGCTCTCGATCAGGGGCAGGTATCGCAAGGAGGGAGGCATCGAGCGGGCCGCGAGGGCCGAATCGACGGTTTGTTCGAAGCCTCCCATACGACGCACGAAATCCGGAAACCACGGCCGGGCGGCGTTTTGCCAATAGTCGACCCATCGGTCGACTGCATCCCGGAATTCGGCGTTTCTCATCACGGACGATGCGAGAAGCTCGTCCACCGTCGGCTCCCCAGAAGGGGGGGCTAGGTATGCGACGTGGGCGGGAGGCCCGAGGTCGGGCTGCGCGAGCTCGATCCGGGGCATCGCCACCGGAGCGGGCGGCGGCGTCTGCTCGGGCACGGCGGCACATCCGACGGAGGCGAGCACGAACGCGTAGGGGCTGGCCCACAGCACCTCTCGCGTCCACCTCGCGTCCCGCACGGAGGGGCACAGGAAGCCCCTAGACGTCGACCCGCGCGCGCGCCTCGAGGCGCGACGCCACTGCGTAGGGTTCATGCAGGAGAATCCGCCTACAGGTGGTAGTTGGGAGCCTCACGGGTGATCGTCACGTCGTGAGGGTGCGATTCCCGCAACCCACCCGTGGTCACCCGATTGAAACGCGTCTCCGTTCGCAACTCCTCGATGGTCCCGACCCCGCAGTAGCCCATAACGCTGCGGAGCCCACCCACGAGTTGGTAGATCGTGTCGGAGACGGGACCCTTGTAGGGCACGCGTGCCTCGATCCCTTCAGGCACCAGCTTCCTCTTCTCAGCCTCGCCTTCCTGGAAGTATCGATCGGCGGATCCCTCTTCCATCGCGGACAGCGAGCCCATGCCGCGCACGGTCTTGAAGCGTCGTCCTTCGAGGAGGAACGACTCGCCCGGAGACTCGTCGGTACCCGCGAACATCGACCCCATCATTACGGAGTGTGCACCCGCGGCCAGAGCCTTCACGATGTCGCCCGAGTAACGGATTCCACCGTCGGCGATGATCGGGATCTCTCCGTCGACCCCATCGACCGCGTCCATGATCGCCGAGAGCTGTGGGAGCCCGACGCCGGTCACGACCCTCGTCGTGCAGATGGAGCCCGGCCCGACGCCGACCTTCACAGCGTCGACACCGCACGCGGCAAGCGCCCGAGCGCCCTCCACAGTCCCGATGTTGCCACCCACGAGCTGGACGTCGGCGAACGTCCTTCGGACGCGCCGTACCGCCTCGAGCACCCCCTCGGAGTGTCCGTGCGCGGTGTCGATGACGAGAACGTCGACGCCGGCTTCCACGAGGCGTTCAGCGCGCACGAGATCGGCGTCGGATGCGCCGATCGCGGCTCCGACCCGGAGCCGCCCATGCTCGTCTTTGCACGCGTTCGGGTACATCCGGCGCTTGAAGATGTCCTTCACCGTGATGAGACCCTTCAGGTGACCTTCGTCGTCGACCACGGGGAGCTTCTCGATCCTGTGCTCGTGCAGGATCGCCTGCGCCTGGCCGAGCGTCGTACCCACCGGCACGGTGACGAGGTCACGCGACGTCATCACGGTGGAGATCGGCTTCTCCAGGTCCGCCTCGAACTGGAGGTCGCGATTGGTGATGATCCCGACCAAGCGCCCGTCCTCCTCGACGATCGGCACGCCGCTGATCGAGAACTTCGACATGAGGGCGTGTGCGTCCTTGAGCCTTCCGTCGGACCTGAGCGTGATGGGATTGAGGATCATCCCGCTCTCGGATCTCTTGACCCGATCGACCTCTTCCGCCTGCCGCGCAGGCGTCAGGTTCTTATGGATGATGCCCATGCCGCCTTCGCGGGCCATCTGAATCGCCATCCCCGACTCGGTCACGGTGTCCATCGCCGCGGCCAGGAGCGGGATCCGGATCTCGATGCCTCGCGTAACCCGGGAGGAGACGTCGGTGTCTTTCGGATGGACGAGCGAGTGCCCCGGGATCAACAGGACATCATCGAAGGTCAGGGCTTCTTTGACGATGCGGGGGGAGCCTTCAGCCATCGGGGCTTCGACCTTTCTGCGAATGCGAACGCCCGCATCCGGAGACAAGCCTTCGGTCGGTCGGAGCGGGCGCGAGAAGACGGCTCTGGGGGAGCCTCGTTGGTGTCATAGGAGACGATATCCGGAGAGTCCGGGAGCGTCAACGCCGCGGTGACGGCGTCAGTCCGTCGGCCCCTCCTCGTCCCGGCCGCCCGACGGTGGCTTCCCGGCCCCCGTCGTTCCACCCCCGGAGTCCGCCGCGCCGGAGCCGTCCGAACTCGACGGCGAGGTCGCCGCAGAGCCGTCGGTGCCGGGCCCGGGACCCGCCGCGCGCCGTTTCCTCGGGTCGGCCTCGATCCGCCGTCCCGTATCGTGACCTTCCGCCCCTCGGGGTTCCACCGCCGGGTCGCTTCCCCCCTCGTCGACCTCGAGTACTTGCCCCAGATCGTCCAGGATCTGCCGACCGGCGCTGGAAACGCCTGACAGGACCCGGTCCGCGGCCGAGATGAGCTGGAACGCTTCCCGGATCGTGCTGGGGCTCACGGCGCGCCGACGGAGCTTGTCCTCCAGCCCCTCCGCAAACTTTTGCAGACCGGATGAACTGACACCACCGGCGGCGACGTACTTCGACTCGAGGAACTCGATGTAGTCGAGCACTTGGTAGATCTGCTCGTCAGGCAGACTCTCGATCTTTCGGATCAAGCGCTGACGGAGGACGTCGTGCATGGGTCTCGCTCGCGTTTCGGACGTTCTGCCTAAGTCTAACGGTCCCGAATCTCATCGGCAGCCTTGCTCGGATCGGCAATCCCGATAAGCTCCACGCATGTCCTTCCTCCCGCTCCGACCGGTCCCAGTCGCCGATGCCGCCGCCTCCGTCTACGACGAGTGGCTCGACTGGCTTCGAGCAGCACTCGAAGATCCCGACTGCGACAGAAATGAGCTCTGCCGGACGATCCTGACCGACCTCTACTTCCCCGGCCTCGCCAGGGTCGATCCTGCCGAGCTCCCGATCTCGACGAGGGTGGCCATCACCCAGATGGATCCGCGGAATGTCACGCTCGAGCCGGAGTATTATCAGGAGATCGACCTCGAGCGTTACGCGCCCCGGAAGCCCCTATTGTGGCTTTGGGAGATGTTCGACAGGAGTGCTCTGGGTGAGAACGTCGAATTGGGAATACACTTTCGCCGGATCCTCGCCAAGCATGTCTTCGCGCGGTGCGGGAAGAACTTCAAGGCGTTCACTCATGTTCGCGTGTCGTACGGCTACAATCTGGAAATCGGCGACGGCGTGGTGATTCATCGCCACGTACTGCTGGACGACCGAGGGGGCATCGAGATCGGGGACGGATCATCGGTCTCGGACTTCGCCAACATCTATTCGCACTCGCACAACATCGTCGACGGGCGGATCGTGTACCTGCCCAAAACGGTCATCGGGAAGGGCGTGCGCATCACCTACCACGCGACGATCCTCGCGGGTACGCACGTCGCGGACGACTCGATGGTCGGGGCGGGCTCCTTGCTCACGAGGAGCACCGAGCCGCACTGGGTCTACGTCGGCGTTCCTGCGCGGAAGGTCAAAGAAAAGCCGGCCGGAGAGCGCGCGAACAAGGCGCCGCCCACCGGCGATCCGATGGCAGAGGACTGAGCGCGGCCCTAGCCTTCCTCCGCCTCGTGCTGCTTCTGCAGTCTCCGCACGACCGCCGGGTCCGCGAGCGTCGTGGTGTCGCCCACCGCTCGGCCCTCCGCAATGTCTCGGAGCAACCGCCGCATGATCTTCCCGGATCGGGTCTTCGGAAGATCCGCGGTCAGCACCACCATCTCCGGCTTCGCGATCGCGCCGATCTTCTTCCCCACGTGCTCGCGCAGCTCGGCGACCAAGGCGTCACTTCCGTCCACACCTTCCTTGAGGGTGACGAAGGCGGCGATGGACTCACCCTTGATCTCGTGGCCCTTGCCGACGACGGCGGACTCGGCGACCGCCGGGTGGTCGACCAACGCGCTTTCGACCTCCGACGTTCCAATCCGGTGTCCCGCAACGTTCAACACGTCATCGACCCGGCCCAGAATCCAGAAGTAGTCGTCGCCGTCGCGCTTCGCTCCGTCGCCCGCGAAGTAGATGTTCTCCCACTTCGACCAATACGTGTTCTTGAAGCGCTCGTCGTCGCCCCACACAGTGCGCAGCATGGACGGCCACGGCTCGGTGATGGCCAGGTAGCCGGCCTGCGTCTCGTCGCCCTCGTCGTCGAGAATGGTGGCCTCGATTCCGGGGAACGGCCGAGTTGCCGTACCGGGCTTCGTCTCGGTCACGCCCGGCAGCGGCGTGATCATGATTCCGCCGGTCTCGGTCTGCCACCAAGTGTCGACGATCGGGCAGCGCCCGCCGCCGATCACATGGTGGTACCACATCCACGCCTCGGGATTGATCGGTTCGCCGACGGTTCCGAGAAGTCTAAGGGACGAGAGGTCGTATTTCGCCGGCCACTCGTCTCCCCAGCGCATGAAGGCCCGAATCGCGGTCGGAGCCGTGTAGAAGATCGTGACCGCGTAGCGCTCGCAGAGATCCCAGAAGCGGCCCCGGTCAGGGTGGTCCGGCGCACCCTCGTACATGACCACCTGGGCGCAGTTGGCGAGTGGACCGTACACGATGTAGCTGTGCCCCGTGATCCAGCCGACGTCGGCGGTGCACCAGTACACATCCTCGTCATGTAGATCGAAGACCGCCTGCGTCGTCGCGTACACCTGCGTCAGGTATCCGCCGGTCGTGTGCACCACGCCCTTCGGTTTCCCTGTCGTACCTGACGTGTAGAGGATGAACAGCGTGTCCTCGGCGTCCATCTCCTCGGCCGGGCACTCCGGGTCCGCTTCGGCGACCAGATCGTGGTACCAGTGGTCCCGGCCCGCGACCATCGTCACACCGGTCTGCTCGCTCAGGTCCCCGCCACGGGCCACGACCACGACGCTTTCGACCGTCGGGGAGGCATCCAACGCCTCGTCCGCGTTTTCTTTCAACGGAACGATGGTCCCCCTTCTCCAACCCCCGTCGGCCGTCACCAGCACCTTCGACTCAGCGTCGTTGTTCCGATCCGCGAGCGATTCCGGACTGAAGCCGCCGAACACGACGGAGTGGATCGCCCCGATCCGTGTGCAGGCCAACATGGCGATCGCGGCCTCGGGAATCATCGGAAGGTAGATCGTGACTCGGTCTCCCTTCTGCACGCCGAGTCCCCTGAGGGCGTTCGCGAACAGGCAGACTTCTCTGTGGAGCTCGGCGTAGCTGTAGCGCTTGGTGTCACCGGGCTCACCCTCCCACAGCAGCGCTGTGCGTTCGCCTCGGCCCGCCGCGAGATGCCGGTCGAGGCAGTTGTACGAGACGTTGAGCTTGCCCCCCAGGAACCACTTCGCGTACGGAGGATTCCACTCAAGGACCCGTCTCCACGGCTCGAACCACTCGAGCTGCTCGGCCCACTCGGCCCAGTATCGTTCCCGGTCGTCCCCTGCCCGACGGTAAATCGACGCGTCGACCACCGCGGTCGCGGCGAAGTCGGCGGGAGGAGGGAAGCGGCGATCCTCCTGCAGCAGGTCGTCGAAGGCACCGGTGTCACGACTCATCGGCCATCTCTCGTTTTCAAGGCGGGGGCTCCGTCGCGGCCCAATCTGCACCGCCCGACCGTAGGAGCAAGCACCCACGTCACGGGATCGGGGTCCCGTTCGGAGCTTCGGGCGGGGAAAAACGGGAGATTTCGGGAGCCCCGAGCAGCCGTTCGAAGCCCCGCACGGTCTCGTCGGCGAACGCGGCCACCCCGCCCCCGCCTGCCGCGATGGCGCGTTTCGGAATCCGCACCTTGAATCGGACCTCCGTCTCCGCCTCGACCGTCTCGTGGGCGGCGTCCAAGAGCCGCAGCCGTAGCGTAATGGGGCGTTTGTGGCGCTGATCGAGCTCTCGAGCCGACGCGTCCGCAAAGGCGCCGAGTGCGCGCTCCGCATCACCCATCGTCCCGAGCTGCACCAGGTCGACGACCAGGGCGAGATTGCCGGTCAGCCCCCGTCCGGTTTCGTCGAGGTAGACGTCCACGCTGACGAAATCCGGTCCGTCATCAGGGTGGAAAAATAGGTAGGCACTCCGAGTGGACTCTCCCTCCCAGCGCCCCTCGAACTGGTGGCTCGTAGTCTTCTGCAGCCCTGACAGCGACCAGCCCCGGGCTTCCACGCCCCGGCGGATCGCATCGATCAACGGCTCCAACGTGAGGATCGATCCATCGTCGAACGAGGTCACGCCCTCACTCGCCCATTCGGTCGAATTTCCTGATTCTTGGACATGACGATCCTGTTGACACTTCTTTCAAAGCCCATGTAAAGTGTGGGCTGATGAACGGTCACGAAGCGCAGCCGAGAGAGCGAAGAATCCCGAAAATGTCGACGAGCACCCAATCCAGCGACGTCCGTCTCAGGGCGGCGCTCGAAGCCGGCGGCCAACGCTTCACCCCGCAGCGGGCCGCGGTCTTCACGTACCTCGTGAACACGGAGTCGCATCCGACTGCGGACGAAGTCTATTCGGCGGTACAGGAACTGCTCCCGACGATCTCGCTGGCAACCGTGTACAAGAGCCTCGAAACGCTCGTCGGTTGTGGGCTGGCGGTCAAGCTGACCTTCGCGGACCATTCCGCTCGGTACGATGGACGGACCGATCCCCACCACCATGCCCGTTGTCTCGTATGCGGACGCGTGATGGATCTGGTGGGTGGCATCCCGGAGGCGGACATCGAGCCGCTCCGCGACGAAGCCGCGGGTTTCACCGTGACCGGGTACAGGCTCGAGCTTTCCGGATACTGCTCCGGATGCCTGCCCGAGGACGGGCCCGCGCCTGCCCTCGCCTGACGACTCGACCCTCCTCCCGTGAAGACGCCTCGACCCCTTGCGCTCCGCCACGTGCGTCGGCGCATAGGGGGAGTCGCCGTCGCCCTCGCGGTCGCGTGCTCGTGGGCATCGCCGGGATCGGGTCAGGATGCCGAGCCTTTCGGGAATTCGCTGCAGGACGTGTTCGACAGCTACCGGTGGGGCGATGCGCAGTGGAGTGCACTCGTGGTGTCCGTGGACACCCGCGATACGCTCTTCGCTGTCGGGGCCGACACACCCCTGGCGCCGGCCTCCAACATCAAGCTCCTGACGACCGCCGCGGCGCTCCACATCCTCGGACCGGAATACCGTTTCCAAACGTGGGTCATGGCCGACGGTGCGATCGACGACGGCGTGCTGCTCGGAGATCTGGTCGTGTACGGGACCGGAGATCCGGGGATCTCGGACCGCTACTACGGGGCGAAGGACGAGGTCTTCCAGCGGCTGGCCGATCAGCTCGAGCGGGCCGGGATCCACACGGTCACGGGAGACCTCGTCGCGGATGCTTCGTACTTCGAGGGACCGCTGCGTGATCCGGGTTGGGACCGACGCGACCTGAACGAGCACTTCACCGCTGGCGTCTCGGCGCTGTCGTTCAACGAGAACGTCGTCTCCTTCCGCATCCGTCCGGGGGAAGTCGAGCAGCCTCCGATCGTCGAGACGATCCCGTCTCACTCGGCGCTGGTCGTCGAGAATTCGGCTGAGACGGTGACGGGCCGCGCTCGCCCACGCCTGGCGATCCTCAGGGACGATCCGCTGGAGCCCGTTCGCATCGAAGGACGGCTGCAGGCGGGTTCGCGCGACGTCTGGCGTCAGATGACCGTCGCCGTGCCTGGGGACTTCTTCGCGGCCTCCTTTCGCGCGACGCTCGGAGAGCGCGGCATCGTCATCGAAGGTGACAATCGGACAGTAGCCCGTTCCGACCTCTCTGCGCTCCCCTCGATTTCGGCGCCGGCCCTGGGACGACCGGGCCCACGCGTCGTCGCGCATCACGTCTCGAGACCGCTTTCGGACTACGTCGAGGTGGTCAACAAGGAGAGCAACAATCTCTTCGCCGAGTTGATCTTCCGTGCGATCGGGCGAGCCTCGGAAGGAGCCGGCTCCGCGGATGCAGCGGCCCTCGCCATCGGCCGCACCCTCCACGAGATCGGCGTCGACACAACGGGCCTGGTCCAAGTGGACGGCTCCGGGCTCTCCGGGCGAAACCGCGTCAGCGCAGCCCACTTCGTCCAGACGATCGGGCAGATGAGCGAAGGGCCCCTCTGGCCGGAGTACTGGGCGTCGCTGCCCCGGGCGGGCACGCGGTACGAGCTCGGTCGGATGTACCGCACCGCGGCCGCGGGCAATCTCCGGGCGAAGACGGGCACCATCCGCGGAGTATCCGCGCTGAGCGGTATGGTGCGCTCACGGGACGGGGAACGTCTGGCGTTCTCCCTCATCGTCAACGGTTCGCCTTCGCAAAGTCGGGCGAAGCGACTGGAGAACCAGATCGGAGCGCGGCTCGCCGAGTACACGAGGCCCGAAGGATTCGCTCCCACGATGGTGGCCGAAGAGACGCCTCCCCCGTCGCGCGCCACCGCGTTCGCCGACCGTCATCGCATATCGCGCGGGGAAAGCCTGTCGGAGATCGCGCAGCGCTACGGCGTCACCACCGCGGAGATCCTCGAGCTGAACCCGAGGGTCCGGGCAAATCGGATCATCGCCGGTCAGTGGATCGAGCTGCCAAAGAAGGGTGGCTCGTAGCACCGAACCCGGGAGCTACGCCGTCGGCGACGACATGCTTCGCCCCACCGCCAATCTCAAACGTCTTCGCAACTCGACGGTCGACATCGTTTCGATCGTGCGCTGAGCCGTTTTCTCGCTGTTCCATCTCACGTCACGCAGCGCTACCGATTCTCCGCCGTCGGCCGGGCGCATGACCATGTAGAATCGACCCTTGTAGTCGTGGCCGCCCTCTTCCTGCGTAGCGGCGGTCCAGCTACGGCCCCCGGCATCCGTGAACTCTTTCATCGTACCCTCGACTCAGACGAACCAGACTCCGTCAGGCGACGGAGCGCTCGAGCCGAACGCTATCACCGAGGCTGCACACGTCAAGGAAGCGTCCGAGCACGAACTCCAACCCACCGCGCTCGCGGACCTCGGTCGGTGTCGCCTGTACGTAGTTACGCAAAGCGCGGCGAAAGACGCCACCATTGGCATACCCTAGCTGCCGGGACACGCTCTCGGCGCTCCGGCCCGGGTCGGTGAGCCAGCGACCCGCGTGGAGGAGCCTCGCCCAGAGGAGGAGGTGTCCAGCCGACGGGAGCCCCCGCCCCCGGAGGCGCACACTCAGATGAGCCCTGGTCCAGCCCGCCCGAGCAGACAGCTCGTCGGCACGCCATCCCAGGAGGGCTCCGTCCAGAGCAGCCCGGAGGACACCTCGCTCGGCGCGTGGCAGCCGTGATCCGACGGCTCGCACGACCCGGGCGTGGGTCCCGGATGCGGTGACCCGAGAAACAGCGCGGCGGGTCTCACCCGCGAGATCGTCGACCGGTACCAATTCGAGGGTCGACACGGCGGCCCGTCCGAGCCGAAGAAGCGTGACCCGGTCCGTAGCACGTTGCGACACGAAGATGCACCCGAGACTCGGAAAGCGTCTGCGCAGCTGGGCGACGCGCTCCTCCGGCGGCGGAGCGTGCGTCATCGCGACCCCGTCGATGATCACGGCGGTTGCCGGACGCTCCCGAACGAGCCACAACAGTCGGTCCCAGGTCGTGGCTCGTGCGACCGAAAAGTGGTCCGGAACCAACGTTGAGACCGCGTAAGGAAGCGAAAAATCGGGAGAGAGAACGGGAAGTAAGGCCATGATCTTCGAAAAAGACATACCCGCGGGTCAAAGTGATGCTACGTCCCCGCGGACGTATTCGAAAGTTCAAGCTCGACTATTTGTTCTAACCGCACCGCGCGGTGCGGGGCACCCCTCCCAGAATCAAAGGGATCCACCATGAAGACGCTTCGTCGCACGCTGCTCGTATTCGCGCTCACCATCGGTATGGCCGCTTGCGGCAATTCGCTCACCGGGCCACACAATCCCGACGCGGGAAACCACAACCCCGACGCCGGTAATCACAACCCTGACGCTGGGAACCACAATCCCGACGCCGGCAACATCACCGGCTGACGTCAGGCTCCGATAAAACGGTGCCGCATCGCCCGGAGGCCATCGCGGACTTCGGGTGGTGCGGACATCGTACTCGGGCGATCGGAAGAGGGCCCGCCCGACAACGCCCGTAGGGCCTCTTCGGCACCCATTCTCACGCGTGTGAAGCCGTGCTCGCGAGCAAAATCGATCGCGCGTCGCAGCCACGACCGGGCTTCGTCACCCCTGCCGAGCAGCTGGTGGCTCAGCCCCCGATACCAGAGGATCTCCGCTTTCGCGGACAAGGGGCCTGATTCCCAGCCCAACGCGTCGCATGCAGCGGCACGTCGGTCGAACTGCGCCGCGTCGCCGCGAAGTGCCGCGAGGTGCGCCAGCGCATCGTGTGCGTAGATGAGGTAGTACAGTTCGTCCGAAGTGCCGCACACCACTTCGTAGGCGTCTTCGGCCGCTTCGATGTCGCCGAGCTCCTTCAGGATCAGTGCGAAGCTCACGAGACATCGTGTGCGACCGACGTCGCTGCGGTAGGTGTTCACGGCGCGCCAGCCGTACCGAGACGCAAGCGGTAGCTCTCCGGCCGCGTGCTCGAGTCCCATCAGATCGTGGTAGATGCTCGCCACCGTATCAGCATCGTGCGACGACTGGGCGGCCTCGAGCGCCTCGGCGAATCCCGCCCTCGCCGCCGCAAGGTCTCCCCGGTCCTTGTGAATCACCGCGAGACCGGCTCGGGTCCTCGCAATCGTCTCGTGGAGGTCAGACCGTTCCGCGATCGAGAGCGCCACACCGTATGCGCGATCGGCCTCCGCCCACCGCCCGCGGCGACGCAAGACGCGACCGGAGGCGCGCGCCGCTTCGGCGGTCAAGCCAGCGTCGACGAGAGCGAAGCCGATGTCGTATGCGCAATCGTACAACGCGAGCGCGCTACTGACGTGGTCGAGCCGCTCCGCCTCTTGTCCCATCTCCTGCGCGGCCTCTGCCAAACCGTGCAAGTCCGCCACCGTGAACGCATCGAGGGCACGACCGAGCAGAGCTGCCTCCGGCTCACCCAGGTCCGGATCGTCCCGAAGCGAGCCGCGAGCCCGATCCGCCAGGTCCGCCCGACGTTCGTCGGGCATCGTCAGATCTTCGTCGACGAACATTCGAATCAAGCGGGCCACCTCGAATCGGCGCCCCACGATCCCCGACCGCACCGGATCTGTCTCATGCCCCTCCAGATCCTTCAGGACATGCCACCCGGCGAAGGCCACTGGACCGCCTTCCGCTTCTGCTTCGAGGTCACGATGGAGGACGATCGCCGAGCATTCACCCGCCAGGAACATGAGTCGGCCTCGACCCGATTCCCCCAACGGGGCTCTTCGGGTCAGAGAGTCGGCGACCAGGAACCAAGCGCGCGCACCGTCACTGCCGAGCGCGACGGCGAACGTGGCCGAGCGATCGGCTTCGAAGGACGCCGCGTTATCGTACGTGCCCGGTATGCCGAAGTCCCACGCCTTTTGTAGGGGCTCGGCGGGAAAGAGCCGTCGTGGGGCGTCGGCCAGCAGGTCCAGTACCAGATGCGGGTGGACCAGTCCCGGGCCGTACTCGTCGATCCAAACCGCGGCGACTCGATCGGAGCCAGCGACTTCCGCGACGGACGCAAGGAGCCCGAGCAGAGCTTCGCGGGTGCGATCGGTGCACGCCATCGCGCGAACCAGGTCCGATCGCTGGAGTCGCCGATCGCGGTGATCGGCGAGCTTCAGCACCTTGCCTACCGACATACTGGTGCTGCTACTGACATGTAGGCCCTTCGCGGCGGGTGGTCTAGATTCATTCAACTTACTGCCGCTCCGCGGCGCGACACAACGTCCACGCGGGCGACAATGAACGATCAGCCCGAAGGGATCGCGACCGATGTCGGTCTCGTATCGGTAGCGCTCATATGGGGCGTGAACTTCGCCGTGATGAAAGTCGTTCTCGCGGAGATAGATCCGCTCGCCCTCAACGCGCTGCGGTTTCCCCTTGCGGCTGTCGCGCTGGCGATTGTCCTGAGGCGCTTCCCCGGGCCAACCCTTCCCGATCCGTCCGACCGGATACGGGTCCTCAGTCTCGGCTTGGTCGGGAACGTAGCGTACCAGCTCTGCTTCATATTCGGTCTCGACTGGACCTTGGCGGGCAACGCGAGCCTCCTGCTCGCCACCACCCCGACGTGGACGCTGGTCCTGTCGATCGCCGTAGGCCACGAGCGGGCGACCATCGGAGCGATCCTCGGCGTCGTGGTGACGCTCAGCGGTGTCGCAATGGTGGTGCTCGGGCGAGGCGATGCGCTCGCGGTGGGCGGTGAGACGCTCGCGGGCGACGCGCTCATGCTCGTCGCGGCCGTACTGTGGGCCTTCTACACAGTCGCTGGCCGGGGTCCTGCCCTCCGCTACGGCTCGCTCCGGATGACGAGCTGGACCCTTTGGGTGGGCACGCCGGTGCTGGTGCTCCTGGGGGCCCCGTCCGTCGCCGCCGCGAACCTGTCCGAAGTTTCCGCAGGGGCTTGGGTCGGCATCGTTTACGCAGGCCTTCTTTCCATCGGGGTCGCCTATGTGCTCTGGTACCGCGGCGTACGACGCCTAGGGAACAGCCGGACCGCCGTCTACTCGAATCTCGTCCCGGTCACCGCTCTACTCGTGGCGTGGCTTTGGCTCGGGGAAGTCCCCACGCCGCTGCAGCTGTCGGGCGCCGCGGTCATCCTCGCGGGCCTGACGCTGGCGCGCGTGGCTCAGTCCCCGGGTTCTAGCCTGCCCTGGGCGTCGATTCCCGCGGCCAGGTCGGACGAAGTCAATTGAGCCCGGTGCAGGATCTCGGGAAACTCGTAATACAGAACGCCCTCCGAGGAGATGTCGGACCGCACGCGAAAGCCGTCGTCCATCGAGGTCAGGATCTTCTCGGCTGCCGGTAGTGCGAGGTTCAGGTCCGCCGCCACCTCGGTTACCGTGAGCGTTCCGCCCTTCGCGGCGGCAAGCTTGAGGACCTTACGCTGGATCCCCTGCATGATCGCCTTGCGACGCTCCTGGAGGCCCTGCCATCCCCAATAGAACGTCATCGAGCCAGCGCCACCCACCACAGACCCGATCGCGACCGCGGCCATCTCCCACTCGACGAAGCCGATCAGCACGAGGATGCTCGCGAGGAGAACGAGCCCGGTACCGAGAACGCGTCTCTTGATTCCCGAGCTCGGGAGCTTCTCGTCGGGCTCCTGCTCGATGAGACGTCGTTCCGGCTCCGGGCCCGTCACCGCGAGCGCACGCGACGCGTTCTCCCAGCCGAGGCCACAGCGCGGGCACACCAAGTGTCGCCGTCGAGCCAGCCAATACACCAATCCGCCGAACCCGTACGTGAAGATGCTGACGCCGACGAGCAGCCCCACGTGGCCGGCCCGGCGGAAGTAGGGCATGCCTTCACCTTGATATGAACAGCGCGGGCAGCGGCGGAGCCCACTCGGGCGCTGGATGGCCATCCCCACGGGTGTAGCTGTGCCGCACGTCGGGCACTTCACGGCACCGGGTTGGAGGCTCTCTCCGCATGTGGAACAGCGCATTCGCTATCGCCGGAAAACGTTCAGGTTCAACTCTCGTCCCTACGAGGCCGCGACCCCGAAGATTCACTCTCCGCGGCCGCTGCCGCAGCTCATTGCACGCGCACGATTCTCATCCTCAGACCGGCCTGGGGTCTACTCACTCCGCCGGCCGCTCCACCCAACCTCAGCGTGGTGGACCCTCCCGGTGCAGGCACGATTTCAAAGTACGCGACCGACGCCGACGGAAGCGACCCCGACCGCTGGAAGTCTCCGGCCCCCACGTCCTCGATCGCCAATGGATAAGGACTCCCGATGAAGCCTTTGAGATCGACCGTAGGATACACGGTCGGTCCCGATTCCGGATCCGGACCATCCAACGCGATCGCGGACCACCAGTCAGACAGCGAAACTGCCCATTCGGTTCCCGTCTCCGCTTCGACGTTCGTCACGCCGGTCCTCGTCGTACGGGTCAGACGACCGACGATCTCGTCGCCCGCTTGGTCCGCCAGGTACAGTATGAACAGGTAGCCGGCTCCGCGTTCGGACAGACTTCCGCTTCCGACCGAGACGATGAGGGAGACCGTGTCCGGCCCGGCGAGATAGCGCGCGGCGCGGTCTCTCGTTCCATCGCGGAAGATCTCTGCGCTCTCGGCGTTGCTTTCCACCTCGTAGGCGCGTGCGACCAGCTCCTCGGCGTACTGGGCGAGGCCCTCGGAAAGCCACACGGCCTCGTTTGCCTCGGCGCCCCGGACGAGGACTCGTTCGTTGAAGTTGACCATGTGCTGGAACTCGTGCGCCAGAATCGCCGGCGCCAGCTCCAGAATCGCCTCCTTGGGCCTCGGGTCCGAGTAGATGCCGCTGGGGTCGGGAACGAGCGTGTAAAACACTTCGCCCTGGTTGCTGCCCTCGCTCTCGGGCAGCAGGTCCACTCCGAAGAAGAACCCGCCCACGAACCCCGCAGAGCCCCTGGGTGTGAGCGAATTCACCGCCGGCGACAGGAGAACGATCACCCGGTCGTTGGCGTCGAGGTCGGATTCGGAACCGAACGTCGACGTTACCGTCGGGTGGATGTAGTCGTCGAAGCGGTCCGAGAACGCTGCCAGGTCCTGCGGCGTGTAGCCACCAGAGGGGGCGTTCTCGTCGACGAAGAGCGCGGCTCGGGCACCGATGTGGCGGGCGACCGCGGTGATCTCCTGGAACTGGCCGGGTCCCTGGAACACCTGGAACGTTCTGCGCTCGTTCAGCGCTGGCACGGCCGACGGCATATCGACCCTCGAGGGGCCGCTCACCTGCCCGTGGCGACCGCGGGTGAGCTCCCGCTCGATCTCGCGAAGCCGCTCGTCGAGGCGTCGCTGCGGGTCGGACAGCTCGACAGCCAGATGACCGTCGGAGATCGGCAGCACGCGCGAATCGATCGTCCCGAGCCGGCGCGTCGGCGCCGATAGCGGCCCCTCCACCGCAGCCGGTGGTGGTCCCGACGCCGAGAGTCCCCGAAAAGAAAACGGATGCGCCGCCGCACCCACGCGACCCGTCGACTGGACCAAGGCCAGATATCGAGCGGTCCCATCCCCGGGAACGGTCACGCACGTAAAACCGGCGTCGTCGGTGGCGTCCACGAACTCCCCGACCGCGAGGCCCAGCACGCTTCCGCCGGCTTCGACCTGGAAGGTGCGCGAGGCGCTCGCCACGGCTCCGAGTTGCACCGTGAGAGCGACCGACCGCTCTGGTAGGCAGAGTGGCACGATCACCGTCAGCTCGGTGCCGCTCGCCTCTGTTACCCGCCCTCGGATACCGGAGAAGAGCACGATGTTCTGGTCGGAATCCGGGCTGAAGTTCTGCCCGGTCAGCACGATCGACGTGCCCGGCGCTGCGGACAGCGGCTCGATCTGTTCGAGAACCGGCCGAGCCACGACGAAGGCACGGAATTCGGCGAAAGCGCGCTCTTGTTGCTGTACCGTCGCGCGCACCGTGACCGGCCCGATGCTCTGTCCGAGGCGTACCGTCACACGCGCGGAGCCGGTCGAGTCCGTGACCGTCGCGGCGATCCCCACGATGGACGCGTCACCCTCCTCGACGGTCCAGACCACCGTCACGCCGCGACGCGGCAGCTCTGTATCGATGCTGCGAACCACCACGTGCAATGGAGCGACCAGCGTCTGCCCGGTGGTGCCGTACTGGCCGTCCCCGCTCGCGACCAAGGCCTCGACGGGAGGCAGGACGACCTGGGTCGGGCTCGAGCAGGCACCGGCGATGAGAAAGCCTAGTGCCGCGAGCGTGCCGAAACTCCTCACGTCACGGGTCTCCGCGACGTCGATCGATCGAGACGAGGTCGATGATGGGGACGCCCGTGAGTGACGAAGCGGGTGTGCGGACGCGTCCGGTCACCTCGATCCGCTCCAGCGGAACGAGCCCTTGAACCTCTTCCAGACGATCGGGGGACACAGCCACGTACACGAACGGGCCGTCACTGCCCCCGAAGCGCGTGAGGAGGAAGGGCTCGCCCTCGAAGAAATCGGTCCGGACGGCCTCCGCACGCTCCAGGGAGATGAACTGCAAGCTCCACGCGACCACGCGACCCGCGACTGCCTCGGGGTTCTCCGACATGTCCGCCGGCTCGAGGGGGCTGACACCCTCGTCGGCCCCAGGGTCCGCGCTCGGCTCCGGGACGGCGGGCATCCACATCCAACCCTCCAGGCGCACCCTGGCCCAGTTCCCTTCTCGCCGGACCACTTCGACATCGCTCGCAGGACGGGCCACCGCCAGCGTATCTCCGTCTGGAGCCGCCAGGATCGGCCCTCCCCTTGATCCCACGAAGCCGCCCGGTCGCCGCGCCGGCTGGATCGCTGCGGGAGCTGCGCGGGCTTCTTCACCAGCTCGCTCCGACTGGGGTGAAGGTGGGACGGGGTCCTCCTCCAGCGAGGGACTCCAAATCCACCCGACGCGCGTCACCCGGGCCCACGAGGGGATACGCTCGACCTCGGCCAGGAGCGCTCCGTCGACGAGTCTTCCGACGATCGCTCCGGACGGCTCGACCCGCAGGTTCTCACCACCGGACGCCGCCACAACGAGCGTCATGTCGGGGTCGTTGCTCACCTGAAGGGACGGCATCCACACCCAACCACCGACCTCCACCTGGGTCCAGTTGTCCCTCGTATCCAGCACACGGACCGATGCGCCCGGGTACAGCCGAGCGAGCACGAGTCCGTTCGGCTCGCGTCGGAAGTTCTCTTCCGTACCGACAGCCGCGCGATCCTGACCGACCGCGGCGCACGGTGCCACGACGAGGCATCCTCCGGCCAGGAGCAACGCCCCGCGGAGGGCCCTCGATCGAATTGGCATATCGTCTGAAACGATCCGGAACGGAAGGTGTTACATGGGCGGTTCGACGCTGAGAGGTCGCGTCACATAAGGAATCTGCCCGGGGCGCCGAAGGGCGTCAATCATTGAAAACGCGATCGACGAGGAGTCGGTTCCAACGATGCGGCTTTCCCCCTCAAGTGCACTGGCTGCCATCGCGGCGGTCGGATTCCTGCTTCCCCGGTCCGCCGCCGGTCAGTCGATTCCGTCGCCGTTCGAATACCTCGAACGGCGTCAGGAGATCGGCGTGTACGTCGGCACGATGTCCGCGGGGGAGGGCCGGTTCGACTATGGACCCTCGGGCGGCTTGCTCTATGGCACGCGGTACGCCATCGAGCTCTCCGGTCCGCTCTCGCTCGAAGGGTTGCTCGGGGCGGTCGACGGGTCCCGCAACGTCGTCGATCCCGGACGCGTCGAAGGGGACCGCGTCATCGGCGAGGTCGACTCGCGCATCCTGCTGATCGACGCCGGTTTCCGATTCACGCTGACCGGCCGTCGATCTTGGCACGGCCTGGCCCCGTTCATCTCGCTCGGTGGCGGTATCGCACTCGACCTCAAGGACCGCGCCCAGCTCGAAGAGATCTTGCTTCCGGAAGACGTCTACGACTTCGGCTCGAGCTTCATCGGCACGATCGGTCTCGGTACACGATGGTTCTTGACGGAGTCGATCGCTGCTCGGGCGGACGGAACGTTCTCCCTCTGGAAGATCGACACGCCCCCGGGCTTCAGCGACCCCGACCGGGGGTTCGAAGACGTCGCGGATGGTGAATGGATCAACGGGACGTCTCTCACGCTCACGCTCCTGTACCGTTGGTGAGCGCAACGGTCCGATGAGCGACGCTCCGCGAGCCACGCGCTTTGCGGTGCGCCCCGCCGATTGGCTCCACGTCGACGAGGCGATCGATCGCATCCTCGGCTCCGCGACCCCTTCGGCCACGCAGTCTGTATCGACTCTGGAAGCGCTGGGTCGAGCGCTCGCCGCTCCGGTGACCGCGTCGGCGACGCTCCCCCCCTGGGACAACAGTGCCATGGACGGCTACGCCGTGCGCGGCGAAGACATCCGCGGTGCGTCGGCGAGGACTCCCGTGGCCCTGCGTGTCACGACGGTGCTCAGGGCCGGCTCCGACTCGGGCCGAACGATCGAGGTCGGCACGGCCGCGCGTATCATGACCGGGGCACCGATTCCCGAGGGCGCCGACACGGTGGTCCGCGTCGAGGATACGGACGCCGAGAATGAGGCGGGCATGGTCCGGATCTTCGACGACCGTGACTCCGGCCGACACGTGCGTCCGGCCGGTCAGGACATGCGCGCCGGTGACACGCTCTTCAATGTCGGCCATTCGGTGACGCACGGGACACTCGGAGTTCTCACCGCCGCGGGTGTGACGGAGGTCGACGTTCATGCGGTGCCTCTGGTGGCGGTGCTGCCGACCGGCGACGAGCTGCGGGAGCCCGAGCGGTACGCGGACGTCCGAGAAGGCGTCGGCGTCCCGGAGTCGAACGGCCGCATGCTCTGCGCCATGGCTACCTCGATCGGCGCCCGAGCGCTGCACCTCGGCATCGCTCCGGACGAAACCGACGCACTCGAAGCCAAGATCGCCGCAGGCGCGGAGGCGGACGCCCTGATCACGATCGGGGGCGCGTCGATGGGCGAAGCGGACCTGGTGAAGAGGGCGCTGGACCGGATGGGCTTCACGCTCGACTTCTGGCGCGTGAAGATGCGCCCCGGCAGCCCGGTGAGCTTCGGGTGGCTACAGACCGATCATAGGCGACAGGCCGTGTTCGGACTGCCCGGGAACCCGTCTTCGGCTTTCGTGACCTTCGAGGTGTTCGTCCGGCCCTTCCTCCTCCGCCTGGCGGGCCATCGACGGGTGCTGCGACGCGTCATCACGTGCAGGGCCGGCGACCGATTCGACACGCCGGCTGACCTGACCTACTTCCAGCGGGTGACGCTCCGACGCGAAGGCAGCGAGACGATCGCTCGCCTCACCGGCCCACAGACCTCGGGGCTCGTCCGCGGACTCGCGAGCGCCGACGGCCTCGCGATCGTGCCGCCGGAGGCGACCGAGATCGCACCAGGCGAGGCGGTCGAAGTGATGCTGCTCGACACTGGGCCGGCCTCGGAGGAGCGAAGCCCGAGGTGAAGCCGCCCGGTCGCTTGGGACGGGTCGCGACGCTCGCCCTCGCCGCGCTCTTCCTCACCGGCTGCGCGTTGCCGCGATGGCCAGTCGACGCCACGCTCTCCTCGGGCTACGGGCTCCGCTTCAGAGGGTGGCGCCCAGACCTGCACCGAGGCGTCGATCTGAGCGTACCGACAGGTACGCGGGTCGCTGCCATGGCCGGCGGCCGAGTTCGATTCGCCGGCGTGCAGAGCGGGTTCGGAAACGTCGTTTGGATCGACCATGGGGGCGGGCTTTCGAGTGCCTACGCCCACCTCTCGGAGATCCTCGTTCGCTCAGGCGACCGTATTCGGCCCGGCGAGGTCGTGGGCTTGAGCGGCGCAACGGGTGACGTGACCGCCCCTCACCTGCACTTCGAGGTGTGGCGGTGGGGACGCCCCGTCGATCCGATCGCCATCCTCGGCGGGAAGCCGCGGTGATCCGGGCCTCTCGACTCTGAGCCTTCGGCGGGTCAGTCGCCCTGCTTGAGCGCCGCGATCTCTTCGGTCAGCTTCGGCACGATCTCGAACAGATCTCCCACGATCCCGTAGTCCGCGACCCCGAAGATCGGCGCGTCCGCGTCGCGATTGATCGCCACGATCGTCTTCGCGGTTCGCATGCCGGCGAGGTGCTGGACCGCGCCGGAGATCCCCACCGCCACGTAGAGCTTCGGGGCGACAGTCTTCCCGGTTTGGCCCACCTGCTCGCCATGAGGTCGCCAACCGGCATCGACCACGGCCCGGGATGCCCCGAGAGCCACGTCGGGCCCGATCGCGTCTCGCAGCTCCTCGAGGATGGTCCAGTTGTCCGGATCCTTCATGCCCCTGCCGCCCGAGACGATGATCGAGGCCTCCGTGACGTCCAGCTGGTCGCCCGATGCGCCCCTTCGCTCGACCACACGGACGCGCCAGGAGGAAGGGTCGACATCGGGCGAGAAGGTGGAGACCGTTCCGGCGGCGGAGCGCTCATGCGGCTGAAAAACATTCGGTCGAATCGAGACGATCGCCGGCCTGGCGGCGATCTCCACGCGCGCGAAGGCCTTCCCGGAAAAGACCGGCCGAGTTACCGAAATGGCACCCTCGTTCACACTGACGGCGGTCGCGTCGCTCGCGAGCGGGACGTCGAGCTTGGCCGCGACCCTCGGAGCCAGGTCTTTGCCGAGCGTGCTCGCGGGAAAAACGACCGCACTGTAGCCGCCATTCTTCACGTGCTCCGCCACCAGGTCGACGTACGCTTCGGGATTGTAGTCGGCGAGGAGCGCGTGTTCCCCGACCGCGATCGCCGCCGCACCGAACCCACCGAGCAAGCCAGCCGAGCCGGAAAGGCCGACTCCTCCGAACGCGAGGGCGTGCGCCTCTTCGCCGAGAGAGTCGGCCAGGGAGGCCGCCACTCCGACCGCTTCTCGCGCGGTCGACCCGATCTGGCCGTCCCGTTGCTCCGCAAAGGCGAGTACGTTCGCCATCAGTGTGCTCCGTTCAGTGGTCCATGAATGGTCACGCCCGCCAGCGTTTCGGGACGTGCCCCTCGGCTATAAAGCGTTCGCTTCTTCGCGTAACAGTCGCACCAGCTCGGGAACGGCGTCTGTCCCTTCCCCGACGATCCGACCTGCCGCGCGCTGGGGTGGTTCCTCCAGCGAGACGAGACGGACCCGGGCCTCGGCAGCAATCGCGGGCTTCTCCTCGAGCGGTTTCCGCTTCGCGGCCATGATGCCTTTGAGCGCCGCGAGGCGTGGATCGTTCGGCCCTTTCGTCATGCACAAGACCGCAGGCAAGTCCACCTCGACCACTTCACTTCCTCCCTCGATCTCCCGGTGGCACACGACCGTGTCTCCGCTCATCTCGAACGTCGACACCCCGGTGACACAGGGTCGATCGAGAAGCACCGAGACCATGGGACCGACCTGTTGCTGGTCGTCGTCTGCGGCCTTGATGCCGAAAAGCACCAGCGGTGCGTCGGCGTCCCGAAGCTCCTCCCCCAACGCCTTCGCCGTCGCGAGGCCGTCCAGGGTCACTTCGCCGTCGAGAAGGACGGCTTTGTCGGCACCCATGGCCAGGCCCTTGCGGAGCGTCTCCTGGGCCGACGAGTCACCCAGGGTCAGGAGCGTGACCTCTCCCGTGCCGGTCGACTCCTTGAACCGTAGGGCTGCTTCCACGGCGAAGGCATCGTACGGGCTCATGTCGTACTTGATGCCGGACTTCTCGATCGAGGTTCCGGAACCATCGACACGAATCCGCGCCTCCGTGTCCGGTACCCGCTTCACACAAACGATGACGTTCACGTCAGGTCACTCCGATCAAATCACGGTTCGACCGCCCCTCGGCCGAACCCGGTGAGCAAGTGCACGATCAGCTGCCGATTTGCGCCCGGGTACACCGATACGGTGTGGCGGATCCTCACCTTTTGGGATCAGAGTGTCGCCCCGAGCAACGCGAAACAGACCACCGCTACGGCTCCGCCGATGAGCGCGTATGGGAGTTGTGTTCGCACGTGATCGATGTGGTCCGTCGCGGCGGCCATCGACGAGATGATGGTCGTGTCGGAGATCGGCGAGCAGTGATCACCGAAGATGCCACCCGCCAGGGACGCCGCGACGAACGGCGCCAGCGGAAGCTCCAGCGTCATGGCCGCGGGAACGGCAATGGGCAGCATGATGGCGAACGTCCCCCAACTCGTCCCGGTCGAAAAGGCGATGCCCCCGGAAACGAGGAACACGAGAGGAAGGTAGACCCAGTTCGGCATGGTGCCCGCGGTGACCTGCGCGACGTAGACACCGGTCCCCAGAGCCTCCACCACGTCGCCGAGCGCCAGCGCGAGGAGCAGGATCAGCGCGAGCGGCACCAGCGCGCCAGCGCCCTTCAGGGCGACCCTGACCAACTCGTCGACCGTAAAGATCCCCTGCGCTTTGAGCATGACCCAGGCCACGCCGAGACCCACGAGGACTGACCAGAGGACGCTCGTGGATCCGGACCCGTCCCGTAGATCACCATCCCCCGTGATGTACAGCGCGATAGGCATGAAGAGCACCATACTCGCGATCGGAAGGACCATGTTGCGCGCGGCGGGCGTCGTCCCCTCCAGCGGAGGTGGAGAAAGCACCTCCTCGTCGATCATGGGGGTGGCCCCGGGCCACAACAGTTCTCCTCGCTGCGTGCGTGCCTCGGCTTTTTTCATGGGCCCGATGTCGATACCGAAGAGGATCACGAACAAGACCAGGAGCACGGCGGCCATCGCGTAGAAATTGAAGAGAATCGACGTGAGGAAGACGCCGAGCGCGTTCTCAACTCCCAGCCCTTCGAGAATGCCCAGGTTATACGCGCCCCATGCGTTCATCGGAATGAGAATACAGATCGGCGCCGATGTGGAGTCGATGATGTACGCCAGCTTCTCGCGCGAGCACTTGTACCGGTCGAACAGGGGCCGGGCGACGGATCCGGCGACGAGTACCGTGATGTTCGACTCGATGAAGATCACCACGCCGGTGCCCCACGCCAGAAGCTGTGAGCGCTTCGCCGTGTTCACCCAATGATTCGACTCGAGCCAACCGACGAAGCCACGGACGCCGCCCGACGCCTCGACCGTCGCGATGAGCGCGCCGATGACGAGCGTGAACATGATGACCCGTGCATCGCCGGCCTCCCCAAACACCGAAACCGTGCTCTCGACGGTCGCGCCGAGCGCCGCGATCGGACTCCAGCCCAGGAGGATGGTCCATGCGAACCAGATCCCGCCCGCCAGCGAGAGATAGACCTGACGCGTCCAGATCGCGAGCACGATCGCCAGCACCGGGGGAAGGATCGAGATCCACGTCGGGTCACTCATGCGTTATCCGTCGTCTTGGGGACCGGTGCCCGGCCTGGATACGCCCGGGAACCCTCGAACATAGAACCGATGCGGACGATCCGCCGCAGCTTTTATTCCGATTCGCCCCGACACACCGACGTCCGTGTCTGGAACGGCCCAGCCGGAGCATACCTGCAGCGGGGCGCTCGAAAGGTCGTGTCCGTACAACGCGTCGGTGATTCCGAGCGCTTCGGAGAGTCGGCCGGGTCCGGCGCAAAGGGGCGTCCGCCCCCTTCGACGTCGGCTCATGAGCCTCGAGCCGGTCACGGGAAAGAGGCCACGGAGGAGCACCGCTTCCGCACGACCCTCGGGACCCGTGACGACGTTGGTGCACCAGTGCACGCCGTAACTCTGGTAGACGTACGCGCGCCCCCCTGGGCCGAACATCGCACGGTTGCGCTCGGTCACCCCGGATCTCGTCGCTGCGTGAGACGCCGGATCGTCCTGACCACCGTACGCTTCCGTCTCGACGATGACGCCGCTGCACAGCTCTCCGCCCACGGAGGATACAAGACATGCGCCGAGGAGATCTCTGGCGACCTCGGTCACGCCACGATCGAAGAAGGACGGGTCGAACGGCACCCCTAACGGCGCCGTCAGCTTCGGCGCTTCCGGAAGTCGAGGCCGACCGGAAGCCGCTGCCCTACCTCGAGCGCGTCCGCCGCTCGTAATCGGCACGCCACGCGTCGATCACCTTTTCGGCGCGATTCTGCGGCACGACCCGGGCGATTGCGTCGGCGTCCTCGTGTAGCGTTCGGAAGAGATCGGTTCCGAAGTGCTCGACGAGCGTCTCGGCCGTCTTTTCCCCCACCCCTTTGTATCGGTGGGCAAGGTAGCGAACGATCGCGCCCTCATCGGAGGGAAGCGCGAGGTCATCGAGTGACCCGCTCCCCCGCGTGCTCGAGCCACCGTTTCGGTCCGACGACGGCGAAGTGCCTTCCGCCGTCGTTGCGGGTGGGGCCGATACGGGTGCCTCGGTGGGCGCTCCCGTGGAGTGCGCCGGGGAGCGAGACGGCGGCTCTCCCTCGCTGCCGAGGAAGGGCGCAGGGTCGGAGCCGGTCGTGGAAACGGTGGCCGGTGCCGGCTCCGGAGACGACGTGACGGTCTGGCCTTCCAGCAAGGTGACCTCGTCGGAGCGGCGGCGGGTCGAGCCGCGCCGGGGACCGAGTCGGAGCCCGAACCAGCCGCGCTTGGGCGGCTCGACCTCGATCACGGTCGGACCCTCGTCGGGTCCCTTCTCGGCATCGACCAGGTCGGTCATATCGGGGGAAGGCGCTTCTGGACGGTCGTCTCCACCCGCGTACGCCGAGTCGTACACCTCGCCGCCGTCGTCATGATCGCCGGTGGAGCTGTCGTCCAGAGCGACCTGGAGATTGCCGTTCTCGGCGCGATCGATGGTGATCACCCCGTGTTCTTCCGCTTGCGTGAGGAAAAGGCTGAACTTGCCGAACCCGAGTTCGGTCTCGTCGAAGCTCCGGTCACGGTCGAGCATCTTCCGCTTCACGTCCGAATCGCGGACCGGGTCGCGGCCCTGCTCGCGTAACGCCTCGAGGGTGGAGCGAAGGAGATCGTAGGCTTCGTTGAGCGGATCGCCGCCGTCGGACGACGGAGTGCTCGCCTGGTCCTCTTCCGGTGCGGCTCGTCCACCTCGCTCGCGACCCCCGCGTCGCCCACCACGAGCGCGGTCCTTCCGCCCCCGGTCGTCCGCGCGTCCGCTACCGCGGCTGCGACTCCCGCGGCTACTTCCACCTCCGCCCTTCGCGCCCGAGATCTCGTACTGCCCGTTCTCCATCTTCTTGAGCTGCACGAGCCCGCGAGATGACGCCTCCGCCAGGAACTTGCTGAACTTGGAGAAGCCGATCGAGCTCTCGTCGAAGGCCGGATCGATTTCCTGCATGACCTGCTTCAGTCGGTCCGAGCGCATCACGTCGTCGCGCTTGACCATACGATCCACCGCCTCCTTGACCAGCACCCACGGGTCGCGACCGCCGCTCGGCAGATCGGTCGTCTTCGTGAGTCCGGTAAGGCTCGTGTACGAGTAGTACTCGTCACAATTCTGCACGAGGATGTCGGAGCTGGACTCTTGGATCCCCACCCCGATGACGTACTTCCCGTATTCCTTGAGCTTGAGCACGAGACTCGAGAAGTCGGAGTCTCCGGTCAGGAGAATGTAGGTGCCGATCTCGGGACGGATGAAGATCAACTCGAGCGCGTCGATCGCCATCCGGATGTCGGTCGCGTTCTTCTTGTTGCTCCCGTACGCGGGGGCAAAAATGAGGTCGACGGACGCCTCCGAGAGGGGCACGATGTACTGCGGATAACGACGCCAATCGGCGTAGGCGCGCTGGACGCTGACCTTGCCCTTGATCACGTCGGAGTCGAGGAGCGTCTTGAGCTCCTTCGAAAGGTCGCTGCGCATCCCCATCGTGACGTTGTCGAAGTCGATGAGGAGTGCTGCGTGGGGCGACTCGGCCCCGGCGATGTTGAAGGCGCCCTGATGTGGGGCCCTGGTGTACGGAACGTTCATTCTGTGTTTCTTCTCGCAAACTGATTGTAGGTCGCGAGACCTCCCCACCTCGTCGCGATCGTGAGATCGCACCCGAGGTCGGGGAAGCCTTCGGGGCGCGCCCACCATAGGCGCCGCGAACCCCTCAGGCCGACTGTCCCTCCGATTGAACGGAGCGGGAGAGTTCGACCCTCCGTACCTGACCCGTATCCGACCTCGGCAACGCGTCGAAAAACCGTACCAGATCGGGAGCTTTCTCGTCCGCGAGCGTTTCGCGGCACCACTCCACGATCTCCTGGCCGGTTACGATCGCTCCCTCGACTGGGACGACGCAGGCACAGATGACCTCGCCGAGCAACTCGTCGGGGATTCCGACGGCCGCCACTTCGTGCACCGCCGGGTGAGCCTCGATGCGAGCCTCTACTTCGCGGGGATACACGTTGAAGCCAGAACGAATGATAACGTCCTTGGTACGCCCGACCAAATGCAGGTATCCCTCTTCGTCGACCAGTCCGAGGTCGCCCGTCCGGAAATATCCGTGGGCGTCGAAAGCGTCCGCGGTCTGCCGGGGCTGCCTGTAATACCCCAGCATGACGCCCGGACCGCGAACCCGGATCTCGCCCACGCTCTCTACGGGTAGCTCGCGTTCGGAGCCGTCGGTATCGACGATCCTCACCTCCGTGCCGGCGATGGGCCGCCCCACCGTGAAGCGCCGCTTCTCGGCGCTGTCGGAGGGACTCGAGGCACTGACCGTGGACGCGGTCTCGGTGAGGGAATAGCCGGTCACGACCGTTACACCGAGGTGCTCCGACATCCGGGTCACCAGCTCATCGCTGACCGGCGCCCCAGCGACCACTGCGAGCCGCAGGCTTTTCAGCTCCCTGGCCCGTCGCTCGAGCAGGGCGAGCTCGCTCACGAAGAGCGTCGGGATGCCGAAATGCACGGTCGCCTGGTGCCGCTCCACCGCATCGAGTGTGGAACCGGCGCTCTCGTCGTCTTGCAGTACCAGCGTCGCTCCCGCGAGGAGACTCCCCAGGAGCCCCGAGGCGAGGCCATACACGTGAAAGAGAGCCGAAATCCCGACGATGCGATCGCTCGGCTCGAGGCCAATGACGGCGGCGGTCGCGGCCGCGGCGGACAGGAGGTTCTCGTGGCTCAGCTCTACGCCCTTCGGCTTGCCGCTCGTACCCGACGTATACATGAGCGCGAACATCGCCGTCGGGTCCATCTCCGGAATGGCGAAGTCCCTCCCCTGGCCCGACGACAGCAAATCCTCGAATTGGAAGATCCGGTCGTCGTACCAGAGGTCCTCATCGCCGACCGTCACGAGGTACTGGAGCTCCGGGAGCTGGGGCATCAACTCCTCGAAGAGCTGAAGGAAGTCGATGTCACGATCCTGTTCGACGGTGACTGCGCAGACCGCCTCGGAGTGACGGAGCATGTACTGCAGTTCGGGTATCGCGAGCCGCGGATTGAGAGGTACGACGACCGCGCCGACCTTCGCCGCCGCGAAGAGGGAGACCACGAACTCCGGACACGGCGGAAGGAGGAGGGCGACGCGGTCACCCGCTTCGAACCCCAATCCTGCCCACGCGGCGGCCAGCGCGTCGGCCTCATGGTCGATCTGAGCGAACGTGAGCGGTTCGTCACCGTGCAGAAGGAACGAGGCGGTCGGATCGGAGGTGGCACGAGTGCGCAATGCCGCGGCGACGGTCATGCCTGACGTGCGCTCGATGAGCGCCATGGTCCCCACAGTCGGCTCGGTCACGCCGTTATTATAGGCGATCGGGACGGGACGGATGAACCCTCCGACGCCTGGAGTCCAAGAAACCGAGCCGGTCGATCCGGGTCACGCGGCGTCGAGAACCTCGCGGAGGGCCCGGTGGGCGACCTCATCGGGGACGTCGTGCGTCCACGCGACCCCCCGTGACGTTTCACCGACACACGCGAGCAGGACGTACCTCGGCCTCCCGCGACGCACCTTCTTGTCCTGGCCGAGGTAGGCGACGGTCCGTTCCAGGGTGAGCCCTGGAGGTGCCGGGTCGATGAGCCTGTCGAGGGCGCGCTTCAGGCGGTCGCGCGTCCCCGGTGCCGTCACACCGACCCGCTCTCCGATCGCCGCTTCCGTGATCATCCCGAGGCCAACCGCGCTCCCGTGCCCGAGGCGGTATTCGGACGCTGCTTCCAGCGCGTGACCGATGGTATGCCCGAAGTTCAGCACGTGGCGAAATCCACCCTCGAATTCGTCCTTCGAGACGACGTCCGCCTTGATCCGGATGCTCGCCAGGACCACGTCTGACGCGGTGTCGGGGTCCGCCCGGAGAAGGTCGTCACAGCGGCGCTCGATCGCCTCGAAATGGCCCTCGTCGAGGACCGCGCCGTGCTTCACAGCTTCGACCAGCCCCTCCCGTCGGTTCCGTTCCGGGAGGGTTCGAAGAAGTTCGGTATCGGCGACCACGGCCGCAGGCGGGTGAAACGTTCCGACCAGGTTCTTCCCGGCTGCCACGTCGACTCCGGTCTTGCCACCGACCGAGGCGTCGACCATGGCCAGATAGCTGGTCGGTACCTGAATGACGGGAATGCCACGCAGGTACGTCGAGGCGACGAAGCCTCCGAGATCCGTCGTGACACCACCACCGACGGCGACCACGCAGCTGTCGCGCCCGAGTCCCGCTTCGAGCATCTCGTCGGTCAGGGTCATCCATCGTCCGCGGGTCTTCGACGCTTCACCCGCCGGAAACGAGAGCAGCGTGGGATCCAGGCCCGACACGCGACACGCTTCGGCGAGGCGTTCGCCGTGAAGGGGCGAGACGTTCGAGTCGGAGATTAGCGCGAATCTTCCGCTCGCGGCCCGCTCCGCCACCAGGCCGGGAAGGACCCGCGCGACCCCGTGCCCCACGAACACCGGGTAGGAGCCAACTCCGGTTCGAACGTCGACGCGGCCCGAGTGGATCACCGTCGATCGGTCAGCGAGATCGAAACCAGCGCGGTGGTCGTACCGACGTGGAGGACGCTGAGCGCCCTACCGTCGACGTCGATCGATTCGAGGCTCACCGGGCCGCCGAAGCGGCCCGAGCCGGCGTCGACCGCCCGCCGGAAGCGATCGCGCGCCGTCGCGTTCTCCCAGACGAACGCCGCGACAAGCGCTCGGCTTCCCGAGGCGTCTTCGATGAGCGCGTACCGATCCCCGTCCCAGCCTTCGGCGGGACCACCGGCCCCCACGGCTCCACCCGGACCGCGAACGCCAAGCACGTCTTCGGCGAGCACACCGAGCTCCAGGCGCCCGAGCTCGTCGTCGAGCACGACGCGGCCACCATGGACCTGGAGTGCCACCTGAACAGGTGGGTCCGCACGCGGGCGCATGACTTGTTCGGTCGAGGTCGGTAACGCATCCCCGAACGGCCCGCTGCGGTTTCCGTCGACCCAAAGGCGCTGGACGAAGCCGGCCCCCTCCACGTAGGGAAAGAGGAGGCTCTCCCGGATCACGCGCGGAGCGCGGGCGAGCGCTGGAAACTGGCTGTTCATCGCCTCGAGCACGGGTCGGATCTGCGCTCCGAAGTCCGGAACCTGCCCGAGATCGACCGAGGCACCGGTCATTTGTTCGGTGGCGTACTCGAGCATGACGAGCGTCGCCTGACCCTCGATCGCCGCCATGGCGGCCGCCGCGCGGTCGTTACCGATGTCTGGATCGGTGAGCGCCTTTAGGTCCACGTGCTGGTCCTGTACCGCGTGCACGAGCTCGTGGAGCAGGAGCGCCTCGAGGTCCTCGGGTTGCTGATCGTCGAGTACGAACAGGGCCGTCGAGTCGGGCTCGTAGAATCCCGCGACCTGTTCCGAATAAAGCTCGAGCAGGAGCCCGCGGAGGTCGACGTCCTCGGGCATGAGCCCAAACAACGCATAGGCTTCGACCCGCGCGGTCGCTTCCCCCACGGGTAGCTCCTGATCGAGCTTGAACACGAGGTAGTCGATGAGCTCGGCTCGACTGCGGCGTTCGATCCGAACCGGCGCACGGAGCTCCATGCCCGCCCGCGCCGCCAGATCCGGCAAGAGCCGAGCGGCAATCGCGCCCAACTCCGCATCGGACGAGACGACGAGCTCTCGGGGCGCCTGGGCCCTGCAGCCGGAGGCGATCAGCCCGAGCGCCAACGTGGCCGCGAAGAGCGTGCGTACGAGCGTCATGGTCAGGAGATCCCTTGGTTCTGATCGGGAGCTTTGAGCTTCTCTGGACTCCGTACCCCGGTCAAGCGTGGGCGCCCCATACCGACCCATGCAAACGCCAGGCCGGGCCACCAGAGGCAGCGCCGCAGGAAATGGTTGAGTCGAACCGGGAACTCTGAGTAGCTTCAAGGCGAATAGACCCGTTGGCACCTGGCTTGCAACGTCGGAGGGGTGTCACCCCAGGAGTCCTCTGGCCGAGGCGTCGCGAGGCCCGAAGAGAGCGAACGACATGATGGCACGGGCACGACCCAGGACGAAGGACGAGGTCGCGAATGCTTGGCGCGCCAGACTTGCGCCGTATTGGTATCCGAGGCACTACCTCTTGGCGCTCACCTTCCTGGGGGCGCTCGGCTTCGGAGGGCTCTGGGGGAGTTGGAAGAACCTCTGCGCCGGTAACGCCTGCCCCTCGATCGCCCAGATCCGGACGTTCGAGCATGAGCAGAAGAGCAAGGTCTTCGCAGCCGACGGTCGATTGATCGCGGAATACGGCTTCGAGAGCCGAACGCCCGTCTCCATACGGGCCCTTCCCGAGTACGTCCCGCAGGCGGTAGTCGCCACGGAAGACAAGCGCTTCTACGACCACCGCGGCTTCGATCCGATCGGGATCGCGCGGGCGGCGGTGGGCGTGCTGACGTTCGACTACGCCGGCGGCGGAAGCACGATCACGCAACAGCTCGCGCGCAACATGTTCGACGAGATCGGGTTCGAGAAGCGCTACATCCGCAAGCTCAAGGAAGTCCAGGTCGCGCTCGATCTGGAGCGTTCCTACACGAAAGAGCAGATCCTCGAAGCGTATCTCAACGAGATCTACATGGGGCGGGGCTACGGCTTCCAAAACGCCTCTCGGAGCTATTTCGGGAAGGACGCCACGGACATGAACGTGGCGGAGGCGGCCCTCCTCACGGCGATCCTGAACCGCCCCGGTCGGTACGATCCGTTCCGCAACCCCGACGCGGCCTTGGCCCGACGGAATCTGGTCCTGGATCTCATGGCGAACGAGAAATACCTGACCGAAGGTGAGGCGGA